>CAMOCC010000009.1 GCA_946610035.1 uncultured Verrucomicrobiota bacterium
ATGTAGTCGCAGGCCAATCGCTCAATTGACGCGGCTGGAAGCCGCGTCTCCAAATTTTTCCCCCTGTTGCCTATTGCCCTACGTCTACCGGGTTCGCCTGCACCGGCACGTTGGTGTCTTCGCCCTTGTTGTCAGCCGCCTGCGTGGTCTGCGATATGACCGCGATGCCGGGGATGCCGAAGGCGCATACCGTCCACCTCGCGAGCTGCCCTATGTCCACCTCGCGAGCTGCCCTATGCCCACCTCGCGAGGTACCTGCCATGTACCTCGGAAGGTGCACGCTATGCTGCCTGTGAGGACTTTGCCTTCAGCTTCATGCTCATCTTAGGTTTTCTTTTTCGTTGTTTGAGTGAAGAGGGGGCGATGCGTACGTGGCGCGGGTTTCGCGCTCCACACGCCGCATGCCCCCCTTATATATCCATTTGCAGCATTGTGTCACTCGGGCATTTCTACATGCACTCACGCGATAGCGGGAGTGCTTTTTTATCAAATAGGGGGTCTGGGGGGAAATTAGGGTCGCATAGGGTCGCATAGAGTCTATTAGACGTTTAGACAATCACCAACCACCAATCACCAACTCACAGTTCGTTGGCCGCACCCCCTTGCAAGGCGCGGTAAGTTTTGATATACTATGCGCCATTCTGCCCATGGTGGGCGGGATGAAGCGAATGAATCGGGGTAGTCCATCCCCGGTCAAAGCGGATTGATCTAACAACAAGGATTAAAGGAGAAAACAAAATGGAAATGCCTACGTCCGCCCTCACGGGCATCACGCTCAAGGACATGTTTGATGCCGGTCTTCACTTCGGCCATCAGACCAAGCGCTGGAACCCGAAGATGAAAGGCTACATCTTCGACAAGCGCAACGGAATCCACATCATCGACCTCACCCAGACGGTGACGCTTCTCGACGAGGCCGCGGCGTTCCTCCGCGACACCGTCCTCGCCGGCAAGAACATCCTCTTCGTCGCGACGAAGAAGCAGGTCTCCGAGATGGTCAAGGAGGCCGCCTCGTCCGTCAACCAGTTCTACATCACCGAGCGCTGGCTCGGCGGCACGCTCACGAACGCGAAGACGATCCGCTCGTCCGTGAAGCGCATGCGCCAGCTCCAGGCCACGGCCAAGGCGAACGGCGGCGAGCTCTCCGAGCACAAGCAGGAGGCTTCGATGCTCCGCCGCGAGCTGAACAAGCTCGAGAAGAACCTCACCGGCATCGCCGACATGGCCGAGCAGCCCGGCGCCGTCGTCGTCATCGACGTCTGCCGCGAGGCTAACGCGGTCAAGGAGGCCGTCCGTCTCCACATCCCCGTCGTCGCCATCGTCGACACCAACGCCGACCCCGAGCCGATCGACTACGTGATTCCCGGCAACGACGACTCCGTCCGCGGCGTCGAGCTGATCCTCAACGGCCTCGTCAAGGTCGTCAAGACCGCGAACGACGAGTACAGCGCCAAGGCTGCCGAGGAGAGCCGCAAGCGCGAGGCCGAGCGCGCCAAGCGCGACGAGGCCGACAAGGCCGCCCGCGCCGAGCGCAAGGCCAAGGCCGCCGCGAAGAAGCCCGCCGCCGGTGCCGGCGCCGCCAAGAAGTCCGCCGTCGCCGTCAACGTGAAGGCCGCGGCGCGCGCCGCCAAGGAGGCCGCCGAGGCGAAGGCCAAGGCCGATCTCGAGGCGAAGCGCCAGGCCGCCGTCGTCGAGGCCGAGGCCGCCGTCGCCGCCGCGAACACCGAGGCTCCCGCAGCCGAGGCGCCGAAGGCGGAGTAAGGACAACGCAACGGACGGGGGAGCCCAGGCTCCCCCGGACCCCCACAATAAGGAATTTGGAGAATCAAGAAATGGCTATCACAATCCAGCAGATCAAGGAACTTCGCGAGGCGACCGCCGCCGGCATGGGCGCCTGCAAGGAGGCTCTCACCGCCACCAACGGCAACATGGAGGAGGCCGTCAAGTACCTCCGCGAGAAGGGCCTCGCCGTCGCCGCCAAGCGCGTCGACAAGGAGTCCAAGCAGGGCCTCGTCACCATGGCCGAGGCGGCGGACAAGAAGTCCATCGCCCTCGCCGAGATCAACTGCGAGACCGACTTCGTCGCGAAGACCGAGGCGTTCGTGAAGTTCGCGAACGACGCCGCGAAGGTCGCGCTCGAAGGCAAGGACATAGAGGCGACGCTCAACGACGACTTCAAGATGCTCCTCACCAAGACGGGCGAGAACGTCAAGATCCGCCGCAGCGAGCGCTACGTCCTCGAAGGGACGGGCATCCTCTCCGGCTACATCCACATGGGCGGCAAGATCGGCGTCCTCGTCGAGCTCGCGACCCCGTGCGACAAGTGCGCCGCGTCCGCGGAACTCGCGGAGGCCGCCCACATGCTCTGCCTCCAGATCGCGGCGAACGCGCCGAAGTACATCAATCCCGAGGACGTCCCCCAGGCCGAGATCGACGCCGAGCTCGAGATCAAGCTCAACGCGCTCAAGGAGCAGAAGGGCAAGCTTCCTCCGGAGCAGGCCCTTGTCGGCATCAAGAAGGGCATGGCCGCGAAGTTCTGCACGCAGATCTGCCTCATGAAGCAGGACTACGTCGCGGACGGCGACCTCACCGTCGAGAAGTACCTCGCGGGCGTCTCCAAGAACTGCGGCGGCGCGCCGATCACGGTCAAGCGCTTCGCCCGCCTCCAGCTCGGCGCCTGATGGACGCCCTGGCAAACCAGAAAGGGAGTCGCGGTGTTCACCGCGGCTCTTTTTTGGTATAATATCCGCAACCATGAAAATCGTCGTCAAAGTTGGCACGCATGCCATAGCGAAGAAGACGGGCCGTCCGGACTACCGCGCGCTCACCCGTCTCGTCGCGCAGTTGAGCTCCCTCCGCAAGGAGGGGCATGAGGTAGTGTTCGTCTCGTCCGGCGCCGTTGCGGCCGGTGTTGAGGCCTTGGGATTGAAGGCGCGGCCTACGGACGTCAACGACGTCCAGATGTGTGCAGCGGTCGGGCAGGCCCGGTTCATCTACGAGTACGAGAAGCTCTTCGCCGCGCACGGGGTGAAGATCGGGCAGATACTCCTCACGCACTACGACTTCGAGGACCACCACCGTGCGCAGAACGTGAAGAAGTCTATTGACCGACTTGTCCATGCGGGGATCGTTCCGATCATCAACGAGAACGACGTCGTGGCGGACGAGGAGCTCAAGGGCAGGACCTTCGGCGACAACGACTGGCTGAGCTTCCTCATCGCGAAGCTAATCAAGGCCGACACGCTCGTCCTCCTCACGACGGTGGACGGGCTCCTCGATGCGAAGGGGCGCCGCATCCCGCGCGTCGACACCTTCCGCAACGTGATGAAGCTTGTCCGCGCCGGGGAGAAGGGCAACCTCTCCAAGGGCGGCATGGACTCCAAGCTGCGCGCCGTCAAGGCGGCTGTCGAGGCCGGAATCGACGTCTTCATCGCAAACGGACGCAAGAGCGTCCTCGCCCCGATCTTCGCCGGCAGGTCGGTCGCCACCTTCTTCCCCGGAAGCGCCCTTTGACGGACGTGGAGACGGTCCTTCTCAAGCCCGGGGCGAAGCCAGTCGACGCAGTAGCGGACTACCTCGCGGAGAAAGCCGTCCTCGACGATGCGGGCGTCATGTCTCTCGCCCGCATCCTGCTCGTCGTCCCGACCGCGCAGTCGGGACGGCGCATCCGCCTTGCGCTCGCGAGGCGGTTCCCGTCCGGGCTCGTCCCGCCCGTCGTCCGCACCCCCGCCCATCTCGTCGAGAGGGACTCCGACGGCGAGGCGACGCGAACGGACGAACTGGTCGCCTTCTGGGAGGCGCTTGGCGGGAAGGGCACTTTCGACAACGCCGCGCAGCTTGCGGACATCAGGGCGATCCTCGGCGCCGGCGCGCTGTCGTTCGCGGACGTCGCAGGCAGGGTCGGGGATATCGTGGGCGGTGACCTTGCGGACGTCGAGATTGCAAGGTGGAGGGAGCTCGCCGAAGTCGAGGCTCGCTATCTTGAGGCGCTGGCGCGGCGCGGCAGACGGGACCGCACGGAGTCGCTGAAGGAGTCTCTCGCCCGCCCCGTCAGCCTCGACGGCGTCGAGGAGGCCGTCGTCGCGTGCGTACTCGACCCATCCCCGCTCATGTCCCGCGCGCTGGACGCGCTTGCACTGCCAGTCACCGAGCTCAAGCCGAGCCTCCCGGCGCCAGATGCGTCGCCGCTCCTGACGCGGCAGATCGTCGCATGCGGAACGGCGGCGAGCGAGGCGTGGAGGATCGCCGACATATTCGCGTCAGTCAAGGGCGACGAGGCGCTCCCGGCGTTGTGCCTGGCGGATGCATCGCTGTTCCCCGAGATCCAGGGTGCCCTTGAGGCGAGGGGGCTGTCGGTCCACAACCCCTCGGCGACGCCGCTTGCGACGTCCTCGCTCGGACACCTCGTGGCGCAGGTCGCGGCGTTGAAGCGCACATCATCCTACTCCGTCTACTCCTCCTTCATACGCGGCGGGGACGTCCGCCGCTGGCTGTGCGAGAAACTCGGCTATACGGAGGCGGACATGTCGCGTTCGCTCATCGACCTTGACAACGCGCAGGCGAAGATACTGCCCGAGAGGATGGAGGACATCGGCCCGAAGACAAGGGGGGCGGTCCGCAACATCTACGAATTCGTCGCCAAGGAGCTGCGGAAGAAGTCCGTTCGCGACATCATGCGCTCGATATTCGCCGGCATGACGCTCGACGAAGGCGACGCGGGCGCGAGGGAGTTCGCGGCGGCGGCGGACGCGATGAGGGGGCTTCTCGACGAGTGCTTCGCCGAGGACGTGCCGGAGGCGGCGAGGCTGGAGCTGTTCGAGGGGCGGCTTGGAGAGGCGACGTATTCGCTTGAGCCCGACGAGGGCGATGTCATCCTCACGGACGGATGGCTGGAGCTGCCGTTCCTCGATGCGGACGAGTTGATCGTCGCCGGCTTCCAGGAGGGATGCGTGCCGGAGAGCGTCGTGGGGCACGCGTTCCTGCCCGATTCGCTTCGGCGCGGGCTGGGACTCCCGGACAACGCGTCGCGCGGCGCGCGGGACCGTGCGATACTGGACCTCGCGCTTTCGTGCAGGGAGTCCGGCGCTGTCACGGTCTTCTTCCACGCCATAGACGGGAACGGCGACGTGCTGAAGCCGTCGAGGCTTCTCTTCGAGGGGACGGACGACGCGACGCTTTCGGACAGGGTCAAGAGGTTCTATTCGATGCGTGCGGGGACGGAGGAATCGGTTTCCGCAGACCTGCCGGAAGGGTGGCGGCTCAGACTGCCGTTTCCGCCGGAGGCGAGGGAGCTCGACCACGCATCGCCGTCCAGTCTCGACACGTACTTGAAGTGTCCGTTCACCTACCTCCTCAAGAAGACGTTCGGCGAGCGGATGGACGACAGGGCCGAGGAGCTTGATCCGGCCGAGTTCGGTTCGCTCGTCCACGAGGCCCTTGAGGAATGGGCGGGGACGCCGCTCAGGGATTCGACGGACGCCGGGGAGATCGCGGCGGACCTTGCGGGGCGCGTGGACGCGATACTTGGGCGGCGTTTCGGGACGGATGTTCCGGCGATAGTGGCGCTTCAGGGCGAGAGCGTGAAGAGGCGGCTCGCCAATTTCGCGGCGGTGCAGGCGGTCCGCAGGTCGGAAGGCTGGCGCATCGTCGCGTCCGAGCGCAAGCTCGAGGTCGTGTACGGCCACACGCGGGTACACGGACGATGCGACCGCGTCGACTACAACGACTTGACGGGCGAGTGGTGCGTCATCGACTACAAGACGTGGGACTCCGCCGACAGGGCGGTTTCATACGATGCGAAGAAGAAGGTCTGGAAGAGCCTTCAGCTGCCGCTTTACTGCGCGATGCTGGATGCGGACGCCGACCCCGCCTTCGCGGGGGCGAGGCTGGAGCGCATAACGGCGGCGTACTGCATACTCGGGAAGACGGCGGCCGACGTGAAGTTCTCCGACCCGATGTCCGGGGCTTTGGTCGCCGAGGCGGAGGCGGAGGTCAGGCGGCTCGTCGGACTGATCGAGCGCGGCGTGTTCTGGCCGCCGTCCCCGACGCGCGAGTGGGCGTGGGATTTCGGCGAATGGATCTCGGGCTCGCCCGAGGAGAGCGTCGATCCGGCCTGGATCAAAGACCAGATGCGCCGCATCGAGCACTAGCTATTTGTCCCAGCTTGCCTTGGGAGGAGGGGATTTGTCGCTCCATTCCGGGAGGGAGATGATGTTTCCTGCGCTGTCGTTGCCGGTGAGATACGCCTCGGAGACGTATTCGCGGCGCTGCTTCATTTCGGCGAGAAGGCTCCTGATCTCGATGACGGCGTCGTAGCACATGTCCAGGACCTGCGAGCGGGTCGCTTCGTCCACGCCCGGGAGGCGGAGGAGCTCGACTGACGACAGAAGCACCGTCGCGGGCTGCCCGAGCGCGTGGCAGAACCCGGCCAGCGACTCCATCACAACCTTCGCCCGCTCCGCCTGGAGTTCGGCGATCCTGAAGACGTGTTCGATCCTCCTGCGGTCGCTCGGCGCCGCGCACGCGCGTCGTAGTCTCGTCCGGCTCGCGCGAGGACGACATAAGGATGCTCTTCGCTGCGCATCCATACGACGGATTCCTCGCGAAGCCGTACACGATAGCGGAGTTGAAGGAGATACTTTCCGGCGGATCCGGGGAATCGGACTTCACCGACGTCTGATTTTTTGATATAATCTGTGAAAACCCCTGAAAGGAGACAATTCGATGAACAAGGCAGAAAAGGAGAGGCTCGCCAAGGTCGGCAGGACCTTCAACGCCGCGAAGTACATAAAGAACGAAATCGAGGCGATTCGCGCCCAGGTCGGGGACAAGAAGGTCCTTCTCGCAATGTCCGGCGGCGTGGACAGCTCCGTGTGCGCGGTCCTCCTCCACAAGGCGATCGGCAAGCAGCTGACGTGCGTCTTCGTCGACCACGGCTGCATGCGCCTCAACGAGGCCAAGGAGGTCAAGAAGGTCTTCAAGGGCAAGTTCGGCATCAACCTCATCCAGGTCGACGCCGAGGCTCGGTTCCTCGCGAAGGCGAAGGGCGAGACCGATCCCGAGAAGAAGAGGAAGATCATCGGCGGCGAGTTCATCCGCGTCTTCGAGGAGGAGGCGAAGAAGCTCGGCAGGATCGAGTTCCTCGGCCAGGGCACCATCTACCCCGACATCATTGAGTCCGGCGTGGGCGGGCACAAGGCCGTGAAGGCGCACCACAACGTGGGCGGGCTTCCGAAGGACATCGGCTTCGAGGGGCTCGTGGAGCCCGTCAAGTACCTCTACAAGGACGAGGTCAGGAAGGTCGGCAAGCTCCTCGGCATACCCGATGAGATGGTCATGCGCCAGCCGTTCCCGGGTCCGGGCCTCGCGGTCCGCTGCCTCGGCGAGCTCACGAAGGAGAAGCTCGACATCCTCCGCCAGGCGGACTACGTGTTCCGCAGCGAGATGGCCAAGGCGAAGCTCGACAGGAAGGCGCAGCAGTTCTTCGCCATCATGACGAATGTGAAGTCCGTCGGCGTCAGGAACGGCGCGCGCACCTTCGGCTACGTGATCGCCATACGCGCGATTTCGACGTCCCAGTTCGTGAAGGCCGGCGTCGTGGAGCTTCCGTTCAAGTTCGTGACCTCCGTCGCGGCGAAGATCGCGACGACGGTGAAGGGCGTCAACCGCGTCGTCTGGGACGTCACGCCGAAGCCTCCGGCGACGATTGAATGGGAATGATTCAAACATCGCCCTTGCCCTTGGGGGGCGGGCTGTGATATAATAATAGGCAACATGGCACCACTGTTCGTTACAAGAGACAGAAAATCGCTCTTCCGCCAGTTTCTGGCGGGAATGTACGATGCCGTCGTGATAACGGATCCGAACGGGCATATCATCGAGATCAATCCGCGCGCCGAGGAGCACTTCGGCTACGTGCAGGACGAAGTCGTCGACAAGCCTATATCATTCTTCATCCCGGGGCTCGCCCCCGAAATCGTCCAGAGGATCCGCAAGGGCCTCGAAGACGACCGCCACATGATGATCGACGCCAACGGCCTCAACAAGGACGGCTCGAAGTTCTCCTGCGAGGTCACGGTGTCGATCATAGATCTCATGGATCCGGGCGACCTCGTCTTCACGGTCCGCAACGTCGAGCGACGCCGCGTCGTGCGCGAGATGCTGCGCGCGAAGGAGGCGGCCTTTGCGATCTCCCCCGTGGCGCTTTTCTGCTGCGACACCGACGGGCGCATCAAATTCGTGAACACCGCCTTTGCGGCTATGTTCGGCCTCTCCGCGCCGGAGGACGCCGAGGACCGTCCGTTCACCGATTTCATGTCCGACGACCCGCTTCCGGCGAACTTCCAGAAGGCGCTTGAGGGCGAGGCCACGCTCGTCGGGATAGTCGCCGAGACGCCCGAGGGCGAGGACGACGAGGAAGTCGAGGTGATGCTTGCGCCGAACCGCCAGGGCCGCAAGATCAAGGGCGTCGTCGGCAGCATCATGAAGGTCTGAAGCAATGCCCGTTCGCCAGTCTCCCCGTCATGCGGCAGGGATTTCGTCCATGGCCGTCAACAAGGCGGACCCCAAGTTCCTCCAGGACTTCCTGGCCCATAGGTTCTCCCTCTCCCGGCGCACGGCGAAGGCGATGATCGACGGGCGCAACGTGTGGGTCAACCGCAAGTGCGTTTGGATCGCCCGCTTCGCCCTCGAAACGGGCGACGTCGTCGAGGTTCCGTCGCAGGTCGTGAAGGGCGCGGTCCGCCAATCTGCGCGCACCGCCCCGGGCGCGCCCGTTCCCGCCGCCGCCCGTCGCCATGTGCGCGTCCTCTGGTCCAACGACTCGTACCTCGTCTGCGACAAGCCTTCGGGGCTCGTGAGCTGCGACGACCCGAAGTCCGTCGAGGCGATACTCCGCGAGCAGGAGTCCGTCCCGACGCTGGAGGCCGTCCACCGTCTCGACAGGGACACGACGGGATGCCTTCTTTTCGCGAAGAACCACGCCGCGTTCGAGGCGGCGGTCGAGGTGTTCAAGACGCGTCGCGTGTCGAAGGTCTACCATGCGATAGTCGCAGGGCAGTTCAAGTTCGTCCACCAGCTCATCGACACGCCGCTTGACGGGCAGCCCGCCGTATCGAGGGTGACGCGCGAGGCGGCGGGGGCGGACGCGAGCTTCCTCCGGGTCCGCATAGACACCGGCCGCACGAACCAGATACGCCGCCATCTCTCCTCCGTAAGGTTCCCGATACTGGGCGACCGCGTGTTCGGGCTTAAGAGCGCGCGCGATCCGCGCCTCATGCAGGTTCCGCGCCAGATGCTCCACGCCTCCACGCTGGAGCTTCCGGATCCCATGAACCCTCATGCGGAGATAAAGGCGCACTCGCCGCTTCCGGCGGACTTCCGGGCGACGCTCCGCCTTTTCGGCATGGGCAAGTGAAGCAGGGCAAGACATGAAACTGAAGATCAACAGGGAATTCCTCGCAAGGCACCTTTTCGCCTTCGCCGTCTTCGCCGCGCTTGGCGGCTGGTTCGGACTTGACGCGTTCGTCCGCTATCCTGCGACGTCCGCCCACGACCTCTACGTCGCAATCGAGAAGTCGGAGCCGAGGGACGGCTTCGACCTCGAAGCGTTCAAGGCGCAGAAGATCGCGACGCAGAAGATTTTCTCCCTTATCACGCTCCTCGTGGCGGCCGGAGTGGGGCTTCACATCCTCTCCGTGGTGCGTTTCAAGTGCGAATGGGACGACGAAGGCTTCACCGCAGGCGGGGTCCGCCGCCGCTGGAGCGACATAACGGACGTCGACACCAAGCTGTGGGAGAGTAAAAACTTGTTGAAAATCGCCGGAAACGGCTGGAAATTGACACTTGACGCATGGCACCACACTGGGGTGAAAGATTTTTTCAAAAAAGTGTCCGTGCGGGGTTGACATTTTCCCGAAAATTTGAGATACTATGTCCCCGTAGCACCCGTGGTGAAATTGGCATACACGCCAGATTCAGGTTCTGGTGCCGCAAGGTGTGTGGGTTCAAATCCCACCGGGTGCACCAAAGAAGCTTGGCCCCTTCGTCTATCGGCTAGGACATCTGGTTCTCATCCAGGTAAGAGCGGTTCGACTCCGCTAGGGGCTGCCAATCGGCAGAGAGAGATGCACTAAAGAGGTGATGCGGCAGGTGAAAGGTTTCTTGAGATTCATGTTCAAGGCGGTGGGGGCTATCCTCGTCGTCTTGTTGCTTTTTATCGGGAGCCTTTTCTTTCGCGAGCAGCAGTTGCCGAGGTGCCTTGTGGACGTCCTTGAGCGCCGCGCGTCCGGCGGTTCCGCGCTTGTGCGCATCGACTCGGCCAGCTTCGGTTTCAGGAGGGGCGTTCGTCTCAGGGACGTCCGGGTGTACGACAAGGGCCGTCCGGACAGCCTTGAGAATCCCGTAGGCGAGGCGAGGCTCGTGCTATTCGACTTCTTCCGGCGGACGCTTGAGGTCGACGGCGCGATCTACAGGAGGCTTCCGGACGAATACTACGAAGTCGTCGATGTGCCTCCTCCGCCGTCGAAGGTCGAAGTGGACCTGCCGGACAGCCTCGACCTCTCAATTACGCTGAACCGTCCGGACCTCCTCGGCATAAGCCCAAGCAGCATTACGACTCGGCTTCTCATAGACAATGGAGTCGTGACGCTGAAGGGGCTTCGCGTCACGATGCCCGACCGCGACAGGGACCTTGCGATAGAGGGCGACGTTACGCTCGACTTCAACAAGCAGACTGTCCGCGCGGCCGCGAAGGGGCTTGTCAAGTATTCGCAGATCAAGCCGGTGGTGGACATCCTCGACCAGGCGGTGGCGATTCCCTACATAGAGGCGACGACCGAGGTGAACGACCCGATCCCGGCGAACGTCGCGATCTTTTCGGACATGTACACGGGCGACTTCAACATGGACCTAAGGTTCAGCCCGCCGCGCTGCCGGTACCGCGGCGTCCCCGTGGCGCACTCCGACATCGGGATAGTCGTCAACACGGAGAACGTCGGGACGAACGCATTCTACCGCTTCACCCTCGACGTGCCGTCCGCTGCCGATGCGGAGGGGCGGACGCTCTTCGGGCGCCTGACCGTCGACAACAGGTCCGGCGGACGCGTCCGCCTCGGCTACGACGCGACGAGTTCGCTTCGCTTCGACGACCTTCTCACGATCATCGACGAGCTGCCGAGGAGCTGGTTCGAGGGACTTGTCTGCGAAACGGCGCCGATTGTCACGGTGAAGGGGGTCAGCGCGACGGACGAATCGGACATCGCGGCGAACGACCTCGCCGGCGCCTTCGAGCTGAAGCACGGTTCCGTGAAGGGCCTCAGGGTCAACGACATGAAGGGCGAGTTCTCGCTTAGGAGGGACGTCCTTGACATGCACGCGAGGGCGACCGGCAAGACGGGCGGGGACTACGAGTGGTGGATGAAGTGTTACATGGAGGGCTTCGACGAGGAGAAGTCGCATTTCACCGCGAAGTGCAAGTATAGCGGCGGATCGCTGGCGGAGCTTGCGGACGTGCTGACGTTCGACCTCGGCGAGCGGCACGGGACGGTCGACGCGGACTTCGAGCTCTGCGGCTACAGCGGCACGAACATGCTTGCGACGATGAGCGGGAAGGGGAAGGTGGACATAACGAACGGACGCCTTGCGCAGATGAAGCTGTTCGCGGGGCTGACGGAACTTCTCTCCGAGCGCATCCCCGGGGTCTCGTTCCTCGTGAACCAGTCCCAGGCGTCGACGGACTTCACGATCAAGGACGGCGTGTTCAAGTCCGACAACGTCTACATCGAAGGCGGCCTCATTTCCATAAAGGGCGCCGGGACGTACGACATGGCGAAGGACAACCTCGATTTCATCGTCCGTGCGCAGCTTTTCAAGAAGGAGTCGATCGTCGGGAAGGTGATACACCCGATCACGTCGCCCTTCACGAAGATGCTGCTTGAATTCAAGTTGACGGGTCCCATCGACTCGCCGACGTGGAGCTACAGGTCCATTTCGGACCGTCTATTCTGAGGAGGAGGCGAGATGAACCTTACGAGTCCGAGCCAGGTCAAGGCCTGGTGCATCGAAAACGAGTTCCACCCCAACAAGGTCCTCGGACAGAACTTCCTCATCGACCGCAACGCGCTCGTCGCGATCGTGGACGCGGGGCTCGCCGGCGAGGATGCGAAGCGAAAGATGGAAAAGGGCGGGTGCCGCGTCCTCGAGATCGGCCCGGGGCTTGGAGTGCTCACGGAGGAGATGCTGGCTAGGGGGTGCGAGGTTACGGCGGTGGAGAAGGACCCCGTCCTCGCCGCGCGGCTTGCGGACTCGCTCGGGAACCCGCCGAGCCTCACGGTCGTCGCGGGCGACGCGCTGGAGTTCATAGCGCGCCAGCAGACCGAGTCGTTCGACTGCATGATATCCAACCTCCCCTACCAGGCGGGGACGCGCATACTCCTCGACCTCGTCCTCAAGCGCGGGCTTCCGTCAATGACGGTCCTCGTCCAGACCGAGGTCGCCGAGCGTCTGGCGGCGAAGGAGGGGTCCAAGACGCGCGGACTTGCGGGCGTCTGGGCTCAGCTCGACTACGACGTCAAGATTGTGCGCAAGGTTGCGGCCAGCTGCTTCTGGCCGCGTCCCGAGATTGGCTCCTCCGTCGTCACTCTGACCCGTCACGACAGAAATGTTGCATTTTCCGCCGAAGAACGCGATGTTTTCCATCGTTTGACGAAAAAGGCGTTCGAACACAGAAGAAAGCAACTTGGCAGCGTTTTCAAAGATATGATACAATCTACTGCACGGGCCGAAGAGCTCGCCAATGAAGACTGGATAAACCTAGTGAAAGGATTGATGCAGAATGAAGACACCTGAAGAGTTCCTGTCGGAGAACGGATTTGTGACGGCGTCCGAGATCGACCGTCAGGCGCTTGTCGGCGCGTTCATCTCCGAAATGGAGAAGGGGCTGAAGGGCGAGCCGTCGTCCCTCATGATGATTCCGACATTCGTCGGGGTGGACGGCAAGGTCCCCGCCGGCGCGACGGCGGCCGTGCTCGACGCGGGCGGGACGAACTTCCGCGGCGGAGTCGTCTCGATTCCCCCGCAGATCGTCGAGAAGCAGAACCAGCCCATGCCCGGCACGAAGGGAGAGGTCGACGAGGAGACGTTCTACAAGGCGTTCGCCGACGAGGTGAAGAGGGTCCTCCCCAAGGCGTCCACGAAGAAGATCGGATGGTGCTTCTCCTATCCCGCGGAGGCGACGCGCGACCTCGACGCCAAGCTCGTGCGCTGGACGAAGAACATCCAGGCGCCCGCGATCGTCGGGCAGTACGTCGGCAAGGAGCTCCTCAAGCGACTCGGCGGCGGCGAGATCGCGATCGTCAACGACACGGTGGCGACGCTCCTCGCGGCGAAGGCGACCGAGGGCGACAAGGTCTACTCCTCCTACATCGGCTTCATCCTCGGCACGGGCACAAACGCGGCGTACGTCGAAAAGAACGCGAATATCAAGAAGCTGGAGGGGGCCGACCCCGCAGGCACCATGATCATCAACGCGGAGTCGGGCGGCTTCAACAAGATCGAGACGAGCGCCTTCGACAAGGCGGCGGACGCGAAGACCGGCAATCCCGGCGCGCAGGTGTTCGAGAAGCTCATCGCGGGCGCCTTCCTCGGCGGCGTGGGCCTCGAGATCTACAAGGCGGCGGCGAAGGCCGGCCTCTTCTCCCAGAAGGCAGCGCAGCAGCTCGCCGGCCTCGGCTCGCTCGAGACGATGGACTTCGACAACTTCTGCGCCTCGTTCAAGAAGCCCGGGCGCGACAACGTGCTCGACGCGATCTTCGCGGACCCAGACGACGCCAAGATGGCCAAGCGCCTCGGCATCCCCGTCTTCGAGCGCGCGGCCGTGCTCACGGCGGTCCACCTCGCGGCGTTCGTCATCAAGTCCGGCGAGGGCAACGACCCGTCGGCCCCCGTCGCGATCAACGCGGACGGTTCGACGTACTACAAGACGCGCGCAATCCCGTTCGCCGAGACCGTGGTGAAGGAGCTGGACGACATGCTCGTCAAGAAGCGCAACATCCACTACGCCATAACCCCGCAGGTCGACGACGCCCCGATGGTCGGCGCGGCGATCGCGGCGATGCTGTGAGGAACGGGAAACGTAAAATGCAGAAAGCAGACATGAAGTCCGCCCGCCGGCTCGTCGCCGTCCTCGTCGCGTCGATGGCGGCGGTCGCGGGCGCCGTCGAGGTCGACGGCGTCGCAGCCCAGGTCGGCACGACCGCCATACTCAGGAGCGACGTCGCCGACGCCATGCGCCGGCGCGGGATAGACGACTCGTCGCGGTTCGAGGAGGTCAGGAACGACCTCGTCGAGCGCACGCTCATCCTAAAGGCGGCGGCCGAGTCGAAGATGTCAATGCAGGAGTGGGTCGTCGAGGACCGCATAAAGTCGATAATCGCGGACGCCTTCAACGGGGACCGCAACAAGCTCGTCGACACGCTTTCGCGCGAGAAGGTGACGTACTCCGACTGGCGCAGGCGCATAAAGGAGGACCTCATCGTCAACGCGATGAAGTGGAACGTCGTCTACAAGAACGTGAAGGCGTCCCCCTCGCTAATGAAGGCCGAGTTCAAGGCCCACCCCGAGCGCTACCGCGCCGACGACACGGTCAGCGTCTCGGTGATCCTCCTCGACCCCGCGCATGCGGAAGCGCGCGCCGACGTGGCGGAGCTAATCAAGACGAACTCCTTCGCCGCCGCCGCGAGGAAGTACTCGGTCGACTCCCACGCACAGCAGGGCGGACTCTGGAAGGACGTTAAGCCGGCCGAGGTCTTCAAGACGCAGATATGCGACGAGATCGCCAAGATGCCCGTCGGCACGGTGTCCGACTGGGTCGAGATCGAGGGCTGGAGCTTCCTCCTGAAGAAGGAGTCAGAGAGCGCATCGCGTCCGAGGACCTTCGCCGAGGCGTATGCGGACATAGAGTCGCACGTCAGGGAGACGGAGGCGAAGAGGCTCTACGACGCATGGATGGAGAGGCTCAAGGCGGAGACGTATATCAGAATTTACTGATTACCCCCTTGCCATGCGAACGCAAATAATGTATAATATGCGCTCAATTTCGTAAAGGAAGAAAGAAAATGAAGAAAGACATCCATCCGGCCTACACCGACGCCACCATCACCTGCGCGTGCGGAAACGTCATCAAGACCCGCTCCACGAAGAAGGAGATGACGGTCAACACCTGCAGCGCCTGCCATCCCTATTTCACCGGCGCCAAGACCATGGTCGACACCGAGGGCCGCGTCGACTCGTTCAAGAAGCGCTACGCCAAGTTCGCTAAGTAAGTCCTTGGTCGATTCCGCACAGATCGAGAAACTGTTGGGTCGCCTCGCCGCCGTTGAAGCGGAGATGGGCGACCCGAACGTTTTCCAGGACAAGAAGCGCTCCAAGGCGCTTCTTGCCGAGTACGCTTTCCTCAAGAAGCTCGACTACGCGTGGGTCGCGTACCAGCTCGGGGAGGCGACCGAGAAGGAGCTGTACGCAGCGCTTTTGAAGCCGGACCCGTTCGAGGTCCGCAACGCGGTGATGGAGATCCGCGCTGGTACGGGCGGCGAGGAGGCTGCGCTTTTCGCGGGGGATCTCTTCAGGATGTATTCGCGGTACTGCGAGTCCGTCGGCTGGAAGGTCTCGGTGATGCACTCCAACTCCACGTCGCTCGACGGCTACAAGGAGATCGTATTCACCGTCGTCGGCGAGGGCGCCTACGGGCGCTTCCGCTTCGAGTCGGGCGGGCACCGCGTGCAGCGCGTCCCCGAGACGGAGGCGCAGGGGAGGATACACACCTCCGCGGCGACAGTCGTCGTATTCCCGGAGGCGGACGAGGAGGACGAGCTCGAAATCCCCGACTCCGAGATCAGGATAGACCTCTTCTGCGCCGGCGGCGCGGGCGGGCAGCACGTCAACAAGACCGAATCCGCCGTCCGCATGACCCACCTCCCGACGGGCCTCGTCGCCGTCTGCCAGGACGAGCGCTCGCAGCAGCGCAACCGCGAGAAGTGCTTCGCGACGCTGAAGGCGCGAATCCTCGACAAGAGGCGGCGCGACGAGGAGGCGAAGCTGGGGGCCGACCGCATGTCCCTTCGCGGCTCCGGCGACAGGTCCGAGCGAATCCGCACGTACAACTTCCCGCAGAACCGCATGACGGACCACCGCATCGACCTCACGCTCTATTCGCTCGACCGCATTGTGGACGGCGAAATGGCCCCGCTCCTGGACGCCCTCGCGGCCCACGACGTCGACGAGCGCCTCGCACGCTCGTTCGCCTCGCGCTCCGCCTGATCTCACATTTGCACTTGTCAGTCGAGGCCAATTTTTGATAAAATATTCCACATTGTAGTCAAATAAGGTAAATTCGTAATGGCGAAAGAAGAAGATCAGGCTATAGAGGTTGTGGGGACCGTGACGAAGGTCCTCCCCGCGACCATGTACAAGGTCCAGCTCGAGAACGGGCACGAAGTGCTCGCTCACATCTCGGGCAAGATGAGGAAGTTCTTCATCAAAATAGCGATCGGCGACAAGGTCACCGTCGAGATTTCCCCGTACGACCTCGGGAAGGGCCGGATTACCTACCGCCACCGCGAGCACACCGTGCAACCGCAGTGATTTTCCATCAAGTAAACAGAACAACTTCAATCAACTAAGGAGACTCAAATGTCAGGTCACAGCCACTGGGCGACAATCAAGCGCGCGAAAGGCGCGGCGGATGCGAAGAAGGGTAAGATCTTCTCGAAACTCGGCAAGGAAATCACCATCGTCGTGAAGGCGAAGGGCGGGGATCCGGACAACAACCCGACGCTCCGTACGCTCATCGCGAAGGCGAAGGCGGCGCAGATGCCGAACGACAACATCGAACGCGCCATCAAGAAGGGCACCGGCGAACTCGAGTCCGCCGAAATGGTCGACGCCCAGTACGAGGGCATCAAGGGCGGTACCGCGATCGTCGTGCGCGTCCTGACGGACAACAAGAACCGCGCCGCGGCCGAAGTCTCGAACGTCTTCAAGAAGAACGGCATCGAGCTCGCGAAGCCCGGCAGCGCGTCGCGTCTTTTTGACAAGCTCGGCCAGGTCATGATCCCGGCGGCGGACGGCGTAACCGAGGACAAGGTCATGGAAGTCGCTCTCGAGGCGGGCGCCGAGGACGTCGTCTCGGAGGACGGCGGCTTCACCGTCAAGTGCCAGCCGAACGACTTCGTCGCGGTCTCCGAGGCCATCAAGGCCGCCGGCATCGCGATCGACGAGGAGAACTCCAACATCGGCCTCGTCCCGAACATGACGAACCCCGTCTCCGACGTCAACGTCGCCAAGGCGATCAACAAGTTCGTCGAGATGCTCGAGGACCTCGAGGACACCCAGGACGTCTACACCAACATGGAGACGACGGACGAAGTGGACGCCGCTCTCGAAGCCGAGGGTTGAGCCGGATGAAGCTGGAGCACGTAGCAATCGACGTTGCGGAACCCGAGGCGCTCATCACCTGGTGGTGCGACAACCTCGGCTTCCGCCGCTCCGCGCCTAAGTCGGCGTTCATAATCGACGATTCCGGCGAGATGGGCCTCGAGGTCTATCGCACGGGCGAGACGCCCGCCTCGCCCGACTACAAGTCGATGAACTCCATGACGCTCCACGTTGCGTTCGTATCCGAGGACGTCAAGGCCGACGCCGACAGGCTCGTAAAGGCCGGCGCGACACTCGAGAAGATAACGCTCGAGAACCCCGCCTTCCACATGGCCATCCTCCGCGATCCGTGGGGCGTGGCGATCCAGCTCTGCAAGCGGGAGCACACCATATTCTTCAAGTGACGCGCAGAAGCTTGACGATTCTGGCGATGACGGCGTCCCTCCACGTGTTGGCGGGGACGCCGTTCTGCCATACACCGGATGGATCCGGCCGTCTGCTCCAGTACGAGGCGAAGGACGGCGGATACACCGCCTACCGCGTCGAGACTTCGGACCGTGCGGAATTCGCCCTCTACAAGGGTCCGAAGGAATGCCGGAACGTCCAGTTTTCAATTTCCGCTGGATCGGGCGCTTGTGTCCGAGACGCCGGCTGCGGACATGAAGCCCGTACCCTACCGCGAAAGGGGAGTATAGTATCCCACAGAGAGTTTGAGTGTGGAGGTCGGAAAAGAATTTAGGGACGTTTAGGGTCTATTAGGGTCGTTTAGGGTCTATTAGGGTCGTCTAGGGACGTCTAGGGACACGATAAGCACTACCAACTACCAGCTACCAACTAACTCTTCACTCTTAACTCCCACGAGTGCCCCTCCGCAATCGGGTAGGGCGGTGCGCGGGCGGATGTGATAAAATAGAAGCCATGAAAATGAAACTCGTTCTTTCGTGCCTCGCCGCACTGTCGCTTCCCGCCGCCTATGGCTTGTCCACTTCGCCGCTTGCCGGCAGGCGCATCGCCTTCATCGGCGACAGCTACGTGCGCAACCACCGCAACGCCGTGGAGGACACATGGCACTACAAGCTCGCCGCCAAGCACGGCATGGAATACCACAACTACGGACGCAATGGCGGCTGCATCGCCTTCGACCGCGCGAAGTTCGGTCCGTCGATACTGAAGCGCTTCGGCGAGATGGAGGACGGCCTCGACTACGTCGTCATGATCGCCGGGCACAACGACGCCGGTTTCATACAGAAGGGCGACGGCAATAACAGCGTTTCGCCGGAGAGGCAGGCGGAGAACTTCACGACATTCACAAACGGACTCGACAGGCTCTGCACGGGTCTGAGGGCGAAGTATCCTTCCGCCACCATAGTCTTCATCTCGCCGTGGAGGGTGGAGCGGGCCTATTTCCCCGAGGTGGTGGAGGCCGAACGCGCTGCGGCGGCCAGGCACGGCTTCGCGTTTTTCGACGCGGCGCACCTGAGCGGTGTCAATCCCAACGATCCGGAGGAGCGCAAGGCCTGGTTCCAGGGTCCGAACGACACGGCGCACCTCAATCCGAAGGGCCACGACCGCGTACTCCCCGTCTTCGAAAAGTTCTTCCTCTCCCTCCCCTCCGCAAAGGCAGGCGGCTAAGGCGTCGTCCGGGAAAATTGCCCGTTTCTGCGCCTGATGGGCCGAATTTTTGGTATAATATCCCCCATGAGCGAAAAAATCACTATGCAGGGCGGGAAGCTGAACGTTCCCGAGAATCCTATCATTCCCTTCGTCGAGGGCGACGGAACCGGCCCCGACATCACGCGGGCGGCGATGAACGTCTGGAACGCAGCCGTCGAGAAGGCGTACGGCGGGAAGCGCAAGATAGAGTGGAAGGAGGTCCTCGCGGGCGAGAAGGCCTTCAAGGCGACCGGGGAGTGGCTCCCCAAGGCGACGCTGGATGCGTGCCGCGACTGCCTCGTTTCGATCAAGGGACCACTCACGACGCCGGTCGGGGGCGGAATCCGATCAATCAACGTCCAGATGCGCCAGGCGCTCGACCTCTACGTATGCCTGAGGCCCGTGAGGTGGTTCAAGGGGGTGCCTTCCCCCGTGAAGCGCCCTGAATTGACCGACATGGTCATCTTCCGCGAGAACACCGAGGACATATACGCCGGAATCGAGTGGATGAACGGCACTCCCGAGGTGGAGAAGGTGAAGAGGTTCCTCCTCGACGAGATGGGCGTGACGAAAATCCGCTTCCCCGAGACGGCCTCCATCGGCATCAAGCCGGTGTCGCTCGAGGGCACCGAGCGCCTTGTCAGGGCGGCGCTCGACTACGCAGTGCAGAACGACAGGAAGTCCGTAACCCTCGTCCACAAGGGCAACATCCAGAAGTTCACCGAGGGCGCCTTCCGCGACTGGGGCTATGCGCTCGCGAAGCGCGAGTACGGCGCGACGCTGATCGACAAGGGTCCGTGGTGCGAGTTCAGGAACCCGAAGACGGGCCGCACGATCGTCGTAAAGGACTGCATCTGCGACGCGTTCCTCCAGCAGATACTGACGCGTCCGGCGGAATACGACGTGATCGCGACCCTGAACCTCAACGGCGACTACGTGTCCGACGCCCTGGCGGCGACGGTCGGCGGGATCGGCATAGCGCCCGGCGCGAACATCAACTACCTCACGGGCGTCGCAGTCTTCGAGGCGACGCACGGAACGGCCCCCAAGTACGCGGGGCTCGACAAGGTGAACCCCGGCTCGCTCATCCTCTCTGGCGAGATGATGCTCAGGTACATGGGGTGGACCGAGGCCGCGGACCTCATCATCGCCGCGATGGACAAGGTGATCGCCGCGAAGACCGTAACCTACGACTTCGCCCGCCAGATGGAGGGTGCGAAGGAGCTGAAGTGCTCCGAATTCGGCGCCGCGCTTGCGCAGGCGATGTGATAGGGACGACGTGGACGCCGGGCAAACGGTAGAAAAATATCTGTTTTTTACCTGTTTGTCCGGTTGCGTTTCGCCGCGGAAAAGGGTATAATACGCGCCCATGAAAACGACAAAGAAGGCTCTGTTGGCTGCGGTTGCGCTCTCGGGAATCGAGGCGTTTTCCGCTGGATTCGGTTTTTACGAGATGGACGCCGCCTCGACGGCGTTCGGAGGACATGTCTTCGGACAGCCCTTAAACGCGTCTGCGGTGTACTACAACCCGGCCGCGATGAGCACGCTCACCGGCACGGTCGTGACGCTCGACTTCACGGCCGTGAACCCCCGTGCCGACGCCCGCGTCGACAAGAAGCACGACACGCGCATGAACTCCGGCTGGATCTGCGCGCCTACGTTCTTCATCACGCAGGAGCTCCCCTGGGGCTTCCACTTCGGCTTCGGCGGCTTCGCCGACTTCGGCATCGCGTCCGCCTACAACAACCACTGGGAGCTGAAGTACGACTCCACCGAGACGTCCTTCGAGGGCTACACGCTCCAGCCGGTGCTCTCCTACGAGATCATCGACGACAAGTGGTCGTTCGCCGCCGGTCCCCGCTTCACCTACTGCACCTTCGAGACGAAGATGAAGCGCGACTTCAAGTTCGTCGACAACATGTACATGCTTCAGTCCCATGGCTACCTCCACGCACCCGTCAGGGGCAAGGACAGGCTGAGGATCCATGCGGACAACGAGGACGACATCGGCATCGGCCTTGCGGCGGCCACGCAGTTCCGCGTGACGGACGACTTCGCGCTCGGTGTCATGTACCGCTCGCGCATGAAGACCGAGCTGGAGGGGCGCTCCTCCTGGCGCGGGTCCGACCTCCGCCACGGCAACGACGCCAAGGAGAAGATCCAGCTCCCCGCGCAGGTGACGCTCGGCTTCAACTGGGACAACGCGCTCTGGGTCGAGGGGCTCCACCTCGGTTCGTCCGTGAGCTGGATCGAGTGGTCCAAGATGTCCGCCATCCGCTTCGACGTCTACAACCCCGTGAGCGGTCAGGTCGAGAAGAATTCCATCAAGATGGACTGGCGCAACACCTACCGCGCGGGCTTCGGCGTCGGCTACGACCTCACAAAGAACTGGACCGTCCTCGGCGGCTACACCTACGACTGGGACCCCTGCCGCAACAAGATCGGCTACGCCCACACGATGCTCCCGCTCGGCGACCGCCACATCGCATCGACGGGCCTTACGTGGAAGACCGACGACGGAAAGTGGGAGATTTCGGTCGCATACGCCATGATCATCCTCGAGTCCAAGACCCAGAAGATCAAGGACGAGTACTACGACTACAACAAGACCGTCCACAAGATGCACACCCACAACGCCTACACGAGCCTCGTCTCCGCAGGCGTGACGTACCACTTCTGATCCATGAAGGTCGCGCTGACCGGCGATGTCGCACTCGAACTGATCGCCCCCTATTTCCGGGAGGAGGGATTCGAGGTCTACACGCCGGTCGGCTTCGCAACGTGGAGGCAGGAGATCCTGGACGAGAACTCCGGCCTCCACAAGTTCAAACCGGACGCCATCTTCGACGTAACGTCGCTGGACGGCGTCCTTCGTGACGAGATCCCCGGCTTCTTCGACGAGCGCATGCGCGCTCTCGCGTCCATGCCGTACTCGCTTGCCGGAATACGGGCGATAGTGGACGAGTTCAAGTGGATCGCCGCGTCCGCCCCGAAGAAGGTCCTCGCCGTCGATGCGGACGAGACGCTGTGGCGCGGAATCCTGTCCGAAGACGGACGCGAGGCGCTCTCGCCCTGCGCCGATTTCCAGCGTGGCCTCGCGGAGCTGCGCTCCGATGGCGTGGTACTCGTCCTCCTCTCCAAGAACGACCCCGTGTTCCCGTTCATGCGGCGCGACATGCCGCTTTCGGACGGCGACTTCGCCGCGATGAAGGTGAACTGGGGCCCGAAGGCCGGCAACTTGATAGAGGCGTGCCGCGAACTGAACCTCGGCGTCGATTCCGTCGTTTTCCTTGACGACAACGCCCACGAAAGGGCGCAGATGGCGGCGCAGCTCCCCGAAGTCGCCGTCGCGCCGTGGACGGGCTGGGACGGCGGCGTCGCGCCGCGTACGCTCCTCCGCCGCCTGAAGACGTACTTCTTCCCGAAGGCCGGGACGACGGAGGAGGACAGGTTGAGGTCCGCCGACTACGCCGCCCGCCGTCTTCGCGCCGAGTCGCTTGCGGGGGCGAAGTCCCTCGACGAGTACCTGACGGCGCTCGACCTTCGCGTTGCGCCGGGAATCGCATCGGAGGGGGACCTCGACCGCCTCGCGCAGATGGCGGGCAAGACAAACCAGTTCAACGCGACGACGATACGCCGGACGAGGGACGAATTCGCCGCGCTCCTGTCGGATCCGTCGAAGAGGGTCTTCGTCTTCCGGACGCGCGACCGCTACGGCGAGCAGGGGCTGGTGTGCTATGCGGTCGTCGATGTTGCTACGCGCCGTGCGACCGATTTCGTTATGAGCTGCCGCGCGATGGGACGCACGCTGGAACACTTCGCATGGCGGTACGTCTGCACCGAGCTGGGCTTCACGCCGCAGGTCGACTTCACGCCGACGGCGAAGAACGGACCCTTCAAGGCGTTCCTCGACTCCGGAATGTCCGGCAGGACCTGGTACCTTCGCCAGACGCCGTCCCTTGGCGGGTGTTGAACCATTCATGCGCCTGTGCCGTTGAATAGGGTACTAAACGGAGCAAGAAACGTATGTTTTTCAATTTCATCGCAAGGAAACTTGGGAAGGGCGGCGTTCGCCATGCCTGCGCGGCGCTTGGCATCGCGGCGGCTGTGGGGGCGGTCGTCTTCACCGATTCGCTCACTGCGTCCGGCGACCACCAGGCGCTCGCCATGGCGGAACGCCTCCTCACTGAGGTCCGTGTCCCCGAAGGCGCGCAGGTC
The DNA here is from genome assembly GCA_946610035.1 of uncultured Verrucomicrobiota bacterium. Taxonomy (GTDB): domain Bacteria; phylum Verrucomicrobiota; class Kiritimatiellia; order RFP12; family UBA1067; genus UBA1067. The sequence goes on from CAMOCC010000009.1 coordinate 23,302, forward strand.
GCGCAGATGGCCCTCGACTACCGTCCGGGCGGACGCGTCATGCAGGGGCCGCCGATGACGGCGACCGTCGCGACGTCGGACATGGCCGGCATCGCCCCCGGCGAATGCGTCGTGACCCCCGCCCTCTTCGCGCAAAGGCGGCTTCCCGTGCCGCCGGCGGGGACGGAACTCACGTTCGTGGGGCGCAAGGGCGCGTACAAGCTGAAGATGGCGTCGCAGCTCGACTGGAGCCGTCCGGTCCGAGGCTACCCCAATGTCTTCGTGACGCCCGCGGCGGCGGAGGCGATCGGCGAGGAATGGACTGCGTTCGAGACGCCTTCGGCGGAGGAGCTCGCGCCGCTTTTCACAAGCGACGCCGGGCGCAACATGGACCGCGCGAAGCCGCTCCTCCTCTGGGCGGCCGCGCTGACCGCGCTATGCCTCCTCCTCAATTCGCTGTTCCTCTCCGTCGAGGCCAGGCGGACCGAGCTTGCGACACTGCGCGTCGTCGGACTGACGCGGACGGGCGTTGTGAAGCTCGTCGCAAAGGAGGCGCTCGCCCTGACGGCCGTCGGACTTGTCGTTGGCATCGCCGCCGCCCTTGCGGCGCTATGGTGCTACGTTGCGGTTGACGCCGACACGTTCCCCATGGGCATGGCCGTCGGACGCAGGGGAGTCGTGGCGTCGGCGGCCCTTGCGCCGTTGATTGCCGTCCTTGGCGCCCTCGTCGCGCTCAAGCCCGCGCTCTCGGTGAAGCCCCTGGAGGCGGCGTCGAACCGTCCTCCGAGGCGGAAGCACATCGGGATGCTCGTCGCCTTCGCCTGCGGATTCGGTGCGTTCGTTGCGGTCGAGGTGTGGGGGACGTCCCTGACCAAGCCGTTCATCCCGTCGCCCGAGTGGCCGGACGCGATAGTGTCCATCCTCCCGGGCGGCGTCTCCAGCTTCGACATCGAGCGCCTTCGCGGGATCCCGGGCGTCGAGAGGATCGCCGAGCTCCAGCCGCTTCAGGTCAACATCCTTCCGCTGGAGGAGATGAAGGGCTTCGGCGGCGGGAAGGCGCCGCGCGGACGCGGCGGACCGGGCGGAATGCGCGGCGCGCAGTACCGCAACGCGCTGCTGCTCGCGAGCGACTGGCTGCCGGACTTCAAGTTCTCCGAAGGCTCGCACGGCGAGGCGGAGAAGGCGATCCGCGAAGGCGATGCATGCGTGATAACGGAGATGATGGCGCGCGCGCGCGGACTTAAGAAGGGCGACAGCCTGGAGCTCGACGCCGGAGGCGGACTCGTCATGAAGCTCGAAATCGCGGGAATAGTCGACCTCAACTGGCACATGGTGACCAGCAGGGGGCTTCTCCGCGGCATGAACCGCATGCCAGGCAACACGGACGGCCCCGTCTTCGTCTCGTTCGACACGCTGTCCGCATGCGACATGAGGCCGCAGCAATACGTCCCGATGACGCACCTCTGGCTCGACTACAAGCCCGACTTCCTTGCGAAGAACGGCGTGTTCCCGTCCGGACGCATCGTGGAGCGCGACATCGTCAAGGCGCTGGGCGGCGCGTACCTCGAGACCGAGGACGGGGATGTGCGCGGAAATACGGTCCGCCTGCATTCCCGCGACGAGGTGGCGGACGGGACGCTCTCCCACGGAAGCGACCTCGTCGGGGCGATGGCGCGTGTGCCGTTCATCTTCCTTGCCGTCGTCTCCCTTGGCTTCGTCGCGATGCTGGTCGCCTCCTTCGACTCGAGGAGGCGCGAGTTCGTCGTCCTGAGGGCGGTCGGCGCGACGAGGACGCAGCTTGCGGCGCGGCTTGTCGGCGAGACGCTGAAGGTCGCCTTCTGGGGTATTGTCCTCGGCGTCCCAGGCGGTGCGCTGGTGGGGTGGCTCTCAACGTCCGCCACGCGGGCGTTGATGGCGAACTGGGGACTGCCGGCGTCGTTCTCCATGCCCGTTCCGCTCGTCCTGGAGGCTGCGGCCGGCGCCGTCCTCTTCGCGCTCCTCTTCGCCGTCCCCACCGCCCTTGTCCTGGTCGGACGGGCAAGGGCGAAGTAGTCATGGGGGCTCGCCCTTTGCATTTTTTCCCGCGATGTGGTTCCACACGCGGGGGGTAAATATGATATAATATTCCCCTCTACAAGGAGGATATATGGGCGGATTTTGCGGAGTCGTTTCCAAGGGCGATTGCGTGAGCGATCTCTTTTTCGGGACGGACTATCATTCGCACCTCGGCACGCACCGGGGTGGCATGGCCGTTTTGAAGGCCGACGGCACCTTCCACAGGTCTATTCACAACATCCAGAACGCGCCGTTCAGGAGCAAGTTCGAGCACGACCTCGCGTCCTTCGCGGGGAACGTCGGCATCGGCGTCATATCCGACACCGACCCGCAGCCGCTCGTGATGTGCTCCAAGCTCGGGACGTTCGCGCTTGTCACTGTCGGTCTCATCTCGAACATGGACGAGCTCAAGGGCGAGCTCTTCCGCTGCAACATGCAGCTTCAGTATTCCACGACGAGCGGCATGGTTGGTCCGACGGAGGTCGTATCCGCCCTGATCGCCACTCGCAACTCCATAGTGGAGGGCCTGAAGTACGTACACGAGAAGATCAGGGGCAGCTGCTCCATCCTCCTCGTCGACGACAAGGGCCGCTTCTACGCATCGCGCGACAAGTGGGGCAGGACGCCGATCGTCCTCGGCAAGAAGGACGGCTCGATGATCGCCCTGCAGGAGAGCTGCGCGCTTGCGAACCTCGGCTACGACTACGTAAGGGACCTGGGTCCCGGCGAGATCGCGGAGCTGACGCCCGAGGCGGACATCACCCTCGTGGAACCCGGGAGGAAGATGGCGATCTGCTCGTTCCTCTGGGTCTACTACGGCTATCCCGCGTCAAGCTACGAGGGACGGAACGTGGAGATGACGCGCTACCGCTGCGGGAGCGCGCTTGCCAAGAGGACGCCGACGGAGGCGGACGCTGCGTGCGGAATTCCTGACTCCGGCACGTCCCACGCGCTCGGCTACGCCCACGAGGCCGGGATGAAGTTCGCCCGTCCCTTCGTCAAGTACACGCCCACTTGGGCGCGCTCCTTCATGCCGCAGGACCAGCGCCAGAGGGAGCACGTCGCCTCGATGAAGCTCATACCGATACCTGGGCTCATCAAGGATCGCCGCCTGGTGTTCTGCGACGACTCGATCGTCCGCGGCACTCAGCTCGGCAAGCAGGCCGCGAAGCTCTACTCGCTCGGCTGCAGGGAGACGCACATGCGCATAGCGTGTCCGCCGCTCGTCTACCCCTGCAAATTCATCAACTTCTCGCGCTCCAAGAGCGTCTACGACCTCATCACCCGCCGCTACATACGCGGGCACGAGGGCGAGAACGCCGACATCGACAAGTACATCGACCCCGACGGCGAGCCGTACAAGAAGATGGTGGAGTTCATCCGCGAGAAGCTGAACCTGACCTCGCTGGCGTTCCAGAGAATCGACGACCTCGTCAAGGCGATCGGCCTTCCCGAAGACCAGCTCTGCACGTACTGCTGGACAGGCCGCGACTACGCCGAGACGGGCGACTGCTACCACTGTCCCAACTGTCCCTGCGCCCCCGTAAATGGGACGCAGGCAGGTTGATGGTCCACGCCGAAGCGACGCATTCGGAGTTGTCTACCATCTACCAACTGCCATCTACCAACTACCAACTAGCAACTAAAATGAGTGACATCAGAGTTCGTTTCGCCCCGTCGCCTACGGGGAAGGTTCACATCGGCAACATCCGCGCCGCAATCTACAACTGGCTCTTCGCCCGTCACACGGGCGGGAAGTTCCTGCTGCGCGTCGAGGACACTGACCTCGAGCGATCCACGCCCGAGGCGATCGCCGTCCTCTTCGACTGCATGAAGTGGCTTGGCCTCGACTGGGACGAGGAGGTTTTCTACCAGACGAAGAACGTGAAGCGCCACCTCGAGGTAGTCGACCAGCTTCTCGCGAGCGGACACGCCTACAAGGTCGAGAAGACGTCGCGCGACGGCAAGACCGGCGTCGTCACGATGTTCAGGATGCCCAAGGAGGGCGTCATAGAGTTCGACGACATCGTGAAGGGGCACATGGCGAAGAAGGCGGAGGACATCCAGGACTTCGCAATCGTCCGCTCTGACGGCTCGCCGATCTTCCACATCGCGAACGTGGTAGACGACATCGACCAGCGCGTCACGCACATCATCCGCGGAGACGACCACGTGGAGAACACGTTCAAGCACATCTGCATCTTCAAGGCGCTCGGCGCGCCGGTGCCGAAGTACGGACACCTCTCGATGATCGTCAACCAGCAGGGCAAGCCCTACTCCAAGCGCGACGGCGCGGCGTTCGTCGGCGAATACCGCGAGCAGGGGTATCTCCCCGAGGCGCTTTTCAACTACCTCCTTCTCCTCGGGTGGAACCCAGGCGACGACCGCGAAGTCCTCACGCGCCAGGAGATGATCGATCTCTTCGAGCTCGAGAAGGTGCACGTCACCGCCGCGATGTTCGACCCCAAGAAGCTCGCGTGGATGAACGGCGAGTACATCAAGAAGATCCCGCACGACGAGTTCGTGAAGGAGGTCAAGTCCCGCGCAGGCGAGGCCCCTGCCCATGACGATGCCTGGTGGCAGTATCTTGCTGCGCAGCTTCAGCCCCGCACTAAGTTCCTCAACGACATTCCCGCCGCTGTGAAGTGCTTCGTCTCGGACGACTTCGAGTTCGACCCGAAGGCCGTCGAGAAGCGTCTCAGGAAGCCGGGCGTCAAGGCGACGCTCCTCGACCTCGTCGAGCGCTTCTCGAAGGTCGAGGACTGGTCCGCTCCCGCGCTCGAGGCGCTCGTCAAGGACCTCTCGCAGGGCAACGGAATGGGTCCGTGGGTGCATCCGATCCGCGTCGCGGTCTCCGGCCGCGGCGAGGGCATCGGACTCTTCGAGATGCTCCAGCTCCTCGGCAAGGAGAAGACGCTCGCGCGCCTGAGGGCGGCGGCGGAGAAGTTCTGCTTCTAACGCAAGGGTTCACGATCCTGACCTTCGGCATTAAGGCGAATTGCATCAAGGAGCGCTGATATGTTTCAAGTCGCGGCAGATTTCACCAGGTTCATCGCCGGTCGCAGGTTTTCGACGATCATGGCGGACCCTCCCTGGCAGTTCGAGAATCGAACCGGGAAGGTCGCGCCCGAACACAAACGGCTGAACCGGTATTCGACGTTGAGTCTGGAGGAGATTTGCTCTATTCCCGTGAAGGATGCGGCGGAGGAGAAGTCTCATCTCTATTTGTGGGTTCCCAATGCCCTGCTCCCTGATGGACTGGCGGTCATGAAGGCATGGGGCTTCACCTACAAGACCAATATCGTCTGGCACAAGATCCGCAAGGACGGTGGCCCGGACGGACGCGGCGTCGGCTTTTATTTTAGGAATACGACGGAACTACTTCTTTTCGGCGTCCGCGGCTCCATGCGGACATTGGATCCGGGGCGCTCGCAGGTCAATATCATCAAGTCGATGAAGCGCGAACACAGCCGCAAGCCTGACGAGCAATATGATCTCATCGAGAGATGTAGCCCGCCCGCCTACCTTGAGCTTTTCGGACGCGGCGGACGTGACGGGTGGGCGGTCTTCGGCGATCAGTCGGAGAACTACGAGATTTCATGGGCGACTTACGCCAACAACTCCAAGCGGGGCGACGGCTTGATTGTACCGGTTCGGCCGTTTGGCGGGGATTCCGCCACTGCCATGCCTCCAGTTGAGCAAATGATGTTGTTCAAAGGCCAAAGACTCCCGGTGGAACGAGGTGAGGCGGTTCTGCAACCGGCTCAAGGCTGAAGAAAAGATCGCCGATATGAAGACATTGCTTACAGGCTACACGGCATCGGACCTCTGGGAGACCGGGAAGCACGGCAAGCGCTCCACGGCCAAGTGGCTGGAGGGCGACGTGACGTGCCACGCGCTCGACGTATACCACCGCCATGCGATCGAAAAGGTCCACCACCTGAAGGCGATATGCTCGCCGCACCTGCCGGAGGGTCCGTGGGATTTGATCAAGTTCCGTACGGGACCGAAGCTTATGAGCGGCGAGCTCGCGCTGGACGTCCTCCAGGAGATACACGCCCTTGCGCCCGACGCCTCGCTCTGGGGCGGGAAGGGCGGCGCGACGAAGGTCGAGCTCGACTTCGTCGGCAGGGAGCGCGACAGGAACGACCTCCTCGACAAGATACGCAAGGAGCCGGGGCGCGTCAGGAACTTCGCGGCGAGGTGGAAGGCGAGCGTGCCCGGCGGCCAGCCGGTGGAGTTCACGAGCTTCCCGGGCTGCTTCTGCCACAGGCGCCTCGACGAGGGCGGGCTCGCCCTCGCGGAGGTCGCGGCGAGGGGGATGGAAGGGACGGGGCCTCTGGCGGCCTCGCACCCCTGCCCGGGGACGTTGAAGGTCCTGGACATGGGCTGCGGCTGCGGGCTGGTCGGTCTGCTGCTCGCCAGCGTAAAGCCGGGCATCGAGCTCGTGATGGTCGATTCGCATTCGCGTGCGGTGGAGGCGGCGACGCTGAACGCCAAGGCGCAGGGAGTCGAGGCGGAGGTGATTCTTGCGGACAACGGCACGCCCGAGCGGATGGACGGCACATTCGACGTGTTCGTCGGCAATCCGCCGTACTACAGCGACTACCGCATCGCCGACGTCTTCCTCGAGACTGCGCAAAGGGCGCTCAAGCCCGGAGGGGTCTGCTACACCGTCTGCAAGAACGCCGCGGGCCTCGAGCCCGTGCAGCGCCGCTACTTCCCCGAAGTCGAAGTCGTCAAGCGTCGCGGATATGCCGTCCTTCGGTCGGTCAGGCCCTGATCGGACTTCGCTTCGACTTCGTCTCCGCTTCGTCCTTCCTTGCCAAAGACTCATCCTCTTAAGTGAAATTCGCAGTCCAAGAGTGTTGAACGAAAGGAATCAACTCAAAGCGAGCAACAGAGGATGAGGAACGGAGAGAATGCGAAGGGAGATTCGCAGATGAGGAACGGAGAAGACAATGCGAGACGATTGGAATGGAAACAACGGGCGGCGGTATTTTGCGCGAGCGGATGAGGACGAAGCGGAGACGAAGTCGAAGCGAAGTCCGAATGTTGCCGGAAGAAACGGGTCGATTTGGGAAAGGGAGGCTTGAGTGTGAAGGATCCGAGATTCGATGAATTCGAGAAGTTGAGGTGCAGGGCAGTTGAGATTGGACGGAGCGGAGATGAGACGGCGTATCGCGAGCTAACGGACTTGTTGAAGAGCGAATTCCCGATTGTCCGCAAAGCGGCGGCTGGCGCCTTCGTCAAGCTGCTGGCCTGCCATCCCTCTCTATCCCAAGTCGTCGCCATCCCCCTTTGCGAAGCGGCCATGCGGGAGACGGGGGAGCAGACTCTCCAGTACATGCTCAAGGCGCTCCTTCCGTGTGCGGAAGCGATAAACAAGGTGCATTTCGACCAGTTGCGCGACCTCGTCCGCAATCCAGGGCACCGGGACTACGTCCGCGCGGCCGTCAGCGAACTGATAGACCGGGTGGAGGGGGCGGAGCGCAGGCGCGAGGCTCGCAGCCGCCATTGGTGCACCCGTTGCCGGCGCCCCGTCACGGCGAATGAAGCGTCCGCCGGCATCGCGAAGTACGGCAAGCCCTATTGCCACCACTGCCTCCAGGAGCGCACCTTCGAGGACATCCGATTCGAGCGCGACGTCGAAAAGGCCAAGACTCTGCGCACCGTGGACGGCGTCGCGGTGCAGTCTCGTGGCGAGCGTCGTATAGGCGACTGGCTTGCCGCACACTCCATCGCCTACGTCTACGACGACAGGATGGTGGTCGCGGGGGACTTTGCAATGAGGCCCGACTTCTACCTACCGGAATTCGACGTCTACATAGAATACTGGGGAATGGACACCCCGGAATACCGTGCGAACATGGAGAAGAAGCGCTTCCTCTACAGGCGCGACAGACGGAGGCTCGTATCGATCTCCTTCAGGGAGCTGGACGACATCGAAGCGGTCCTGGAGATGAAGCTTTCGCGCTATATCCGCCTGTGAACAGGCCCGGACGGACCTGTCCGGTCGGGGAGCCCGGCCGCGATCCGTTTTTGGCATGATGCCCTCCGTCGTCGCAAACTGGGCAAAGTTGCCATAGCCAGCCACGGTTGCGATATGATATAATAGTCAATCATGTTCAAGACAAGATACCATCTTTGCGACGTTTTCGGGATACCTCTGTATCTCGACTTCTCCCTTATCATACTCCTCTTGATGTTCGTCACCGGAGACGGCGAGTTCTGGTCCGGCATCATGTGCGCGGCGTTGCTGCTCGCTTCGATCACCGCGCACGAGCTCGGGCACGCCCTCACGGCGCGCGGCTTCGGCTGCCAGACAAAGGACATAACGCTATCGCTTCTGGGCGGCTGCGCGTCGCTTATAGCGCTCCCGCGCAAGGCGTCCCAGGAGTTCTGGACTGCGATAGCGGGTCCGGCCGTTAGTTTCGCGCTTGCGATTCTCGCTTCCATGGGCATTGCGCTGGCCGCAACCGAGGGCGGGTTGTTCGACGCCTTCGGGCTGATCCTGTCCATTGCGCTCGGTTCATTCGGGATAAACGTCTTTATCGGCGACGGACTGAACTTCTCCGAAAGCAGCATCGTGGTCATACAGACCTTCATGTACCTCGGCGTCATGAACCTGATGCTCGGGTTCTTCAACCTCCTGCCCGGCTTCCCGATGGACGGCGGACGCGTCTTCAGGAGCGCGATGCGTCCGTTCATGAGCCGCGTCCAGGCGACGAGGATCGCCATGGTCGTCGGGCGTGTCGTGGCCGTCGGGATCGGGCTCAGGGGCCTTTGGAGCCTCTTCAACCGCGGCAGCTGGGGTGTCGTCTCGCTTCTCATAGCATGGATGATATGGCGCGAGGGCTATCGCGAATACATGCTCGCGCAGATGGAGTCGAGTTGGTTCTACGAAGACAACGGAACATTCCGCGCCAAGGTGTCCCCGCCGCCGTACGGCGGCGACGGCGACGACTGCGACGTGACGAGAGGGTAGTCGCAGGGGAGGGTTTAAAATTGGAAAGGAAAGAAAAATGAACATAGTTGAGACACTGGAGTCCGCCGGGATAATCCCGGTCATCGTCATCGAGAAGGAGGAGCAGGCCGTTCCCCTCGCGAAGGCGCTTGTAAAGGGCGGGCTGCCCGTGCTGGAGGTCACCTTCCGCACCAAGGCGGCGCCTGCGGCCATCGCGGCGATACGCAAGGAGGTTCCGGAGGCGATCGTCGGCGCGGGGACGCTTCTCACGCCCGAGATGGTCAAGGAGGCGGCGTCCGTCGGCTGCGTCTTCGGCGTTGCGCCGGGTTTCGACCCCGTTGTGATGAAGGCCGCCGCCGATGCGGGGCTTCCTTTCTGCCCTGGAATCGCGACGGCGAGCGAGCTTTCGCAGGCGCTCACGGCTGGGGCGCCCATGGTTAAGTTCTTCCCGGCCGAGGCTGCGGGCGGCGTCAAGATGATCAAGAACCTCCTTGGCGCGTTCCGCTTCACGGGCGTCAAGTTCATGCCCACGGGTGGCGTCAACCTCACGAACGTCGAGGAATACCTGAAGGTCCCCGAGATCGTCGCCTGCGGCGGAACGTGGATCGTCCCGAAGGACGCCCTTGCGTCCGGCGACTGGGCGGCCATCGAGAAGCTGGCCTCCGACGCCTCCGCACTCGTCAAGCGTCTCCGGGGGTAGTTTTCGAGCGTTTCTGCCCAAATTACGGCGTTTTTGCGCCATTATCGAGGGATTTTCACGCGGAATCGACGTTGCGGCGTCCGCATTCCGGCGTGAAAACCCTCGGCGTCTTTTGTCTAAATTAGGGGGCTAGGCGGGCGGGCCCAATTTTTGGTATAATATGTGCGGTATGAAGCGGTATATAGTAGTTTTTGCGCTTTTAACGTGCTTTTGCCGGGCGGACGCCGCCTGGTACTGGCCGTTCGGCGACGACGAGGAGTCGAACGAGCCGAGGATTTCCGAGTTGATGGAGCCTGCGAGCCGTCTTATCGACTCGGCGTCGGATTTTGCCGACGACGGCAAGATAGACGAGGCGGTGGCCGAGTACCGCAAGGCGCTTGCGGAGCTTGAGCGCATCGAGATCGAGAATCCCCAGCGGGCGGAGAAGCCGGAGTTCGCAACGGTGCGCAACAAGCGCGCCTACATCGAGACGTCGATCGACTCGCTGCTCCTGCGTCAGGCTCAGGACAATGCCAGGGCTGTCGCAGTCACCGACACGACCGAGCTTGAGCGCAAGTTCAGCGAGGAGCGTGCCGCGGCCAAGGCTGAGCGGGAGAGGAAGCCCAAGGAGGCGTCCGACCGCGGCGAGGACGCGTCCGAGACGGCGCGCGCGGCCGCATTGACGCCCGAGGGGCGCAAGGAGGCGATCGCCATGCTCGCGAAGGACCCCAAGAGCCGCAAGGCCCGCATGATGCTTGCGAAGGACGATTTGCATTCCAAGCGCTACGAGAACGCCAAGAAGACGATTGCGGGGCTTCTTGCCGAGAAGCCGAACGACTCGGCGGCGTTGAACCTAAGGGCGCTCGTCGAGATGGCGGAGGGAGACACCGCGTCCGCCGAACGGACGCTCACCCAGCTCATAACGTCCAATCCCCGCGTCCACTACGGCTACTACAACCTCGCCAGGCTCATCCTAGCGACGCGCGGGGCCGAGGGCAAGGACACGGCGCGCCGCTACTACGAGACAGGACGCGACTACTGCGGGGGTCCGGCGGACAAGAACCTGGAGGAAAGCCTGAAATGACGGCCATCCTCGCAGCCGTGGTCCTCGCCGCGACGAACGCGGTTGCGGAGGCGGAATCCGCCCCGGCGTCGGAGCCGCTCGCGGCGCTTGCGGAGGCGCCCGCCTTCGGCGAGGACGCCAGCGCCAGGGAGATTCTCGATGCGTGCCGCGGCATGATGCCGAAGGACGTCACCGTGAGGGGCCACGTCAACCGCAGGAGCCGCCACGGCACGCAGATAGCGGCGTACCGCTACACGCTCGTGCGCAGGGACGGCGAGACGGACCTGTCGCTTGCCGACAAGGACGGGAGGGAGGTGCCGTTCGAGAAGTCCGGGCGGCTGCTCGATACGGACGTCACGTGGAGCGACCTCGCGATGGACTTCCTCTGGTGGGACGACGTCTCGTTCGATGCGGATGCGGAGTCCGAGTCGCTTCAGGGCATAATCTGCAAGGTCCTGCTCCTCAAGAAGGGCGACCGCGCCTTCAGGGCGTGGATAGACCGCAGGACAGGCGCGATGCTGCAGGCGGCCGAGCTCAGGGACGGGAAGGTCGTCCGCGAGGTCTTCTGCACGAGTTTGAAGAAGTTCGGGGACAGGTGGTCCCCGAGGAACATCGAAGTCGGCCCGCCCGGTGCGAAGTACCGCACCAAGATCGTGGTCGAGGACGTAAAGTAGGGTGAAAACAACAACAAGGAGGGAAGGGTAATGAAGGCGATCAAGAAGCTTTTCAAGGTTCTGTTGATTGTCGTCGGCATATTCGCGGTCCTGGTTCTTGCGCTGCCGCTGTGGATCGGCCCCGTCGTCAAGGGGGTTGCGAACTCGGCGGTGCCGAAGATCACCAAGACCGGGTTCCACATGGGCGGGTTCGGACTCAATCCGTACTCGGGCAGCGTATCGATAGACGACGTCCGGCTGCAGAATCCGGAGAGGTTCTTCGCCTCTTCGCAGAAGTCGGCGGAGGCTGGCGAAAGCGCCCTCGGCGCCGTCGCGCGAGTCGCCGGCAACGCAGTGGCGGCGGTCGGGGACGCGGTAACGTCCAGCGAGACGAATGCGCTGTCGTTCTCGGAGATCAACGTCAACCTCGCGATGCTGTCGCTTCTGGCGGACACGCTTCGCATCGAGGAGATCGTGGTCAGGGACCTGAACATCTACGGCGACCTCACGTTCTCCAACATACGCGAGATCGCCGACAACGCATCCGGCGGCGAAAAGCCCGGGGCGGCTGCGCAGGAAGCGGGAGCTGAGGCGAAGTCCGAGGAGTCCGGCGACGCGGAGAAGGGCGGCAAGAAGGTCGTAATAGACCGCGTGTTCATCACGGGGACCAAGTTCCAGTGGGGGCATGTCGTCGTCCCGATCCCCGATATCGAAATCAAGGACATCGGCAAGGACGAGGCGGTCGACGAGGCCGGTGCGTTCGACCGGGTCGTGGACGCGCTGTGCGACGCCGCAGACAAGGCGCAGTCCGGTCTCGGCACCGCGCTCAAGGCGGCTATCAACGGCGGCAAGGCCGTCGGCAGGGTTGTCGGCGACGCGGCAGGCGCCATCGGCGATGCGGTCGGCGCGGTCGGCGATGCGGCAGGCGCCGTCGGCGACACAGCCGGCAAGACGGTGGAGGCCGTCGGTGACGTTGCCGGCAAGACGGTGGAGGCCGTCGGCGGCGCGGCCGGGAGGACGGTGGAGGCCGTCGGCGGCGCGGCCGGGAGGACGGTGGATGCAGTCAAGGGCATTTTCCAGTAAAAGAGGGGAGTCAAAAACATGGAAAAGAAAGCAGCAATCAGGAAGAAGGATCGTCGCGTGGAGCAGTCGGTCGAGGGTCTCAAGGAGGATTTCGCGTGGCATCTTCGCTACACGGTCGCCAAGAGCGAGGAGAACGCAACTGATCGCGACCACTACACGGCGTTCGCTAATGCGGTCCGCGACAGGATCGTCGAGCGCTGGATCAACACGCAGGAGGTCTACCACAAGGAGAACACCAAGAGGGTCTACTATCTGAGCCTCGAGTTCCTGATGGGGCGTCTGCTCGGCAACAACGTCATCAATCTCAAGGCGGACCAGCTCTGCCGCGACGCCCTCAAGGACTTCGGCATCAACTGGAACGACCTCAGGGACTACGAGACGGACGCCGGTCTTGGCAACGGCGGCCTCGGCCGCCTCGCCGCGTGCTATCTGGACTCGATGGCGACGCTCGACCTCGCCGGCATGGGATACGGCCTCAGGTACGACTACGGCATCTTCCGCCAGAAGATCGTCAACGGCAACCAGGTCGAGGAGCCCGACCGCTGGCTCAAGGACGGCTACCCCTGGGAGCTCGCCCGTCCCGAGTATTCGCAGACCGTCGGCTTCGGCGGACACGTCGAGTACACTTCGGTGAAGGGGCGTCAGCTGTGGCGCTGGGTGCCAGCCGAGCAGGTCATGGGCGTCCCATACGATCTCCCGATCGTGGGCTACAACAACGCAGTCAACACGCTGCGCCTCTGGAGCGCGAAGGCGACCGAGGACTTCGACCTCGCCGACTTCAACAAGGGCGACTACGTCGACGCGGTCGAGACGAAGGTGCTCGCGGAGAACCTCACGAAGGTCCTCTATCCGAACGACAACACTACGGCCGGCAAGGAGCTTCGCCTCCGCCAGCAGTACTTCTTCGTGGCGTGCTCGCTGAACGACATACTGCGCCGCTACCTCCAGGACAACAAGGGCTGGGATTCGCTTCCGGACAAGGTGTTCATCCACCTCAACGAGACGCACCCCGCGCTCGTCATCCCCGAGCTCATGCGCATTCTCATCGATCAGGAGGGGCTGGACTGGGACAAGGCGTGGGACCTCACCCGCCGCTCCGTCGGCTACACGAACCACACGATCCTCCCCGAGGCGCTAGAGAAGTGGCCCGTGCAGATGATGGAGCGCCTCCTCCCGAGGCACCTCCAGATCGTCTACGAGATCAACGGACGCTTCCTGCAGAAGATATCCGCGATGTTCCCCGGCGACATCAAGCGCCTCCAGAGGATGTCGCTCATCGACGAGAACGGCGAAAGGTACGTCCGCATGGCGAACATGTGCCTCGTCGCGAGCTCGTCCGTCAACGGCGTCGCGGAGCTCCACACGCAGATCCTGAAGGATTCGCTCTTCAAGGACTTCTACGAGCTCTGGCCCGAGAAGTTCCACAACGTGACGAACGGCATCACGCCGCGCCGCTGGCTCCTCAAGGCAAATCCGTCCCTCGCCCAGCTCATCTCCGACAAGATCGGCGACAGCTGGATCACGCACCTCGACGAGCTCAGGAAGCTCGAGAGGTTCGCGGACGACGAGGCGTTCCTCTCGGCGCTGTCGAAGATCAAGGCGTCCAACAAGCGCGCGCTCGCCGCCTACGTCAAGAAGACGCTCGGCGTCGAACTGAACCCGAAGGCCATCTTCGACGTCCAGGTGAAGCGCCTCCACGAGTACAAGCGCCAGCTTCTGCTCGTCCTGTACATCATCATCTTCTACAACCGCCTGCTGCACGACCCCACGTTCGACCCCGTGCCACGCTGCTTCATCTTCGCGGCGAAGGCGGCCCCGGGCTACTACATGGCGAAGCTCATCATCCGCCTCATCCACGGCGTCGCGGGCGTCGTCAACTCCAACCCGAAGACGAAGGACAAGCTCTCCGTCGTCTTCCTCCCCGACTACCGCGTCTCGCTCGCGGAGAAGATCATGCCGGCGGCCGAGGTATCCGAGCAGATATCCCTCGCCGGCATGGAGGCGTCGGGAACGGGCAACATGAAGTTCATGATGAACGGCGCGCTCACGCTTGGCACCTTCGACGGCGCCAACGTCGAGATCAACCAGGAGATCGGCGACTCTAACATGTTCCTCTTCGGAATGCGCACCGAGGACGTCGCGAAGAAGCGTCCCAGCTACGTCTCGAAGGACTACTACAACTCCGATCCCGAGATCAAGCTCGCCCTTGACATGATCAAGGCGAACGTGTTCTCGCTCCTCGAGCCCGGCCTCTTCGACCCGATCATCCGTTCGCTCCTCGACTACAACGACTACTACATGCTCCTTGCGGACATGCGCAGCTACATCGAGGCGCAGGACCGCGTGGACAAGACGTACCGCGACCAGAAGAAGTGGAACAGGATGTCGCTCGTGAACATCGCCCGCTCCGGACGCTTCTCGTCCGACCGCGCGATCCTGGAGTACGCGAAGGACATCTGGAGCATCAAGCCCGTCAAGTTCTCGTAAGGGACCTTCCAGGCGAAGGCAAAGCCGCGGCACCCTCGGGTCCGCGGCTTTCTTCATGCACTTGAAACGGTGGTGCGACTGACTGGGATCGAACCAGCAACCTTCGGCTTCGGAGGCCAACGCTCTATCCAATTGAGCTACAGTCGCGAAAACGGAGGATATTATATCATATTTCCGCCGCGCGTTCCACTACGGAAAGCGCATTTCCGGGATTCGCGAATCCGGACAAGGCGAATTGCGGGGCGGGCGGCGAATATGTTATAATATAGCCGTACCAATGGACGACACGAACAGCTATTTCGTCGACGAGTTCGGCAGGCCCCTGCCGCGCTTCAGTCCGCTTGCGCCGAACGAGCGCGGGCGGCACGGGTCGTTCGGCTCCGCCGTGGACGCCGCGGTCAAGGATCTCGTGGTGGAGCGCAACGACTTCTTCGATTCGCTGGCGGACCGTTGGGCGGCTCTCTTCCCCAAGTCGCCCGCGCGTCCGGGTAGGTACGAGGACGGCAGGATATTCCTCTATGTAAGGAGCGCGCCGGCGCTGTTCGCGTTCCGTCCGAGGCTCCCGGCGGTGAAGCGCGCCCTCGCGGCGCTGCCGGATGCGCCCGGGAAGTTCGACGTCGTACTGGAGATACGGAAATGAGCCTCCTCGCCGGAATCGTCCTCGCCGCGACATTCACGCGGGCAATGGAACGGGTCAATTCCATGGACCCGATAAAGTCGCAGTCCGCATACGACTCCCGCGCCGTCCAGCTCGTCTACGAGACGCCGCTCGCCATCGACTACGAGGCGAGGCCCTACCGCCTCGCGCCGGGGCTGTGCGAACTGCCGGAGGTCTCCGCCGACGGGCTCGTCTACACCCTGCGCATGAAGGACGACTCGCCCCTCGGGGCGGACGACGTGAAGCGCGCGTTGGACCGCCTGCGCGACCCGGACCGGGTGCACGGTTCGCTCGGGGCGTGGACGATGAGGTCCGTTGAATCGGTTTCCGCGAGGGATCCGCGCCGGCTGGAGATACGCCTGCGCTCCCGCAACCACGTCTTTCCGTGGTTCCTCGCGATGAGCTACGCGGCGGTGCAGGCGCCGGACGGCTCGGGGACGGGTCCGTACCGCCTCGCCTCATGGTGGCGCAACCACGAGATGACGTTCGAGCGCAATCCCGGGTGGCGCGGATGGAAGGCCAATCCGAAGGGCTTCGACACCGTCCGCTACCTCGTCGTGGACGACCCCTCGACGCAGTGGCTGATGTTCCTCTCGGGCGAGCTGGATGTCCTCTCGGAGATTGCGAGGGACAACTGGGGCGCGGTGATGGATGCCGATGGACGGCTCGACGGCATGCTCGCCGCGAAGGGGATCGAACTGCACGGCGGCTTCCCGGCCATGGAGGTAAGGTACATAGGAATGAACATGCGAGATCCCGTGCTGGGGCGGAACAAGAAGCTCCGCCAGGCGATTTCGTGTGCGTTCGACTTCCCGACGTGGCGCAAGTTCTACAACAACAGCATCGAGCGGATGGACGGACCCGTCCCGCCGGGCGTGGAGGGCCGGCTTGAGCGGCGTTCGCCGTACTCGTGGGACCTCGAGAAGGCCAAGGTGCTCATGGCGGAGGCGGGGTATCCCGGCGGCGTGGACCCCGCGACGGGGCGGCATCTCGTCCTTTCGCTCTCCATCGGGCGTCCGACGCAGGAGAGCCGCGAGATGGGCGAGCTTCTGGTGAGCTTCTTCGCGAAGGCGGGAATCAGCCTCGAACTCAAGTTCCACACATGGGCGGCGTTCATGGCCGCCGTCAACAAGGGGGACGTCCAGCTCTACATGATGGCGTGGGTGGCGGACTATCCCGATCCCGAGAACTTCCTGCAGCTTTTCCATTCCAGGAACAAGAGCCCCGGGGCGAACCACTCCGACTACGACAACCCCGTATACGACGCCGAGTACGACGCGGCGATGGCGGCACCGGACGCCGCGGAGCGCAACGCGCACTGGATGAAGTGCCAGGAGATACTCCAGGAGGACTGCCCCTGGATATTCACGCATGTTACAAAGGTATATTCGCTGGTGCACGCGCGCGTAAGGAACCACGTGCCCGGCGATTTCCCGTATGGAGAGGAGAAAAACCTGTGGACGGAGGAGTGATGACGACGCTTGTCGTGGACCGCTCGACCGAGCTCCAGTCCCTCGCGATCGTCGAGGGCGGCGCGCTCGTCGCCGAGACGACGCTTGAGGGGACCGATTCGAGGAGCGGCGACTGGGTCGTGAAGACGCGCGACTTCCTGGGCGGACGGCGCCCCTCGCGGATCGTCGTCGGCACGGGGCCCGGCTCGTTCGCGGGCGTCCGCGCCGCGCTCGCCTTCGCGCAGGGCTGGGCGCTCGGTTCGGGGTGCGAGGTCGTGGGCCTCCCTTCGCCGTGCGCCTATGCGCGCGAGGGCGGGCCGCTGGCGGTCGTCGGCGATGCGCGCAGGGGGAAGTTCTGGCTCGCGCTCTTCGACGGATGCAATCTCGTGACGCCCGTCTTCCAGGTCGAGGGCGCGGAGGAGCTGGAGCGGAGGGTCCCGTTGTCGGTCCGCGTCGTCACCCCGGACGCGAAGCGCATAGGGTCCGTCCTCAAGGAGACTTTCCGCGGCCGCTACGACGAGTCGGCGGGCGAGCCGACCGCGGCCGGGCTTGCGCGCGCGTTCATTGCGAACCCGTCGCTCCTCAAGTCCGAGCCGCTTCCGCTGTACCTGAACCCCGCAGTGAGGGACTGACCGTCCCGCAGTCCGCATGAAATACCGCTACCTCTACCAGACCAAGGAGAACGAGAACCGGGACGGATGGATATCCGCCAAGAACCGCGCGGAGGCGTATGCGGCCCTGAGGAAGCAGGGCATACGCCCGTACCGGCTCGTCGGCGACGATCCTGTTCGCTGGCAGCCGTGGGCGATGTCCGCGCTCGTCGTCGCGCTCTCTGCGGCGCTTGTGGCGGCGCTCTTCCTCGACGTGGGCGGCGGGGCGGGACGCGAGGCGTCCGTGCGCGGACAGCTCGTCGGCGACCCGGCGGAGATCGCGTCCGGCGTGGCGGGCGGCTGGGCGGACGTCTTCAGCTCGCCCCTCGACCGGCACCTCGCGGCCTATGCCCAGCCGGGGTGGATCGCGCTTCCGCCCGAGGCGCCGCCCGAGGCGGTCGCCGACTTCGCGGCGGAGCTGGATGGCCCGACGGCGGAGCCGTCCGACTCGGACGATGCAACGGTCCGCCAGCTGAAGGGCGTAGTGGCGGCGATGCGCGCGGAGATGCGCGAGTATCTCGCCTCCGGGGGAACGGTCCGGGACTACCTCGCCTTCCTGGAGTCGCGGCAGGACGACGAGTCGGCCTACCGCGCGCAGGCGCTCGACTCGCTGCGGCGGACCCCGGACGCGCTCAGGGACAAGGCGCGCATAAACCTGAACATGCGGCTCAGGGCGCTCGGGCTGCAGGAGATACCCGAGTGACGCGGCCGCCGCGGATTTGATATAATACACGCCATGGACGAAATAGATTTCGAGAGCGACTCCTTCGAGGACATCGTGAAGAGGGACGACCGCTACAATGCGAAGGCGTATGCGCTTCTTGCGGACGTCGTGCACTACCTTTCAGGCGACAATAACCGCCATGTCGGCGCCGAGGAGATACTCGACGAGTTCAAGGAGCGGGCGCTGGACCAGTACGGGCCGATGACGTACACCGTCCTCACGGAGTGGGGCGTCACCCGCTGCGAGGACGTCGGGGAGATGATGTTCAACCTCGCCGACTCGGGCCGGATCAAGAAGGACGACGACGACACGCCAGAGGGATTCACCGGCGGGTACGACTTCAAGGAGGCCTTCCAGGGCCCCTACGAGACATGACGAGGATCGAAGAGTTCGGCTGGAGGGGCGAAGTCGTGCCCGGAATCGGGCGCGTCGTGAGCGCCCACGGCGACTACTACCACCTCGTGTGCAACGAGGCGGGGGGCGAGATACTCGCAAGGCGCAAGAAGAGCGCCTTCGCCGGCAAGGCCACGAAGGCGCGGCTCGTGACGGGCAGGGCGGCGAACGTGGAGGCCGTCGAGCGCGGCGCGGACGAGGCGGTGCGCCCCGTCACGGGGGACTTCGTGAAGTTCCGCTACAATCCCCGGGGGGAGTCGATGATAACGGAGCTCCTTCCCCGCTTCTCCCACTTCGAACGCAAGGACCCGACGGCGCGCCGGAAGTCCCAGACCCTCGCCGTCAACTTCGACGAGCTTTTCGTGATGATGTCGCTCAACGAGAACTTCTCCACCGCGCGCGTGGACCGCTACCTGACGCTCGCCGAGGACCGCGACGGAGGCGACGTCTCCGTCGTTGTGACGAAGATGGATCTCCGTCAGCCTGGCGACGAGGACTACCTGGCGGACCTGGAGGAGACTGTCGCCGGGCGCGCGCGGATTCTCCACATCTCGGCTCGCACGGGCGAGGGGATGGACGCCGTGCGCGCGCTCGCACAGCCCAGGCGGACCCTCGCCTTCATCGGCTCGTCCGGCGTCGGCAAGTCCACGCTCCTCAACACCCTCGCGGGCGGCGAGTGGGCCGCCGTCCAGGAGATCCAGGAGTGGAGCGGGAAGGGCCGCCACACGACGACCTCGCGGGAGCTCGTGATGCTTCCGTGCGGGGCGATGGTCGTGGACACGCCCGGCATACGCGAGATAGGCATAATGGGCGAGAGGGACGAAATGCTCGTAAAGGGCGAGTCGACGCACCGCTGGAGGAAGTGACGTGATTTTCCACATCGTATTCCAGGTCGTGCCATTCATCGCGGCGCTTCTGCTCTACCGGTTCTTCGTAGTCCCGGCGGTACGCGGCGTCCGAGCGCGCGCAATATGGCTGATGGCGATGCTCCTGCCGGCGTCCAAGTTCGTCGTCTTCGCCGCGTTCGGCGGCAACGCCTTCGCGCCGGAGCTCCCCGAGAAGCTGATCTGGTTCTGGAACTGGGCATATTCGGGGATGATGATCCTCTGCGCCTTCGCGGTGTCGCTCAGGATTCTCATGTGGATCGGGGCGAAGCTGTTGCGGACAAAGCCGGCCCTCGGGGGGCGCGCGAGGCTTGTGTGGCTCGCCGGGCTCCCCGCCGTCGCATGGACGCTCTCCCTTGTCGGCGTGTGGAACGGGGTGAAGGTCCCGGACGTCGAGGAGGTCGCGCTCGAAATCAACGGACTTCCGCCGGAGCTGGACGGCTACCGCATAGTGCAGCTCTCGGACGTCCATGCAAGCGCGGCGGCGCGCGCATGGCGCACCGCCGCAATCGTCGAGCGGGTGAATGCGCTCGATGCCGACCTCGTGTGCCTCACGGGCGACTATGCGGACGGGCTTTCCCGCAACCAGTACGCGAACATAGAGCCGATGGGCGCCTTGAAGGCGAAGGACGGCGTCTACGCCGTCACAGGGAACCACGAGTTCTACTACGACACGTTCGGATGGATCGTCCGCTACAACTCCATGCGCAACATCCGCTGGCTCAACAACGACTGCGCGAGTCCGCGTCCGGGACTGGTCGTGGGCGGCGTGAACGACCCCGTCGCTGAGCATTTCGGCTTCACCGTGCCCGATCCGGACGCCGCATTCGCCTCCGCCGCCGACGGCGCCTTCAGGATACTCCTCCAGCACCGTCCGCATGTCGACTACGAGACGCTGCTCGGGCGCAAGCCCTCGGCGCGCGTCGATCTGCAGCTCTCCGGCCACACGCACGGCGGGGTCGCGCCCGGCATGACGCTTCTCGTATCGCTCTTCAACGGCGGGATGGTGAGGGGGCTCTATCAGGCGGACGGCGGCTCCGGCGTCCACGTCTCGACCGGTGCGGGGCAGTGGGCGGGGTTCCCGATCCGCTTCCTCGACGATCCGACGATAACGCTCTTCACGCTCAGGAGGGGCCGGGGGGACTAGCGACATGCAGGAGGCGCGCGAGAGGCTGAAGAGCAGGCTGGGGTTCCTGATGCTCGCGGCGGGAAGCGCCGTGGGGCTGGGGAACGTGTGGAGGTTCCCGTACATCGTGGGGAAGAACGGCGGGGCGGCGTTCGTGCTCGTGTACCTTGCGTTCCTGGCCATCCTGGGATTCCCGCTCCTGTGCGTGGAGCTGGGCATCGGACGCGGCGCGAAGCGCTCCCTTGCGGAGGCGCTGGGGACGCTTGCGCCGGCCCGGTACGCGAAGTTCTGGAGGCGGTTCGGGACGGTCCTTGCGTCCGGCTGCTTCGTGCTCATGATCTACTACACCGACGTCGCGGGCTGGCTCCTCAAGTACACGGGCGACTTCGCGCGCGGGAGCATGGCGGAGGATCCGTCCGCCGCGTTCAAGGCGCTTCTCGCTGACGTCCCGACATGCGCCGCGTTCACGCTCGCGGTGGTCGCCGCGGGGACGCTCGTGTGCCTCGCCGGCGTCGTGAAGGGAGTCGAGCGCACGACCAAGTGGATGATGGTGTCGCTCCTGGCCCTGCTCGGCGCGTTGGCCGTAAAGGCGCTTACGCTCCCCGGGGCGGCGGAGGGCCTTTCCTTCTACCTGAAGCCGGACTGGGGCGCCTTCATGGAGCACCCGCTGTCCTCCACCCTCGACGCGATGGGGCAGGCGTTCTTCACGCTTTCGCTCGGCATCGGGTCCATGACGATATGCGGCAGCTACGTCGGCGAGGACCGCTCGCTCGTCAGCGAGACGGCGATCATAATCGTCATCGACACTTTTGTCGCGATACTCTCGGGACTCGTGATCTTCCCCGCCTGCGCGACGTACTCCGTCGCCTACACGGACGGCCCGGGACTTATTTTCGCCGCGCTGCCGAAGGTGTTCTCGCAGATGTCCGGCGGGGCGTTCTGGGGCTTCCTCTTCTTTCTCTTTCTTTCATTCGCCGCGCTGACGACGGTGATCGCCGTCTTTGAGTGCCTCATCGCGGGGCTCATGGACCTCGTCGGCATGGGAAGGACCAGGGCGTCCCTCATCGTCGGGGCGTCCGTCGCGCTGCTGGCGATGCCGTGCGTGGCATGGGACGGGGTTCTCGACTGGGAGGATTTCGCCGTGAGCAAGCTGTGGCTTCCGATAGGCGCGATAGCACAGGGCCTGTTCGTCGTCGACGGCAGGTTCGGATGGGGATGGGCCGGCTTCCGGGACGCGGTGTCGGCGGGGCGCGGCTGGCCCATGCCGGACTGGATGCGGCTGCATCTGCGCTTCGTCGTCCCTGTGCTTGTCTTCGTCGTCCTCGTCGCCGGCCTGGCCACGGTCTTCGCCTGACGGTGATATTGTTTGGCTTGATTGTCGACTACCAACTACCAACTATCAGCAGTGGACACGCGGTCCGAAAAATATGGTATAATATTCACATTTCAAACCAAGGAGAACAACATGTCGCTGAACATCGTAACCGAAATCGACAACAGGGTCCAGGTCAGGAACGTCCTCATGAGCGTGAGCGACAAGACGGGGCTCGAGACCTTCGTCCCCGCGCTCGTCAAGGCCTGCCCCGGAGTGAAGATATACTCCACCGGCGGAACGTACGCGAAGGTCAGGGAGATCCTCGGCGACAAGGCGGAGGGGACTCTCGTTGCCGTCTCCGACTACACGGGCCAGCCCGAGATGCAGGGCGGGCTCGTCAAGACGCTCGACTTCAAGATTTACCTCGGCCTCCTCAGCGAGAAGTACAACGACGCCCACCAGTCCGATCTGAAGCGCCTCTCCGCGCAGCCGATCGACATGGTGGTGGTGAACCTCTATCCGTTCCAGCAGACCGTCGCGAAGGCCGGCGTCACCCCCGAGATGGCGCGCACGAACATCGACATCGGCGGACCCTGCATGGTCCGCGCCAGCGCGAAGAACTACCTCCGCGTCGCCTCGGTGACCGATCCGCTCGACTACCCGAACATCGTGCAGGAGCTCTCCGCCCACGGCGGCACCCTCGGGTTCGACACGCGCTTCAAGCTCATGAAGAAGGCGTTCTCCCACACTGCGGCCTACGACACCGCCATCGCGCAGTTCTTCACCACGCGCACGTGGGAGGAGGTCGACGGCACGTACAACCAGCACTGAGCCGACCGGAGCGGCAAGGCGCCATGCTTTTCGAAACCTTCAAGAGGCACAGGGAGGAGCGTCCCAATGAACCGGCGTTCCTCATCTCCTCCGGCGACAGGTCGATTCCCGTCACCTGGAGGCAGTTCACGGACGACATAGCGGCGATCTGCTGGATAATCGACCGCCACGCGAGCGGGGGGACGATCGCGCTCCTCGGCGAGAACTCCTACGAGTGGATGGTGACCCATGCGGCCTGCCTCTTCGCGGGCGCGACCGTCGTGCCGCTCGACGCGAACATCAATGCGGACGACATTGCAAGGCGCCTGAAGTTCGTCGGGGCGTCCGTCCTCATCCACTCCGCGCTCTACACCGACAAGGCGCACGAGGTCGCGGAGCGATTCCCCGGCCTTGCCACGGGCGCGTTCGGTTCGAGGAAGACCGACTTCTACATCGCGGCCGCGATAAAGGGGCTGTCGCTTCTCAAGAGGACGGTCTGGGACCGCCCCGCGCCCGATGCGAAGTCGCGCACGTCGACGATCGTCTTCACGAGCGGCACCACCAGCGAGCCGCGCGGCGTCGAGCTTACGATCGAGGCGATCGAGACGTTCGTCCGCTCGACCTCCCTTGCGCTCGAGATGCATCCGGGCGACAGGTCGCTCATGCTCCTCCCGCTCCACCACATCTTCGGAATCTGCGCGACGTACACCATGCTCGCGCAGGGCGTCGCCATCGGCGTCTGCCCCGACTTCCGCAGGATCTACGACGCGTTCGTGCGCTTCCGCGCCGATTTCGCGTTCCTCGTCCCCGCGCTGGCGGACATCCTCGCGGCGAAGATCGAGAGGAACGGGAACGACGTCGCCGAGGCGCTCGGGCAGCCCGTCCGGTGGATCCTCACCGGCGGCGCACCGCTTCCGAGGCGAATATACGAAAGGCTGAGAGCGCTCGGCATCCCGCTCATAGGAGGCTACGGGCTCACCGAGACGGCGGCGTGCTATTCGATGTCCCGCTCCGCCGAGGCGCCGGTCCCGTGCAGCGCGGGGAAGGTCCCGCTCATCCCCGAGGTGGAGGCGAAGGTCTCGCCCGACGGCGAACTGCTCGTCCGCGGGCCGAACGTGATGAAGGGGTACTACAAGGCGCCGGAGGCGACGGCGAAGGTGCTCGACGCGGACGGCTGGTTCCACACGGGCGACGCCGGGTCGATAGACGCGGACGGCACCGTGTGGGTGAACGGCAGGTCCTCCCGCACGATCGTCCTCTCGTCCGGCAAGAAGATCGCCCCCGAGGAGCTCGAGGAGAAGCTCCAGACGCTTCCGGGCGTCCTGGAGGCCCTTGTGAGCGGGGAGGGCGAGACGAGGGACGTCAAGGCGGAGATATACGCCTCCCTGCCCGAGGAGCGCGTAAGGGAGCTCGTCGCGTCCCTCAACAGGACGCTTCCCGTCTACCAGCGCATCAAGACGGTCGTCGTGCGCAAGGAACCGTTCCCGCGCACGTCCTCTGGAAAGATCAAACTGGGATGAGACCGCGCTACAAGAGGAAGTTGAGGCTCCTGCGCGTGCCGTTCGAGTGGCTCGGCATCGGGCTCGGCTTCCTCGTGTTCTCGATTCTCACCCGGCGCGGGCTGATCCGCCTCTGCGACTTCGTCTCGTGGGTCATGTACTCGTTCGACGGACGCGGCAGGGGGTATGCCCGCGAGAACCTCGAAATCATGTACGGCAGTCTCCCCGCGAACGCCGAGACGATCATAAGGCGCAGCTACAGGAACATGGCGCGGACGGTCGGGTACGCGTTCTGGACGTGCTTCCGCGCTCGCAGGAGGTGCGAGTCGGCGGGTGAGATGGCCCCCGCGGGAAAGGCGTTCCTCGTCGCGAACAAGCCGGCCGTCACCGTCTCCGGGCACATTGGATGCTGGGAGATCCTTTCGCAGCTCGCGTTCCTGGAAGGGCACGAGATGATGTCCGTCGCAAAGAACATCGGCACGAAGGGGATGACGAAGCTCCTCATGCGCGCGAGGCGGTCCATCGGGCAGGAGATCGTCCCTGCGGACGGCGCGTTCCGTCCCCTGATGGCCGGCATCAAGGCGGGCAAGTCGCTGGGCCTTCTCGTCGACCAGCCCGTGGACCCGAGGGACGGCGGGATATGGGTTCGCTTCTTCGGACGTCCCGTGCCGGTTTCGGCGGCGCCCGCCTTCTTCGCCGCGAAGGCAAAGGCCCCCATCGTCATCGCCTGGTCGCGTCCACTGAAGGACGGACGCTGGCGGTGCGTGCCGGTGGCGACGTACACAGCGTCCGAGGCGAGGGACGTCTGGGGCATGACGCAGAAGTGCATTTCGCAGCTTGAGCGCGTCATCCGCCGCCATCCGAGCTGCTGGGTGCTGAACTACCGCTATTTCCGCAAGAAGTACAAGCCCGAGGACCTCCGCCAGCTAGAGGAGCGCGAGGCCAAGGCGAAGTGAGCGCGATTTCAGGATGTCCGACAAACGTCCAGTTGGTTTCTTCGACTCCGGCATCGGGGGAACGTGCATCCTCGCGGCGTTCCGCGCACTGTGTCCGAAGGAGCGGACGATCTACCACGCCGACTCGGAGCACTGTCCGTACGGGAACCGTCCGGCGGACGAGGTAATCCGCCTTTCCGAGGCGAACACGCAGGAGCTTCTGCGCCAGGGCTGCAAGATGGTCGTAGTCGCCTGCAACACAGCCACTGCGGCGGCGATAGACTGGCTTAGGGCGCACCATCCCGATGTCCCGTTCATCGGACTCGAGCCTGCGGTCAAGCCCGCCGCCTTGAAGTCGAAGACGGGTGTCGTGGCCGTGCTTGCGACGGCGGGGACGTTCAACGGACGGCTCTACAACGAGACGAAGGCGAAGTTCGCGAAGGACGTCACCGTGATCGCGGCGGTTGCGGATGAATTCGTCGTGGAGGTGGAGAGGCTCAAGGGCTTCCCGGTGACGGAGCTGGCGGGGGCGGAGCTTGCGAGGCTGGAGCGCATCGTGCGCGTGAAGATAGAGCCGCTCGTCGCGGCGAAGGCCGACCACATAGTCCTCGGCTGCACCCATTTCCCGCACCTGAAGCCGTTGATCGAGCGCATTGCCGGTCCGTCAGTCGTCATCCTCGATCCGTCCGAAGCCGTCGCCAGGCAGGCGCGCCGCGTCCTCGCCGCCCGCGGCCTTCTGGCATGATGGCCGGCTGTTTCGGCCGCTATCCGTTCAGCAGGTGCTGGCCTGCGTCGACGGGGAGGATGACGCCCGTGACCGAGGGCGTGTCCAGGAGGAATGCGACGGCGGCTGCGACGTCCTCCGGCGTCGGACGCGCGGCAAGGAGGCGCCCCGCCTTTTCATGGACGCCTTCCGGGGCGAGCACCGGACCTGGTGCGACGGCGTTGACGCGGAACGACGGCGTCGACTTGCGGGCCAAGAGCATCGTCGCATCGCGGAGAAGGGCCTTTGATTCGCCGTAGGCGTCCAGGGCCGTTGCGCCGCTGTTCAGCACCCTGGTGTCGAGGATGTTCACCACGCGGAGCCCGTCCTCCATGGCGAACTGCATCAGCTCGGAAGGGGCCCTCAGGTTCACGTTGCGGAGCGCCTGCGCGGGTGCGCGGAAAAGGGCGGCGTTGTTGACGATGGCGTCGAGGCGCCCGCCCGCGAGGGCCTGCGCCGCCTTGTAGAGCCCGTCCGCCGCGCCGTCGGCCGAGAGGTCCGCAACGATGTCCGCGCCGGCCCCCGGACGGCTGGAGCTCGTTATCACGCGCCAGCCGTCCGCGCGGAGGCGTCCGGCGATTGCGGATCCGAGGCGCCTTGTGCCGCCTGTCACGAGCACGAATCTCGCAGCGCCTGCGTTCATGCCTTCAGCAGCTCCTCGAAGTCCGCCTCGACCTGTTCGCTGGACTGGAAGCGTATCGCCTGCCAGCCGACGGACCTTGCGCCTGCGACGTTCTTCTCCACGTCGTCGATGAAGCACAGTTCGCCGGCGGGAAGGGCGATTCGCCTCCTGAGAAGCTCGTAGATCTCCGGCTGGGGCTTCACCATCCGCTCCTCGCCCGATACGACCATGGCGTCCGCAAGGGCTATGTAGTCCGCAAACTCCTTCTTGAAATACTGCTTCGCATAGAGCGAGTTCATGTTCGTCAGGATGCCGATCCTGAATCCGCGCGCCTTGAGCTCGGCCATCCATTCCCTCGTCCGTTCGCGGCGGTAGAGCCAGCTCCTGGCGTCCTCCTCCATGAATCGCCCGGTCGTGGCGGCGTCCACGGAGAGGCCTGCGTCCCTCCATATCGCCTCGTACATCTCGCGAATCGTCATCGCGTCCCCGTCGTATTCGAGCCTGTGCGCGTCGAAGCCGCGCTTGATCGCGTCCCACGGGATGCCGGTCTCGGCCGCGAGGTCCATCACCCTGAGGGGCATCGTCGAGGTCGTCATGACCCCGCCGTAATCGAAGACTACTCCTGAGATTTTCATTTTGAGTGCGTGTCGTGTTGATGGTTCTGCGTTGAAGTCATGTGGCGGCCACGGTCAGCATCCCGAGGGCGTGGAGTATCGCGGCTTCGCGAACCGCCGCGCGCTCGCCGGCGAATATCGCCTTCTCGGTGCGGACGCCGCGTGCGGTTGCGAGCCCGAACCAGACGAGGCCGACGGGCTTTTCCGCGCTGCCGCCGCCGGGCCCCGCGATGCCGGTGAGGCTGACGGCGAGGTCCGTCTTCATGAGCCTTCTCGCGCCCTCGGCCATCTTCGCCGCGGTCTCCGGCGAGACGGCGCCGACCGTGTCCAGCGTCGACTGTGGGACTCCGAGTACGTCGCGCTTCACCTCGTTGGCGTAGCTGACGACGCCGCCGCTGAAGACGGCGCTGGAGCCGGGGACGTCCGTTATGGCGTACCCGACGCCTCCGCCCGTGCAGCTTTCGGCCGTCGCGCAGGTGAGCGACCCCGCCTTGAGCAGGTCGACGAGGTGGGCCGCGGCGTTGGCGATGCGAGAGCCGGCGGAAGCCGCGCGCCTCTCCTCCGTCCGCCGGAGGGGGACGATTCCCCAGTCCACCAGCGGCCCCGCTGGGAGCCCCATGATGTTCTCGTAGCTGCCCGTCCTGGAGGCGACGAGGATGTCGCCGTGGTCGTCGATGTCGTACGCGCCCGCGCGGTCCACGGGCTTTACGAGCGCGACGTACCTGGCGATGTCCGACTCCGAGAGGGTACGGAATGTGACGTCCGACCGGACGACCCTTACGTCGCCCCGGTAGGCGACGCCGGTGAAGACGGAATGAGTCCTGCCCGAGAGCTCCCGAAGGAAGGCGGCGGCCTCGTCGAGGTCGCGCGGCTTGCCGTAGATGTGTCCGTCGAGCCACACTATGGTGTCCGCGCTCAGCGCATTCCCGCCTGCGGCGGCGCCTTTGGCGAGGGCGTTCTCCGCGACGGTCCGCTCCGGGTCGTCGGGGTACGAGACCTCCGGTGCGTTCGTCTTGACGACGGTGAAGTCCACGCCGAGGGCGCGAAGGATCTTCGCCCGCCTCGGGCTGCCGCTGGCAAGAATCAATTTCGCTATTTCATCCATGATGCGTGATATTATACCATTTTTTCCGCATTCCCCCTTTCCCGTCGAGCGGATTTTTGGTAAAATATCCTTCAACACTTCAAAACGAACCATTCATAAACGAACAGGAGAAAACAATGGGCGAGGTTATCGGAGCCGGTGAACTGCACAAGGGCGTCAAGCTTCTCATCGACGGGGAGCCGTGGGAAATCACGGAATTCGACTTCTCGAAGCCGGGCAAGGGCCAGGCGATCTACAACTGCAAGCTCCGCAACATGATGACGGGCGGCGGAATGTCCAAGAGCTACCGCTCCGGCGACAAGTTCGAGAAGCCCGAGCTCATCCAGCAGTCCGTCACCTACTCCTACGACGACGGCACGGCGTTCGTGTTCACTGACGACAACTTCGAGGAGATCCGCGTCTCCTACGAAGTCATGGGCGACAAGAAGTACTTCCTCATGGACGAGATGGAGGTCAAGGCTCTCTTCTTCAACGACAAGGTCATCGGCGTCGACCTCCCGCAGCTCGTCGAGCGCAAGGTCGTCAAGGTCGAGCCCGGCGTGAAGGGCAACACCGCGTCCGGCAAGGTCACGAAGCCGGCAACGGTCGAGGGCGGCTACGTCTGCCCCGTGCCGCTCTTCATCAACGAAGGCGACGTCATCCGCATCAACACCGAGACCGGCGAGTACAACGACCGCATTTCCACGAAGTAAGGCGCGGCGAGGGCCGCTAGAGAGATGGCGAAAGAGAATTACGGCGCCGACAGCATAAAGACGCTCGACCCGGTGACGCACATAAGGCTGCGTCCCGGGATGTACGTGGGCGAGCCCGGTACGGGCGCGATGTACCACGACTGCATCTACATCCTCATGAAGGAGGTCATCGACAACTCGGTCGACGAGTTCGTCATGGGGTGCGGCAGGAAGATCGACGTCACGGTGAACTACGACACGGGCGAGACGTCCGTGCGCGACTACGGGCGCGGCATCCCGCTCGAGAAGGTCGTCGACTGCGTCAGCCAGATGAACACCGGCGGCAAGTTCGACTCCGACAACTTCCAGTTCTCCGCCGGCATGAACGGCGTCGGCACGAAGGCCGTGAACGCGCTCTCGGAGTTCTTCGAGGTGCGTTCCTTCCGCGACGGCGAGTTCTCCGAGGCGCTCTTCAAGGAGGGCCGCCTCCAGTCGAAGAAGCGCGGCAAGTGCCAGGCGCGCGAGCCGAACGGGACATTCATCCGCTACAAGCCCGACGTCAAGGTCCTCAAGAACTTCAAGGTCCGCGAGGAGCACGTCCTCAGGCGCATGAAGATGTACTGCTACGTCAATGCGGGGCTCACTATAAACCTGAACGGGCAGCCCATCTGCTCCGAGAGGGGGCTTGCGGACCTCATTGCGGACGAGGCGCAGTTCGAGAAGCTCTACGCTCCGTTCCATATCAAGACGAAGAACCTCGAGATCATCTTCACGCATACGAACCGCTTCGGCGAGGAGTACCACTCCTTCGTGAACGGACAGTACACGACGGACGGCGGCACCCACCTCACGGCGTTCAAGGAGGCCCTCACAAAGGCGCTGAACGACTACGACCCGAAGAAGAAGTTCGACGGCGACGACATCCGCGACGGCCTCATAGGCGCGGTGTCGATCAGGATCATGAACCCGGTCTTCGAGGGGCAGACGAAGATCAAGTTCGTGATGAACGACATCAAGTCCGAGC
>CAMOCC010000010.1 GCA_946610035.1 uncultured Verrucomicrobiota bacterium
ATGAAGCGCCAGCTGCGGCAAGCCGTGGCTGGCGCCTTCATTTGGAATCCTTGCCAGGAAAATGCCCACTTGCGGAGGAAGGGCGATTTATGGTATAATTCGCGGCGCAAGATGAAAAGGATTTTCCATAACGTCTCGCGGAATGCGCAAATAATGCGCGTGGCGCGGCTGTACGGAAAAATTACCCCCCGCCCCGGAGCCCGAGCCCGCCCCCGAGCCCGAGCAGTAATCCCGCCGCCCTCGGTTTTATCGCAGATACGCAGGGTTTTGCTTTGCCCTGCGTCTCTGCGCCTCTGCGATGAAAACCGCGCCGCAAGCCCCATCCCCGTCAATACAACCGCCGAAAGGGAACCTAAACAGATGAAAACGAAACTGCGAGTCGCCGCGACAATCTCACCGACGGCAATGCCGAGACGTGGGGCTCTACCTCATGCCATTGCGTCCTTTCGCATATTTGCGATGGTCGCGTGCGCAATGCTCACTGGTGAACTCCAGGCAATAAACTGGACGCTTTCAGAAGCGAACAATTCTTATCAGGATGAACGAATCGAGGCTACGCAGAATGGCGGGGAAAGCGATACCTTCGACGTGGTGGTTCCGGCGGGAACGAAAGCCGTTGTTCATGTTCACGTCGATAATGTGACATCGCATAATACCGGCGGCAAGACAGTTTACCTGATGTGGAACGGCGGATCCGAGCAGTTGCTTTCCGGACAGGGAGCATCGGATTCGCATACCTTTACATCCAACGGGAGTGTCACGATTGGCGTTAGATGCTCGGCTGGAACGCATCAGGTTCCGCACACACGGCCGATTACCATCGGCGGGAAGACCATTTACAGCACGTATTACACGACTGAATATTGGACCTACTACCAGTGCGCAGTTACATATAGCATCACCATTTCATATGAATCCTTGCTGCCTGATTTGAAGATTTCACCGCTCATGTTGTCGTCGGAGGAGGCTCCAGTCGACAAAACGGTGACGCTCTCCTTCACGGTAACGAACGATGGTGGGCGTCCGGCGGGCGAAGCATCGGTTGCGCGAGTCTATGTGGATGACGTGCAGGTAGGTGGAGATTTGCCAATTGGAGAATTGGCGGCGGGCGCATCTGAAGCGAAGACGCTGACCCTGCCGCGACAGGTCGTAGGCGAACACGCGGTAAGGGTCGTCGTGGACGCGACGTATCGCATCGAGGAGGTGAGTGAGAACAACAACCAGGCGACGGCGACGCTGCTTTCCTACGAACGTGTACCCTACACTGTACGCTACGACCCGAACGGCGGGAATGGTACGATGGCCGATCAGCCGTTCATTGCGGGGACGGAGCAAGCATTGCGCAGGAACGCATTTACGCGCACGGACTATGTGTTCAAAGGATGGGCAACGGAACCGGCTGGCGAGATTGCCTACGAGGACGGCTCATTGCAGAAGGTCCTGACCTACCGGCGCAACGGCCTCGTTATGCTCTACGCCGTGTGGGAGGCTGTGCCGCATACTGTGGCGTTCGATGCCAACGGCGGCACGGTAACGACGGAGACCATGACCTTTTCCGCAGTCGAGCCATGCGGCAGCCTGCCCGTGGCCTATCTTGACAAGAATGACATGACTTCGCCCGTTTTCGTCGGCTGGTTCACGGCTCCGACGGGCGGAGTGCAGGTCACAGAGGATAGCGTCATCAAGGGCGACTGCGTTATCTACGCCCACTATGCGCGACCGGCCTTGAAGGTGTGCTTTGATGCGAACGGAGGGGCGGGGACGATGGCGGACATCACAGCCTACAGTGGAATCCCCACACCTCTTCCTCGCAATGCGTTTACGCACGCGGGATACTACTTCAGGGGATGGGGCCTGACGGAGGGGGCGGACATCGTTTCGTATAAAGAAGGGGAACTTTGGATGGGTGTAGAGGGTGCGACGCTTTATGCGGTCTGGGAGGAGGAGACGAGGCACACGCACCACTTTGACGCCAACGGCGGCGAGGGGACGATGCCCGACATTGTCGTGACGAATGATGCGCCGTTCACGGTTCCTGACTGCGCCTTTACTAAGGATGGGTCGGTGTTCTGGGGATGGGAGACGAATACTGCCGAAAACATTACGACTTATTCTGCAACCTGGAAGTCCGCTGTCGAGCTGGATGCCATAGCACGGGGCGGAATGCAGTTCGCCACGGACGACATCGACCCCTGGCATGTTGTCGAGGACGGCGGACAGGATGTCATTCAGTGTGTTTTGACGAGTGCAGTCGTGTATGTGACGAATGTCTACGGGCAGGCAACCTATTACATTGCTAACCGCGAGACGGGTCTCTACATTCAGTTTCCCGAAGAGGAGGGGCGCTACTTCTACCGCTTCAAGTGGTTTTATCCGAATACGATGAATTTCATCTGGCCTATCCGCTTTCTCTACTATGACGGCAAAGGCTGGGCCAAGGGCGATGGCTGGTCTTCGGGCACGGATTGGGGGGATGGCTATCAAGCGCAGACACCCACAACATGGGATGGTTTGATCGCTGATTCCATTCGCAATGGGGAGGACTGGAGCGATTGGGTCAACGTTTCGGCACTAGACATTTGCGAGCGGTGCAAGGCGAGGTGGGGCAAGACGAAACCTCCGTTTTGCCTCGAGACCACTTATGTGGAATACTCAGCGCCAAAGCCGGATGAGGTCGCGCTCTGCTTTGACCCAGGCGTGTTCGTCCGCACAAGTTATTCCATGAACGGCAGGGCGTCGTTGATGAATATCGTAGTCGCACCCGAAGCGGGATGGGAAGCTTCTGCGAATGCCGACTGGCTTTCCATTACGCCATGCGAGGGCGACCTGCGACACGGCGTCCTGGCGCTCGCCGACAACAACACGATGGATGTGCGGACGGGAAGTGTGACGATTACCGCGCAAGGGACTAATTATGACATCTCTATTATCCAGGCTCCTGGTATCGCTTCGACCGTTGTGACCTTTGACGCACAGGGCGGGGAAATTGAGACGAACAGCGTCCGCTACGCGACGGGGCGCGCATTCGGTACGTTGCCGACCCCAATACGGCAGGGTTATACGTTCAGCGGCTGGTACTCGGCGCGGAGCGGAGGAGAGATGGTGTCCGCCGGGACTGTGGTCAAGGATGGGCTGCGGGCTCTGTTTGCGCGGTGGAGCGCTCTCTCCTGTACCGTTACTTTCGACGCGAACGGCGGCAGCGGCGGCACGACGCGGACGCAGAACTGCGATGAGACGCTCGGCGCGTTGCCGACGGCGACACGGCTCGGCTGTGTCTTTGATGGGTGGTTCACTTCGGCGACAGGAGGGATAATGATTGCAGCGTCAGCTAAAGTTGCGGCTAATGTGACATTATACGCACATTGGACGGAGAACCGTGGCAACTCTGGCGGCGGTAAAGATGGAGGTCAGGGCGGCGGTTCTGGCGGCAGCGACATATCTGATCCCGTGACGCCGGGACATGGGTTCATAGAGGTAGAGGTAACGGACATCATCGCTCCATATGAGGCGCCGAAGGCGGTGACGCTGCAAGGCGCGGTGTATGACGGCGACGGCGCCGTGGTGGGCGTCGTGGAGCTGAAGCTGGGCAAGGTGAACGCCATGAAGAAGACGAGCAAGGTGTCCGGCTCGTTCACCGGGCTTGACGGCAGGAAGTCCACAATGAAGGCCGTGACGGTCGCAGGGGTGGACGGCTCGGCGCCCGCGACGGTTTCGCTGGCGGTCAAGGGACGAGGGACGATGACGGTCACGATCGGCGGCGACCAGTTCGCGGGCTCGCTTGGCGATTGGCACGTGCAGTCGGCGGACGTCGGCGGCGAATGGACCGGCGACGCGGCGGCAAGCGTCGTGGCGGACGACCTTTCGATGTTCGCGGGGACGGTGCTCGAGGAGCTTCTGCCGGTCGGCGACGGCGAGACGGTGAAGGCGAGCGGCGGCAAGTGGAAGTTCGACAAGGCCGCTGGCGTCAAGTGGGCCAAGCCGAAGAAGGGCGTGGCGCTGACCGACCTCGACATCTACGACGAGGAGTCCGGCAAGGGGCTGGTCGTGGATGTCTCGGGCGGAAAGACCAACCTCTCCGCGATGAAGCTCGCCTACACTCCGAAGAGGGGCGTGTTCAAGGGGTCGTTCAAGGTTTGCGAGCTGCAGGGCGAGGGCAGGAAGACCAAGCTGAAGAAATACACCGTCAAGGTGAACGGCGTGGTGGTGGACGGCGTCGGCTCCGGCGAGGCCACGTGCAAGAAGCCCGCCCTCTCCTGGCCCGTAGAGGTCAGATGATAGATGGTAATTGGTAGAGGGTGTCGTTCTCACCCCCTCGGGGACAGTCCCCCCACCCCTCGCGCAATCTCCCCGCGATCCCGAGACGGCGCGATGGGGTCATCGCGCCCTACCAGTGCCTACCAGTGCCGCGGTCATACGATCACCTCACAATGGCCGCCCCTGTCGGGGCCGATGCGGGAGAGACGTCCCGCGTCCCTGAAGATGACGCCTTCCCGCTACAAGGTGCTAAGAAGGTCGTCTACGACTTCGGCTCCGCCGGTCACATCGAACTTGAAGAGGTCGATCTTGACGTTCACGGGTCCGGGCGAAACGTTGCGGTAGCGCGCATAGCGCCATCCGTCGGACGGATTGAGCCTGCTCTGCATCTCCCCGCCCCGGTTGTCCGTCGCGAGCTTCGTCCACGATCCGCCGTCCTTCGACACTTCAATCACGCCAGCCTTCACTGCTTCATCGCCCAGTCGCGCGTGGAAGTAGTCCGTTGCCCATGTCTTCGGGACTGCGATGCCGAACGTTTCGCCAGCGGCGACACTGCGCGCCTCCATCACACGCGAGAGCGAGGCGTACTTTCCGTCCCTCGAAGCGACGAGCCCTTCCAGAGGCCTGGCCGTCGAAAACGCCCTCGGCACGTCCGCACTGCCCTTCTCCGCGCCGTCCTTCATCCGCCCCAGACGCGTGAGCGCGGCAACGGAAATCTTCTCGACGAGCGGACGCAGCTCGCGGGACGACGCGACAGGCGGCCTGACATAACGACGGTCGGCGTCGAAGGTCGCAGCCTGGAACTTCTCGCGATGCCGCCGCGCCGACTCCGCGGCGGCGCGGCGCAGCGCGCGCATCCTGTCGACATCCTCCTGCGCCGCGGCGCATGTAGGCGCCTTGAGCAGCCTGATCGCGCAGACGCCCTGCCCCATCAGGAACTTCTCGTCCTCCAGCCAGCCCTCGATCTCCCATCCAAGGTCGTAGCGTCCTTTCGGAAGCTTCCTGTCAAGGACCTCGCATGCTTCATAAACTTCCCTGAACAACGCCGCGACCGCCTTGACTGTCTCGGCGGAAAGCTCGCCGTCCGCATCGAGCTCCGCGCGCGCCTTCGCGCAGAGAGGGGCGGCGCAGACGCTCTCCTCGCGGCGGTAGCCGTGAACGGTTGGCCCCTGGTCGGAGTTGTGCTCGGCGAAGACGCGCATCGCCTTCGCGACGGCCGGATCGGGATATATCTTCGAAAAGGACTCCTCCCAGGCCTTCTGCGAATTGAATCCGGACGGATCGGCGCACCACTTCGCGACTCCGTAGAGCGCGATCTTGCCGGCCTCGCAGTTCTCCATCGGATTGGAGACGAATCCGGCAACACGGCAGTCGTCGAGTCCGTATGCGCGGCCGAGAAGAAGGCTCGAGCGGCAGTAGTCGTTGACGGGCCAGTTCCACCAGATGAACGGCGGACGCCTGAAGTCCTGGGTAATCTTCGCGACGTCCTCGGCGCGTATGTCGGCGCAGATTCCCCTGCCGGTCCACATGATGTGCACCCTGGGGTCCAGCGCGGCGCCGAGCGCCTTCTGGTACGGATGGCCCGTGCCCCAATAGACGTTGGGGCACATTATGAGCGGACCGCAGTCGCCCTTCTTCAGGAGAAAGTCGTTCAGTATGCGGTTGCAGATCGCCGCATGCGCCGATGCATCGGCCCCGCCGAAATCGTCGAAGAAAGCGGCGAACCCCCTGAAGCCGCAATCGTACATCAACCCCAGCTTGGCAAAGAGCGCCTTGTAATCCTCCCCGCTGTCCTGTCGGAAGCCGTCTCCGAGATGGATGGCCCAGTACAGCGAAACGCCGTTCTCCTTCGCGCAGGCGAGCAGTCTTCTGAAGTCCGAGACTTCGGACTCTGGATACGGCTCGCGCCATTTTGCGTGGTGGTATGGATCGTCCTTCGGACCGTAGATGAACACGTTCATGTCCATCTCGCCCATGAACTTCAGCAGAGAGAGGCGTCCCTCCGTTCCCCACGGGCGTCCGTAGTAGCCCTCTACAACGCCGCGCATAGGCACTGCATCCGCCGCGAAGGACGTTGCGGCGAACGCCGCGGCAGACGCGGCACATACGGCTCTAAGCAGTTTCATGGCCATGTTTCTCCTTTTCTCCTGCTGACAAACCTTCTTTCCCTCGCGCGGACATTATACCAAAATTCCGCCCAGCTGAGTATAGCGGACATACGGCGCAATACGCCTTGACACATCCTGAAAGACCAGCTAAGCGATGCAGGGGCGGGGATCAGTCGAGGCGGATGCGGAAGAGGCCGAGCTCGCCGACCTTGTCGAGGTAGACCTTGCGCTCCTCAACGTCCTCCGTCTCGTCGATGTACTTCCGCTCTCCAGAGGCGCGCTTCGGTTCGGAACGGTGCGGGTGGATGGCGAAGCCGTGCGCCGCATCCACGCGGTTGGTGCTACGCTCCACGGAATAGGCGAAGCCGTACACGGGCTTGAACCCGAGCTCCACCATGTCCGACCCGTCGTCCGCCTTGACGATCTTGAACGAGGTGACCTTCAGCCCGGCCTCCTCCGCATTGAACGGATCCGTCCCCGCCAGGTACTCCTCGCGGTTCGACACGCCGTCGCCGTCGTAGTCCGCGTCGGGATTGTAGGACGCGCCGGACGCAATGTACGCCTGCCCCGTGCCCGGATTCCTGTACGTGCGCCCGTGCGCCTCCGCATACCGCACGTAGTCGTCGTCGATGCCGGGGACGATCGTGTCGCTCATCAGCTTCAGGTCGAGGCGCGTGACGGACCCCGACTTCGCCGCCGGAAGCGACGTGGAGGCGTATGCCGTGCACATGGCGTCGCGCGAATCCACCTCGAAGACGAGCTCGTCCCCGACCGCCGCCGCGTTGGCGGACGCGGCGTCAGTCGTCATCGGAACCGCCACAGAGTAGTTGCACACCGTGTCCCCTTCGAATTCGCCGAGCTTCCCCCTGGCAAGGAGGACGCCGTTCTTGCGGACCCTCACCTCGGCGACTTCGCTGTACCTGTGCAGCCCCGCTCCGTCGTAGTCCTTGATCCGGCCCGTGTACACGCTCGGCGGCAGGGAAACCGCGACCGCCGGCTCCGCCGCCGCCGCGGAATGGAAAATGGAAAACGACAAATGGATGATCGCCGCCGCGGCAACCAAGCCAATACTACGCTCAACTCCACATTTTACATTCTTCATTTTATGTCCTCCCTTTTCCATTTTCCATCCTGCTGCACTTCCAATTATGCACTTTGCATTTCACCATTTGCATTCGCATCAGTTTCCAGAATGCGAGTACGTCTTGAGCCCGAGCTTGATGTCCGTCACCCCGGGCTCGTCCACACTGCCGTCGTGGTCGGTATCCGCTCCGTTGATGAACGTGTCGAGCGCGGCTTCGCGGCTCTCGGCGGACCCGCCGAGGAGCTGTCCCGCCGGGATGATCATCAGCCACCTCGTGTTCCACGCACTGCGTCCGTACAGGCGCTTGTTCGCGCGGTCCGCGTCGTCGTCGTCGCCCGTCATCGCGCGGAAGGACGGGATGCGCCTGATCTTCGCGGCGACGTCCCCGCCCGCCGTGTAGCCGGTGTAGGTCGGCGTCCAGTCCTCGTCGTCAAGCTCCGTCGAACCGATTTCATACGGCGCGGGGATCACCTGGTCGAGCACATTGAAGGTCAGCACCCTTCCGTTCGCCCCTCCTCCCGGAACGCGCATCGAATCCGCGCCCGCCGGCACAAGGTACACGACGGGCGTCGCCGAGAGGGCCGCCGCTGGATAGCCCTCGAACTTCACGCCCGCCGAGGCGATCTTCGTCGCATAGTAGGACGAGTCGAGCGCATGGTCGCCGGCTGCGAGCTCCCTGCCGAAGAAGTTCTTCGCGAAGTCTATCGTCGAGGAGAACGGAATCACCAGCGCCGGCTCCTTGGACGCCGTCAGGGCTCCGGTCTGCCCGGACGAGGCGGCCGGCTGGCAGAAGCGCTGGTACTCGGGCACGGACCTCAAGTCGGGCACGACGTACTTCGAGAGCTCCTTCCGCCAGGCGTAGTTGCCGTTCGTGCCGGACGATATGCGGAAGAGTTCGCGGCGAAGCGAGAACCACGTCGCGTTGCGGTCCGGATTGTTGATGCCGAGGCGCGGCTTCAGGACGAGATAGTTCGACTTCATCCGCGCCAGGATGTCCGCCAGCCCCGCGTCGCCGAGTCCGCCGCCGAGAACGGGCTTGCCGTCTGCGTCGAGCTTGCCGATGGCGCGCGCACCGACTATCTCGCCCTTGAAGGCGTCGCCGGACGCCTTGTCCGCCGACAGCATCCCCGTCTCGTAGTCGTACGCCTGCGCCGCCATGTAGACGTACTTCTGCGCAAGGTCGAAGGCGGCCTTGTAGCGCGTGAGCGCCGAATCCTGGACGTTCCTGAAGAACATGTCGTTGTAGCGCAGCTTGATGATGCGGTTCTCGCGCTGGGCGCGCGCGCCCTTGCGCGAGGCCTGGACGCGGTCGCCCTCCGCCGCCACCGTGTCGAAGTTCTCCGCCGCGGCGACCATCGCCGCCCAGGCTGCGCGCAGCTCGCGAGCCGCCTCGCCGACGCCGCACACGAGATCGCGCGCCGACGCGTACGCCGACTCCTGCGCATCCGTCCAGCTCGCACCCTCCGCGGCCTCCTCGGCAGCGGTCTCGATCATATTCTGGACGTACTGGGCCTCCTCGATGAGGCCGTCGAACACCCCCTTGAGGACGATGGCCTGCTCCTTGGCCCCCAGCGACGCCGTGCCGGAGGCGATGTACGCCGCCAACCCCGGGATGATGACGGCCGTCATTCCCACGCCGACGAGGGACATGCTGCCCGCCCTGCCGGCGTAGTTGTCCAAGCCCTCGGCGGCTTCCTTTATCGTATCCATGGCGATCGAGGAGTTCTTGAGCGCCATCAGAATCGTGTCGGTGGCGTACTTGCCCCTTATCTTGGCGAGTTCCGCATCGTGGGACGAGCTCCTCTTCGAGTACAGCGAATCTATCCAGTCGATCTCCGTCGACAGCCTGTCGATCTTGCCGTTGTAGTTCTCCAGCGCGTTCCTGCAGGCGACGTAGGCGAGGATGTAGTCCGTGTAGGCGTCCTGGATCCTGCCGGCGGACTGGCGCTTGCCGGTGAAGGACGCGGGCTTGTTGACGAGGCCGTTGGCGGACATCTGGTACGTGAGGACGTTCGTCGAGGAGTTGACCGCCGTACTCTCGGCGAAGGACTTCATCGACTCGTACTTCCACTTGTCCGTCGACTTGTCGTAGGTGACCACGGCGACCGGCTTGATGTCCGCGCCGGAGAGGCCGAACGCCGCGAGGTCCATGTACATGTAGTGGTAGAGGTCGGGTCCCGTGTAGCCCTGCGGATATGTCCCGGCGGGGCCGATGTCGTCCGCATAGGGCGTGCCGTATATCTCGATCAGCTGGTTCTGGAAATCGGCCTCGGACGCCGCCGCCTGCTCCTCCTCGTTGAGCTGGGTGTTCGTGACCTGCCTGAGATGCGTCGCCGCCTCCTGGGCGCGGTCGAGGACCTTCGCAGCGTTGGCGAGCGCCGTCTCGGCGCGGGCGGCGATCTGCTCGAAGTGCGAGCCTGCGTCGTCGTTGTCGCCCTCGCCGTCGCCCGGAGCGAGGTCGAACGGAACGGCCGACTCGGAGAGCCCGAGCGGATTCATCCCCGCGTCTGCCTTGTCGAGGCTCTTCTGTATCGCGGACGCGGCGGAGGCGATTTCGCCGAGCGAGGACGCCGTGGAGCGGTTGATGCGGAGGAGTCCGTCGTCGTCGAAGTCTATGCCGATTCCGCTTTCGGGCACGCCGACCCACTCGCCGCCGTAGATGCTCCAGATGCAGTCTCCGCCCGGGGTCTCGTCCGCGAGCGTCTCGCCGCCGGAGGAGTCAGCCACGCACCGCGTGTAGGCCAGGAGGTCTTCGTGTCGGGGGGTCACGTAGTTGCGTCCGGCGACGAGTTCGGCGTCCGTGCGTGAACCGCGCCACAACCTGATCTCGGAGATGTAGCCGGCAAGTCCCCTTCCCATCATGATCGCCGCATCGTCGAACGTCTGCGTTCCCAGCGTCTGCTCGGCGATCTTCGTTCCGTCGGACGCGAAGGCGCGGAGCGTCAGGAGGCCGTTTTCGTCCGAATGCAGCGCGAAGAGCGTCCCCGCCGCGCTGGGAACGCCGGCGGCGCTCGCCATGTCCGCCTGGCCGTAGACGAGGTAGTACTCCACGGATTCCGCCATGTTCGTAGTCACGGTGGCGACGTCCAGTTCGTTCGTCTCCACGACTACGTGTTCATTGGTCGTCGTCGAGGACGCGAGGTACAGCCTGTTCAGCGCGAGGGTGGCGGCGAGGCCGCCCTCCCCGTCCACATCCAGCAAAAGCGCCGGCTCCGTGGCGTAGACCTCTCCGGAGTCGGCGAGCGGATGCGGGAGGACTTCGCTCTGTCCGCCCCGGATCTCCAGAAGCGAGCGGTTCGCGAACATCTCGGTCGGCGACAGCTGGAACTCGAGCGTCCAGTCGCCGTCGAGCGGCGCTTCGTCCATTTCGATGTATGTCTCGCCGTCGAACCTGAGGCGGTAGAAGTCGCCCGCCTTCTCGGCGGCCGGGAGCATCGAGTTCGCGACCATCCAGTTCATGACGGCGCCGACTCCGCCGCGCGTCGCCCATTCGCCGTATCCGAAGGCGCGCTCCTCGTCGCCGTCGAGGTACCCGGCGCCGGACGCGCCGCCGTTCTCCTTCCACGACTTCATCACCGTGCGGTCCACGACGAGCGCGGAGGTTTCGGCGACCTTGGCCGCTATCTCCGCGAAGCGCTCCTCGTCGAAGTAGTCCACGTCGACCACGTTGTCCGCGACGTTCATCTGCATCTGCGACACGGACCACGAGAAGTACGGGTTCCTGAGCAGGCGGTACCACACGCCGAGGGCGGACAGGTAGTGCCCGTAGGCGTCGCCGTGTCCCTGCGGATAGTGGAGCGCCGCGTCGTTCTCGTCGATGATAGCGTCGTTGTTAGAGGAGAAGATGTTGTAGTTCATCGCGTATGCGACCTCGCCCGCCGTGATGCCGCGCGTGTAGTTCCACACGAGGCGGTTGTAGAACGGGGCGACGGTGACGGACGGGTTGTTCGCGCCCGTCCTGCCGCGCAGGAGCGCGAGCTCCTCGTCGAGGAGCGACGGCACCTGGTTGTCGAAGCAGAAGAGCCCCGTGTGCTCCGCGCCGTAGTCGATCTGGTCGCCCCGCGCCGAGCTTTCGCCGAACGTCGCGCCGAAGCCGACCGTCGGGTTGAGCGCGTCCGCGTACGCCTCGTTGCCGAGCACCATGTAGAGGTCCGCGAGGCGCTCCGCCGCGAGGAGGAGCTGCTTGTTCGCGTCGGTGTCGTTCAACCCGAGCGCCAGGGACATCGACTCCGCCTTGTTCAGGAGCGTCTGGTAGAGTTCGACGAGTCCGACTTCGTTGAGGTTGTCCTGGTTCAGCGCGACGTCTCCCGTCCACGGCCTGCCCGCGGCCTCGAGCATCGTAGCGCGCAACTCGGCGGCGTTCTCGTAGAGGTCGGTCATCCGCTGGGTGAACGGGGTGACGTTGTTGACGCAGCGCTGGATCCAGCCCTCGGCGAGGGCCGGGCCGCACCACGCGCTCCACTCGTCGCCCATGACCGCGTAGGCGTCAGTCCCCTCCTTGGCGCGGTAGCGCATCACGTAGTACGTGTTGACGAGGTTCGCGAGCGTGTCGCCCTGCTGTCCGATCGTGAAGCGGGTGAGGCCCGCCGTCGGTTCGCCCACGGCCTCGTAGTCGTTCGCGTAGTCGGTCGGCATCCGCCCGTCGTCCTCCGGCGTCGCCTTCTTCCACTCGAAGACGAAGTCGTCCGCCTTGCCGGCGAGGGATTCGGTGTAGACGATGCCGAGCTGCTGGGAAAGGAGGTTCAGCGGATCCTCCCTCGTCACGACGCGTCCCGCGTAGTAGCGGTTGGTGACGGCGAAGACGTGCATGGAGACGGCGTCGCCGTCCTTGACGCCGTTCGGACCGTCCACCGGCGCGTCGTTCTCGATTATGGTCACATAGTTGGTCGCGCCCATTGCGGTGAGGGCGTAGTGGTCGCGGGGGGTGTAGGAGACGGACGGCTTCACCGCGTCGCGTCCGGAGCCGGACCCGGCGTTCAGGACGGACGGCTCCACCGGCGTCGTCGGCAGCGTCGAGATGAGCCTGTCCCATTCCGCCTTCTTCGGATGGTCCACCCTGACGAGCGCCTTGATCGCCTCGAGTTCGGACGAGTTGAGCGCGTTCGGCCAGAGGATGTCGCCGCCGGCGTTGGACTCCATCACGCCCTGGAACGAAACGCAGTTCGCCGGCGCGAGGTTTGCGTTCACGTAGAAGCGGTCGCTCACGGACGGCGGGAGGTCCGGGAATGTGTACTTGCCTGCGCGAAGCTTCACCGAGCCGTCCGCCACGTCGAACCCGAACGCCGCGACGAGGTCCGCCGGCGTCGCGTACGACGAGTCGCCCGTCGTGCGCACGACGGTCGGGTCCCAGAGGAGCACGGTACTGCCGGAGTCCTCCGGCCACACGACGGCCACCGACTTCGAGTTCCACACCTCGGGAAGTCCGTTCGCCGCCTTGGCGAGCGTCTCGCCGATGCGCATCGTCTCGACGTTCCTCGGCCATTCGACGGTCCACCGCCACGCGGCCGGGTCGCCGGCGAGCGGATCGTCCCCGTCGAGCGAGGCGAGCCACGGAATCGGCGTGCCGAGCGCGGGATTGGCCGCGAGGGACGGGAAGTCGAAGCCGTCCTGGTTCGGATAGAACATGTGGATGTCGAGCGTGCCCGATGCGCGAGACCATATCTGGTTCTTGCGGTCCGGCCACGCAATGGCGGGTTCGCCCGCCTTGACCTCCCACCAGTCGTTGGTGAGCCACGGATTGGCGAAGAGGTCCAGCGGATGCGGACCAGGCAGGATCGTCCCCGCCGTCGCGACGCCGGCGAGCGCCGTGTACATGTCGTTGGTGACGAGGACGGAGAACGCCCTCATCGCCTTCCTGCCGTCCTTTTCGCATTCGACGAGCACGAACGGCTCCGAGGAGTCCGCCGTGTTGAGGTCGGTGCGGAGCGCCCATGGGTAGTATCCCTGGATCGAATCGCCGCCGATGAAGGCGTGCTCCTCGTTCGGATTGTAGCCGACCGCGCCCCTGACCGCCTGGCGGTAGACGACAGGCTTCGTGTCGGACTCGAACAGCCCCGTCCCCTTCACAGGCGCGCCGGGCGATTCCCGCAGCACCATGTAGGCGAAGGTGTCGTCGCCGGACACCGCCTCCGTCGCGAAGCGGAGACTGGTCCCGCTGACCGGCTCGAGGTCGCCGTCGGGGAAGTCGAAGTACATGGAGAGCGCAAGGTCCGAGAATCCCTCGACGGAATAGAGTCCGTTGGAAACGGCCTCGGCGGAAGGCACGGCGGCGGCGACAGCGAGTCCGTCGAGCGCGAGCCCGACCGGCGCTGGCAGATCGTCGCCGGGCGACCCGACGACGTTGTACTCGATGTAGCCCGAATAGTCCATCTGGGGCGCGACGGCCGCGGCGACGGACCGTCCGTCGACATAAGCCGTCCAGTTGGTGCCGTCCATGGCGAAGACGATGCGGTGCCAGCCCTCCGCAGGCGACGCCGGCGAAGACGGTGGCAGCGTCGCGGCGATCGTCGCCGTCGTGTCGCCGGCGCCTCCCGTAAGCGTGTAGCCGACCGTTCCGTCCGCCGCGACGGAGGCGTCGACGAAGAGCGAGAACGGCGGCGAGCCGCCTTCGCCGGATTCGTATGCACCGTAGGCGCCCAGCGTCAGGACGCGGCCCGTCGTGTTGGTCGCGCACGCCTCGGCCTTCGCCCAGAAGGCGACCGTGCCGCCGTGTCTGTTGAAGCAGCGGGCGTCGGGCATGAGCATGAAGGAGTTCGTTGCGGCGATGTAGAGCGAATGTCCGCTCTCGTACACGCTCTCGGCCGCGCCGCCGCGGGCGGAGGCGAGCACGATCTGCGGAACCTGGTCCGCCTGCGGCCACACTATGCGATAGCGCTGCGCCAGGCACGGGAAGTAGACTGCGGACGGCATGCCCTCCTTGCGGACGCTCATGTACCAGTGCATCTCCAGCGCCTCGTTGGTGGAGGAGGCGTTGACTCCGTAGACGACGCTCTGGAAGCCGTTTGAGGCCGTGGTCCAGTCGTAGTAGAGGTTCGGATTGTAGTTGTCGCCGGAATGGGCGAGGTCGAGGTATCCGGGGACGGAGGCGTCGATCACGGGATTGTAGCTTTCGGTGGTGCCGTCGACTGCGCCGCCGCGCGGGGTGATCTCCGTTCCGACGAACCACT
The DNA here is from genome assembly GCA_946610035.1 of uncultured Verrucomicrobiota bacterium. Taxonomy (GTDB): domain Bacteria; phylum Verrucomicrobiota; class Kiritimatiellia; order RFP12; family UBA1067; genus UBA1067. Next base: position 14,613 of record CAMOCC010000010.1, read on the forward strand.
CCTCCTCCTCGAGCGTGAAGCAGTCGCTGTCGGTGCGGTTGACGGTGCGCACGGTCTGGAAGAACACGTCGTCCGCAAGGCTCAGCTTGAGGAACGAGATTCCGTTCGTCCTGGTCGTGAACAAGTTGTTGTCGGGTGCGAGGGCGTGTCCGTTCGGCACCTGGAACTTGCAGAGCTCGGCCTGGTAGTCGGACGGGATCTTCACATGGTCGCCGGCGATGAGCAGAGCGGGGTGCGGACTCCAGTCCGCCGAGTACTGGCAGCGCTCGAACGGCCACTGCACGCCGTACGGATCCGACTCCATCCAGTACACGTCGATGCGCCACGGCGAGTCCTTTGTGTCCCGCAGCGGGAACACCATGCCGTTCTTCGGCGAATAGGAGTGGCTCCCCCTGTGCTGGTAGTAGTAGTCGCCGAACTCGTCGTCCGCCGCGGTGGCGTTGTCGATGGGCGCGGGGACGAGTCCGTCGGGGTTGTACCCGGTGATGTAGGGCTCTATCGGCTCGCCGATGACGGCGTTCACGGTCTCCACCGAAGGTTCGCCCACCTCCACGACCTGAAGGTGCTTGAGCGTCGTGTACGAGCCGGAGTCGTAGTAGGCGAGGATGAACTGTCCGGACAGCTGCCCCAGGGCCGAAAGCGTCTCGGCCTCGGGATCGTAGTAGACGCCCTTCACGACGACGTTCGTCTCGGTTACGCGCTGTCCGCCGACGTCGCGCGTACGCTCCCCGTACTCGGGTACGACGAGCGAACCGGGGCCGTAGAGCTTCACGAACTTGCCGGAGAGCGAGATCACCGGCGCGTTCCACGGGCTCTCCGTCCAGAACATCCTGTACGGGCGTCCCTTGACGTTGCCGGAGACGACGTACGTCATGTCGTTCGTCGCGCCGCCCGACATGATCCAGCGGAAGGTGAGGTTGCCGCCCGTCTGCACGTAGACGGCCATGCCCTTGTTGTCGAAGATGAATTCAGTCCGCTCCGTCGCGTTCGAGGCGTACTCTTCCCATGTCGCGTTCCAGTCGACGCCCTCCGGCGTCGGCAGCGCGTCGCCGAGCCACAGCTGCGGCTGGATGCGCTCGACGGAGAAGCCGGCGACGGACTCCTCAAGCGTGAACCTCTGCAAGCCCGGGGTGTTCGCGGCGGAGCTGTAGCGCGTTCCGACAGCGACGAAGTTGGTGACCGCCACGCTGTTGGTGACGGTTTTGTAGACGACGGTGTCCCACCAATGACTCGAGCTGGTCGGATTGCCCTTCTTGACCAGCCGCATCTCGACTTTAGGCAACGTGTCGATGCGTCTTGCGTCGTGGCTGATCGGCGCGAGCGACGCCGAAACGCTCGCGACGGCGTTCGAGGCGAGCCAGGCGTTCCGCGCAGGGTCCGTCGTATCGCGCACGATCGGCGCCGTCGGCACGGCGAGTGTGTAGTTCCCCGCCGCGACTGCAGCCGGCATGCAAAATGCCGAAAGGAAAACGCAAAATGCAAGTCGTCGTTTCATGGCTCAACCCCCTTCCTGACTGTCCACAAACTCCAAGTGCCGCCGTCTTCTCACTTGACTCTCATTATGTACGCAAGCTTGTAGTAGGGCGGGAGGATGGAGAATTTGCTGCCGCTGCCGGTGGAGGAGGTTCTGTAGATCTTGGCGGAGCCGGAGGTGCTGGAATCCGCATCGTAGCCGCCATTGTCGGCGTACTTGGTCGTGGAGCCGTATGATTTGTCGCGTCCCTCAAGCTGGTCGTCGCCGAAGTAAAGGTGGTTGTGGGAAGGCAGATTGGACACGCTAAGCTGCACTTCGGCGCTGCCGCCGGTCTGGCCGCGGTTGTTAGGCGCCGACCCCATCACGAACCTGTCCAGGAGATTGGGCGTGTTGTTCTTCCCGTCGCAGAGCGCCCAGCCGTCGGGGACATTGGATCCGCTCCAGAGGATGATGCCGCCGACGGGGATGGTGCCGTAGCCGGAGAGCGTCCCGGTATTGCCGACCGAGAGGTTGCCGTTCACCGTGACGCCGTTGTTGAAGGTGGCCTGCTGGGTGAAGGTCGCCTTTCCGGCGACGTCGAGCACCGCCGTCGAGACGTCCGCGAGCGTCGCCTTGCCCGCAACCGTGAAGTCGCCGTCCGCCTTGCTCACGTCAGCTGCGTAGCCGGCGTACGGCACGGACAGTATCTTCTGGCGCGGCGCGATTTCGCCGGAGGAGCCTTCGACGGTGAGCCCGACGTAGAGGCTGCCGCCGCGGGCGGACTTGAGCGCGTCCGCAAGCGACGCGTTCGTCGCATCGCCCAGCGCCGAGCCGTTCGCGTCCGACAGCTCCACGTTGAAGAGCCCCTGCGCGTCGAGCAGCACCGCGAGGGAGCGTCCCCAGAGGGCCGTCCCGCCCGACGCCTGGCCGTAGAGGCGGAACGCGATGACCTGCTGCGCCTGCTGGAGGACGGCCCCCTGGTCGTCCCTCAGCACGCCCTGGTAGGCGATGGACGTCTCGACCGCCTGCGCGGCGAACGCCGCGAGGAATGCAACGACTGCTGTTATTGTCTTTTTCATAGTGGTTCCTCTTTCCTTGTTGTTCCTGAATTTCATCCGACGATGCGCATCAGCGCACCACCTCCGCGTTCATCATGACGCGCCTCGCCGTGAAGTCGCCGGTCGCCTTGACCGGACCCTGGCGGCGCACCCCGGTGTATATCCACGTGAGGCGCCCCGCGAGCCGCTCCTGCGGCGTCCACGCCGTCCCGCCGCCTGCGTCGAAGTCGAGCACGACCGCTCCGCCGATCGTGAAGCGCTCGGGCTTCACCGAGCCTACGTAGTTCGTTGCGTTGTCGCCGTCCGGCGCGGACGTCTCGAAGTCCATCCTCTTGTTGTCGAAGAGCGGATGCAGCGCGTGGTGGAACGGATTCGACGGCGAGTCGGGTCCGATGGCGTAGGTGAAGCCCAGCGCCGCGGACGCATCGCCGAACGTCCCCGAAGAGGCCTCGACCATCCCCATGTCGACCGGCAGGACGGCCGAGGAGAGCCGCCGCGAATAGGCGACGCCAGTCGGCGGGGTGGCGTCCGGACCGTACAGAGTCTCCGTTACCGACCCGTCGGACGCGGCGGATCCCGCCACCGTGACGCGCTGGACGAGCCAGGCCCGACCCTCCGCATCGACGTGTACGTAGAACTTAACCGGCATAATGCCTCCCGCGGCCACGTCGTCGACGCTCTTCGTGTCCGACGACTGCCACGAAACGGCGTCGAGCTTCGCCTGCACGCACCAGAGGCCCTGCGGCCAGGCGACTGTCGGCTTCGCGTCCACCGCCGAGACGCCGATGTCCGCCGCGAATGCGGTGTAGCCGGCCATCGCCGGATTGCCCTCCTCTATGTGGAGGACGCCGCCGAGCGCTGCGCCGGACCCCGCGAGCTTCGTCCGGTCCAGTGCGATCGCGACGCTCCACGTGTCGCCCGTAGACAGCACACGCATGAGCGTGTTGGTGAGGCCGTCCCACGACCCCATGACGTCGGCGGAGTCGGATTCGCGGTAGAGGAGGTTCGGACGCGTCTCGCCGCCCGCGGAGTCGCGGTAGGAGACGGTGACGTACTTGGCCGCCGCGCCGTCGTTGCGGATTTCAACCGTCTGGACCGTCCCGTCGGCGCCGAAGTCGAGTCCGTCGCGCGGGAAGACGTGGAGCGGACCCGACCAGTCGCTTACGCACGTACCCGGCACGAGCAGCACCCCGCCGTCGGATATCGTCGCGGCGGACGCCTGGTGGCGGCCGAAGCCGCCGCCGGCCGCGATTATGGACTGGTCTCCGTCCACGGTGTTGCATACGACGTAGTATGGGCCGTCCCCGGCGACCGAGGGGCATCCGGCGAAGTAGTCCGCCGCCTTGACGCTCGCAGTCCCCTCCGCAAGCCTCACGCCGACGTAGTTGTAAGTCTCCCTTTCGTTGCTCTTGTGCCAGGCGATGCGCGGGGCGGACGGAGCGCCGAGGATCTCGACGGCGACGGCCGTCTCGTTGGTGCCGTGGCAGACGAGCACGGTGTCCGCCATGAGCCTTCCCAGGGTGGAGGTGTGGGGTTCGGCGCGCATCCACACGGCGAACGGCGAGATGACGGTGTCCTCGCCGGTCAGACCTCCGGCGGAATCCGCAGTGACGCGGAATGCGCGCGCGGAGTAGGCGCTCACGGAGTCGACGGGCCACGAAGCGAACACTTCGTCCGCCGTCCCCTCCGGGGCGACGCTCACGTAGACCGCGCTCCAGCCGGGCTCGATAGTGATGGTCTGGCGCACGGACCCCGCCTCAAGGCGAAGCGCCAGCCCTGCGACAAGCGCAACCGCGCCCGCAACCAGGATATTCGTGTTTCTCATAATTATTAGAAATCTTTCCAGTGACTGCATTATACCAAACTCGGCGCTTTTGAGTCAATTCCCAAACGGATGTCCGGCGGATCTGAGTCAATTCCCAAACGGATGTCCGGCGGATCTGAGTCAATTCCCAAACGGATGTCCGGCGGATCTGAACAAAAAAACGCCGGTCGGGTCCGACCAAGGAAGCGGACCGACCGGCGGGCGTGTGTGTATGCAGGTTAGAACTGGTACTGGACGGAGAGGACGAAGCCCGAGCCAACGCCTAGGTTCTTGGTCGAGCCCTTCCTGTAGAACTTGTCCTTGTCTCCCGTCTCCGCGAACGCGCCGACAAGAGTCAACTTCTTCGTCACGAACCACGCAACGTGTCCGTCCCAGTAATCGTGATTGCGGATGCCGTCCCCGGCGTCCACCCCCTGCTTGTACTCCACGCCGACAGCGACGTTCTCGGCGGGAAGCACGTCGACGTTCCCGAAGAACACGGTGTCGTAGTGGTTGTGTCCGACGACTCCGTTCACCACCTCGTCCGAGACGAGCACGCCTGCGGAGAGGAGGACGGGGACGGGGGTCTGCGCCACGAGCTTCGACGCCACGACGTAGTAGTCGAATCCGTCGTCGTCGAGCCCGAGGGCGTCCACCGTCCGCGAGTCGGTGTACTTGTAGATCGCGCCTACGGCGACCGCCGGGACGAACTCCGTGTCGAACGAGTTCTCGTCGAGGAGGCGCAGCTTCGCGCCGACGTTGTACTTGTTGATCGACTTGTCCCCGTACTTGTGGGCGTTGATGAACTCGTAGCCGCCCGAAAGCTCCAGCCTGTCGAAGAACGTAAGCGCGGCGGATGTGGACGACCAGTCGATGTCCGCCTCGTTCAGGCGCACGTACCACTGTCCGACCTGCGGGGCCGACACTATGCCGTTCAGGTTGCTCGTCGTTTCACCGTCCCATGGCAGCCCAGCCGTGTACGCCAACGGGTTGAAGGCGATGCCTCCCGCACCCTGGAGGTTGTTCAGCGGAACCCCCGCTTGTGCGGACAAAGCCGCCGATCCGATGACGATTGCAGATGCAAATGCATTCTTGATTGTCTTGTTCATTGAGTCCTTCTTTCTCGACCATTTCGGTCGTATTTAATGTTTTTAAATGACCCCCGCCTTTCGGCGGGGGCCGTGGGGTGATTGTCAGATTGCGTCCAGCGCGCGGTCGAGCTCGGCGATGATGTCGTCCGGATGCTCAATGCCGACGGATACGCGGATCAGTTCCGGGAGGACGCCGCCCTTGCGCAGGTCTTCGTCCGAAAGCTGCGAATGCGTCGTGGACGCGGGGTGGATGATGAGGCTCTTGGCGTCGCCGACGTTGGCGAGGAGCGTGAAGATCTCGCCGTTCGCGGCATCGACGACCTTGCGGGCATCGGCCGATCCGCCCTTCACGCCGAACACGACCATTCCGCCCGCACCGTCCGGCAGGTACTTCGCCGCAAGCTCCGGCTCGGAGATGGACGGGTACTTGACCCAGGCGACCTTCGGATGATTCTGGAGGTGCTTCGCGACGGCGAGGGCGTTGGAGCTGTGCTTCGCGATCCTGAGCGGGAGGGACTCCACGCCCTGGAGGAATATCCACGCCGCGTCGGGGGCGAGCGTCGGGCCCTGGTTGCGGATCCCGACCGTCAGAAGGCGGATGGAGAACGCGATATGGCTGAGCGGCGCGGGAAGGTCGTGCGCGAAGCGGAGCCCGTGGTAGCCCTTGTCCGGCTCGTTGTAGAGCGCGAACTTGGGATCGGCCCAGTTGAACCCGCCCTTCTCGACGACCACGCCGCCTATTCCGGCGCCGTGTCCGCCGATCCACTTGGAAAGCGAGTGGATGACGATGTCCGCACCGTGTTCAAGCGGCCTGAGGAGCGCGGGCGTCACGAACGTCGCGTCCACGACGAGCGGCAGGTTGTGGCGGTGGGCGACCTCGGCGTACTTTTCGATGTCCGCTATGTCCAGCGCCGGATTGCCGACGGCCTCGATGAACACGAGGCGAGTCTTCTCGTTGATCGCCGCCTCGACCGCCGCGAAGTCGTTCACGGGCGTGAACTTGACGCTGATGCCGGCGTTCGGGAGGATCGCGTCGAACTGCGAGAACGTCCCGCCGTAGAGGTTGTTCGCCGCGACGATCTCGTCCCCTGCACGGGCGATGTTGGTGATCGTGAAGAAGATCGCGGCCGTTCCGCTCGAAAGCGTCTTCGCCGCCGCTCCGCCCTCAAGCGCGGCAAGGCGCTTCTCGAGGACGTCGTTGGTGGGGTTCATGAGCCTCGCGTAGATGTTGCCGAGCTCCTTGAGGGCGAAGAGGTTCGCACCGTGGTTGGAGTCGCGGAAGTTGTACGCCGTCGTCCTGTAGACGGGAACGGCGCGCGCGAGGGTGTCCGATTCGGGCTTCTCCTGCCCGGCGTGGACCGCCAGTGTTTCAAGATGGAATTTACTCATAGTCGTATAGATGCTGGTTGTTGGCTGGTTGATGGTGGTTGGCTTCACTCCCAGAGCCAGGTCGAGAGGTACCTCTCTCCCGTGTCGGGAAGGAGCGCGACAATCGTCTTGCCGGCGAACTCGGGCTTCTTAGCAAGGTCGAGCGCGGCCCATGCCGCGGCGCCGGACGAGATGCCCACTAAGAGTCCCTCTTTGGCCGCAAGCGCGCGCGCCGTCGCCCCTGCATTCTCCGCGGTGACGGGAATCACGCCGTCGTACACACCTGTGTCGAGCGTCTTCGGGACGAAGCCCGCGCCGATGCCCTGGATCTTGTGGGGACCCGCCTTGCCCTGCGAAAGGACCGGGCTCGTGTCCGGCTCGACCGCGTAGACCTTGACGGACGGCTTCTTCGACTTGAGGTAGTGTCCCGTCCCGGTCAGCGTTCCGCCCGTACCGACGCCCGCGACGAAAACATCGACCGCGCCGTCCGTGTCGTTCCAGATCTCGGGACCCGTCGTCGCCTCGTGCTTGGCGGGGTTGGCGGGGTTCTCGAACTGCTGCAGGATGACGGCGCCCGGCGTGGACTCGCGAAGCGCGTTGGCCTTCGCAATCGCACCCTTCATCCCCTCGCTTCCCGGGGTGAGGACGATCTCGGCACCGTATGCCGCCGCGAGCTTGCGGCGCTCGATGCTCATCGTCTCGGGCATGGTGAGAATGAGGTGGTAGCCCTTCACCGCCGCGACGAGCGCAAGGCCGACGCCCGTGTTGCCGCTCGTGGGCTCGATGATCGTCGCACCCGGCTTGAGAGTTCCGTCCTTCTCCGCCGCCTCGACCATAGCGACCGCGATGCGGTCCTTGACACTCCCGCCCGGATTGAAAAACTCCACCTTGGCGAGGACCTTCGCCCTGCCCTTGTTCACGCGGTCGGAAATTTCAACGACCGGCGTCCCACCGACTTTTTCAAGTATGCTCTTTACTGCGCTCATTTTTATCCTCCTTCTTTGTCATACTCAACCTTTTTGGTTGGGAATGCGCATAGTATAGCACATACTTCGTCCGAATGTCAACCGTCTTAGTTGTATTTTTTAAAGTTTTTCTTTATCTCACAATTTCAGAGCGTTAAAGGGCATTTTTGAGCATTTATGCAAAACACTTCATTGACAGAGAAGCCCTTTTTTTCTAGAATATGAGAAAAACATCCTCAAGGAGACGCCAGCATGATGACGATTGATGAATTGAACAAGCGCTACGGAGCACCTGGACGCATTGTCTTCCACCCCGGACACTGCGGGTACCCCGAAGTCGCCATTACAAACAAGTTCGGGACAGCCGAAATCGCCCTGATGGGCGCGAACACGCTTTCCTACCGTCCTACCGGGCTGAGCCCCGTCATATTCCGTCCCGCGAAGCGCGACTACAACCGCGGGGAGTCCTTCCACGGCGGAATCCCCGTCTGCTGGCCGCAGTTCGGCAAGCTCGCCATCCCCGGAATGGCCCAGCACGGCTTCGCCCGCATGATGCCCTTCTCCGTGCGCGGCTCGCAGTATTCGGAGGACATGACGGAAGTCACCCTCGGCCTCTCGTCCACGCCCGACACCAAGTCGCTCTGGCCGCACGACTTCGACCTGGAGGTGAAGATATCGGTGTCGATGAAGCTGAACCTGAAGCTCACGACGAAGAACACGGGCGACGACGCATTCGAATTCACGGGAGGCTTCCACCCCTACTTCCTCGTACGCGAAAGGGACGGCGTATCGGTCCGCGGACTCGACGGTTGCTCCTACATCTACGCCGTCGACATGTCCGAGCACGTGCAGACGGGCGACCTCGCGATGACGACGTCGACGGACCACGTGTTCACACTTCCCCCTGCGCTGAAACACGAGTTCGCGCTTGTCGACCCGGGGCTTAAGCGGGCGGTCGCCATGGTCTCCAACGGAAACGACACGGCTATCGTCTGGAACCCGGGCCCCGAGAACGTCCTACCCGACTTCGAAAAGGAGGACTGGCGCCACTTCGTATGCGTCGAACCGGTGACGGCGTGGCCAAAGGCCACCAAATCGCTCGCCCCCGGCGAATCGCACGCCCTCACCGTCGCCATCCAGGCCCTCGCCGAGGACGCGCATGAGTAGTTGGCAGTAGCGTGAAGTTACTGCGGGATCCGGTGGATGATTGCGCGCTTAAGCGTAAGGGGGTCGGAATAGGCGATCCCGGAATCGGCTGGAAGACCGAAGGCGAGGCGCGTAATCTTCACGCCGGTGCCCTTCAAATACTCGGCGACGTATCCAGCCGTCGCATCGCCCTCCATGTCCGTGGAAAGCGCAAGCAGGACCTCTCCGAAGCCCTCGCGGACCACCCGGTCCGCAAGTTCCGCAAGCCGAAGCCTCTCGGGCCCCATCTTTCGCGCAGGCGATAGCTTCCCGCCCAGCGCGTGGTAGCGCCCCCTGAACGCACCTGAGGATTCGACCGTAACTATGTCGGCCGGATCCTCCACAACGCACACGACGCCGCCGTCCCTCGTCGCGTCCGTGCAAACGTCGCACGGATCGCGATCGACCGTAGTGAAGGCGCCGCAGCGCGAGCAGCAGCGGACGGTGTCGTGCGCCGCCCTGAGCGAGGACTGGAGGGGTTCCATCAGCCGCGCCCTCTCGCGCACAAGCGCAAGGGCCGCGCGTGCGGCCGAGCGGCGTCCGAAGCCGGGCAGCCGCGCGAGGCACCTCTCCAGTTCCTCGATGGGGCCTATCATTTGCCGAAGAGTCCGTTGAGCCCGCCTGACGCCTGCATGAGCTTCTGCATCTCCTGCTGCGTTGTCTCGCGGGCCTTCTTGAGCGCGCCGTTGACGACATTGAGGAGCATCGTCTCGAAGCGCTGCGGCTTGCCGGCCTTGACCTCGTCATACGCATCCGGCGCGAAGGTGATGGCCGAGATGGACATATCCCCCTTCGCCGTCGCCGTGATGCCGCCGTTCGAGTAGCTCACGGATATCTTCTGTATCTCGTTCTGGATGCGCTTCGCCTCCGCACGCATCTTCATGGCTTCGCCTATCTGTCCGAAAAGTCCCATTGTGTCTCCTTTGGTGGTTGGTGGTTGGTGATTGTTAGACTAGTTTGCGTCCGGAGAGGTCTTCGTACGCCTTGACGTAGATTTCGCGAGTGCGGGATATCACGTCGTCGGGGAGGACCGGCCCGGGCGGCTGGTGGTTGAAGTTGATCGAGTCGAGCCAGTCGCGGACGTACTGCTTGTCCAGCGATGGCGGGTTCTTGCCGACCGCGTAGCTGGCCTCGGGCCAGAAGCGCGAGGAGTCGGGGGTGAGCACCTCGTCCGCGAGGATGAGAGAGCCGTCCGCATCCTTGCCGAACTCGAACTTCGTGTCGGCTATGATGATGCCGTGCTTGCGCGCGTAGTCCGCCGCCTTCGTGTAGAGGCCGATGGTCGCATCCTTGAGGAGCTTCGCAGTCTCGGCGCCGACGAGCTTCACCGTCTCGTCGTAGTTGATGGCCTCGTCGTGGTCGCCGATCGCCGCCTTCGTCGTCGGGGTGAAGAGCACCTCGTCCAGCTTGGACGCGTTCTGGTACCCTTCGCGCAGCTTCTCGCCGTTGACGGTGCCGGACTTCTGGTACTCCTTCCAGCCGGACCCCGTGAGGTAGCCGCGGGCGATGCACTCGACCTCGACCATGTTCACCTTCTTCACGAGCATCGAACGGCCCCTGAGGTCGTCGGCGTAGGGCTTCAGCACCTCGGGGTACTCGTCCACGTCCGCCGTGATCAGGTGGTTCTTCATGCCGAGGAACTCCAGCCAGAACAGGGAGAGCTGGTTCAGCACCTTGCCCTTGTCCGGCACCCCGCACGGAAGGATTACGTCGAACGCGCTGATGCGGTCCGTGACGACCATCAACAGCTTGTCCCCGAGGTCGAAGACGTCGCGGACCTTGCCGCTCTTCGACGGTACGCCCGGAATGGTGCATTCCAGAAGCGCATGGTTCTTGTCGTATTTCATTACTGGTTCCTTTCGATTTTAGATCATTCCTTCACAAGCGGGGCCGTGAGGCTCCTCACCGTGGCTTCCGACAGGACGAACACCGCGTCTGACGCGCCCTGCGTCGCGAAGCTGCCGCCCTGCGCACGCTCGCCCACGAGGATGTTGCGCCTCAGGGCCCCCGTCTTCGCCGAGTCTACGGCGATCGTCCAGCGCGGCGCGTCGAGTCCGTAGCGATGGAGGTCCGCCGGAGTCACCTTGAGCGTCACGACCTTTTCGGACGCGAGAGGGTCGAGCGCCGCGAGGAGCCTGTCGACCGCCTCGACGTCGACAGTCCCCGGCTTCTCGGACGATTCGACGGTCCACGTCCTGAGGTCCCTGTCGAAGACCACCGCCTCCGGCTTCGCCGCGCCGGACGCCGTGACGGCGATGCGGCGGACGTCCGCCGCGTCGACCTTCAGCACCTCCCGGCTGCGGAGGTCCGCAAGCGATATGGCGGAGAGAACCGCCGAGCGGGAGACCGTCTCCGCCGGCGCGTTTGTCGTAAGCGATACGACGAGCCCCTCCTCCGCGCGGTCTTCCGCCTTCAGCTCGACGAGCCGCGCGACTAGCGCCTCGGCGCCCGCCTGGTCCGCCGCGGCCGCGACCGGCGCGTCGAGCACCCACTGTCCGTCCGCCCCCTTCGCGAGGAGGTAGTTGACGCCGCCGTCCGAGACCGACACGCGCGCGACCGAGGACGGCTCGAACGGGAAGAGCCGCGTATCCGCGAAGTCAGTGCCCTCGACCATGTCCTTCAGAGCGCCGTCGACCGTCACTATCGCGCCGCCGTTCTGCACGAGCGCGTACACGAAGCCGTCCGTCGCCGACTTCCCGAAGACGACGCGCCTGTCGCGCGCGCCCACGCCGTGCAACGTCACGGCGACGGCGCTCTCGGGGTCGAGCCCGTACCCGGCAAGCAGCGGCGCCGTCGCGATGTCCGTCTCGTTCGTACCGCCGACGGGCCAGACGAAGGACTTCGCACGGGCGCGCGCGAGGTCCGCAAGGAGCGTCTTTATCTTCACGGACGACGCGGGCTCGGGTGCATCGCCGTCCTTCGCGCCGAGTCGCGTCCACACGCCGTCCCTCTGGCGGAAGCGGAGGAGCGACCCGGCCCCGCGCTTGATGTCGAACGATTCCGCGGTGTCGATGACGTCGGGGCAAAGCGCCCTCTCGCGGAACCCCTCCGAGGAGAGGTTCGCGGCCGCGAAGACGTTCGTCCCGACCACGTACACGCGGGAATCGCCGTCGACGGACGCGAACACGCCGTCGCCGACGGGCGTCGCTACGCCGAAGCTGACGGCGCCCTCGACGCCCCCGCCGGACAGCTTCACGGTGACGGACGGCTCGTCGAGTCCGTAGTCGCCCCTCGTGCGCCCGAACTTCAGGAGGTCCCCTTCGCTGTACGAGCTTCTGATGCGCTCAAGCGTCAGCGCGTCCAGGAGCCTTTTCACCGACCGTTCGTCCGCCAGGGCGGAGTACGGGGACGTGATGCGCCAGTTGTGGCGGCGCTCGAGCGAGACGGAATCGCCGTCGGCCCTCTCAACCGCGATCTTCACGGCCGACTGCGCCGTCGCATCGAGGAGCGTGACGCGCTGGACGAGCGCGTTGCCCATGTCCTTGAAGGAAAGGAAGACGTGAAGCCCTGTCAGCACGAGGATCGCGAGGAGGAGGAATCGTATAGCCTTCTTGTTGCTCATCAGCGGTTCCTCCTTCTTGCAACGCCCGCCGCCATCAGCAGGAAGACGAGCGCGGGGAACGCCAGGCCCGAGGCGACGACGAGGCGCGCGCGCGCCGTGCGGTCCATGCCTGAGACGAGCAGGTCGGGCTCGGTGCCCGCCTGCGTGAGCGCATCGCGTCCCGAGAGGTACTTGACGGAATTGAGGATGAAGTCCCGATTGGCGTTGGCGAAGGCGGCGAGGTGCGCGTTGAGCGAGAAGCCGACGTCGCCGATTGCGACGATGCGCGTAGGTCGTATGGCGAGGTCGGACCGTTCCTCCCCGCGCTCCACTGCGGCGGCGAGCGTCGCCCCGCCCGCCTTCAGCAGCGGCGAGTATCGCTTGCGGTCCGCCCCCGTGCCCGATTCGTCGGCCGCCGCCGACGGGACGAAGGCGACTGGCGAGTCGAGGACGACCCTCTGCCCGGCGAACGGCGCGCTAACCACGTGGTCCGCCGCGAAGTCGGATACGACGACGTCGGTCCCGGACAGCGTGCGCGTCCCCGAAAGCGCCGCCGGGACCGGGCGGATGCCCCACTCCGTGAGCAGCGTATGGATCCCGCCTAGATGTGCCGTGTCGAGGAGGACGAGGAGCCGTCCTCCCTCGTTCTTCCCGCCGCGACCCTCGAGGTAGGACCTAAGGCGGTTCAGTTCGACAACCGAGAAGTCGTTGCGCGCGCCTGCGACGACGACGAGGGCGCAGTCGTCCGCAATCGCCGCCCCGCCCGCGAGGTCGATGGTCTTGTTGCCGTAGCCGTCGAGCGCAAGGTCGCGCGCGATGTCGCTCAGGCCGTCCGGACCGTAGTCCGTCGTCGACGCCTCGCCGTGTCCCGTCGTCCAGTACACGCAGCTCCTCTGGAACGGCAGCGTCACGCGCTCGATGAGCGAGACGCACGCCCGCTCCCCGTAGCCGTCCGCCAGCCGGAGCCGCCCGACGATGCGCCCGTCTTGCTCGAAGACGAGGCTGTCGCGCTCCACGCCCTCGCGCACGAGGCGTGAGGCCGCGCCGAGGTCGAGCGTCGGGTCGACGTAGCGGACCTCTATCCTGACGCCGCACATCGCGTCCGCCTCCGCGACGAGCGCCCGCAGGAAATGGCTGAGCGGACGGAACCTTCCGTCCCCGCGCTCAAGGAACGCCGTGATCTCCACCGTGCCGCGCGACTCTGCGAGGATGCTCCGCGTCCGCGGCGAAAAGCGCGCCTCGCGTCCGCCAATCGGAAGGTCCAGGACTACGTCGAGCCTGTACGCCAGGGCGACGGCGAGGACGGCCGATACGATGCCGAGGGCGACCGTGGTCCGCGTCGAGGCGAGAAGCCCCCTTCCGCCGCGCCCGGGGCAGCGCAGCGACGCCACGGTCTTAGAGGCGAGGAAGAGCGCCGAGACGGCGAGGACGGCGTAGGCGACGACCGTCCCCGTGGAGACGAGGCCGGACGCGATGTCGTACGCCTGCGCGTCGAGCGGCATCTCGCCGAAGCGCGGGCGCCCCTCGGGCGCCCACGCCATGAGCGCGTACCAAAGTCCGCGCGGAATCGCCGAAAGGAGCGCTGCCGTCGCCACGGCGGACGCCGCGGGATTGCGGAAGAGCGCGCTCATCGCAACCGCCACCGCGCTCCAGAGGGCGGACTGCATAGCAAGCGCGAAGACGCCCGGCAGGAAGGACGCGAAGCTGACGTTCTCCATGAGCGCCGGCGCGAAGTATTCGATGAAGCCGATGGACGTCGCAAGCGCTATCGCTATGTCGACGAGCGTCATCGCCCAGACGCCGAGGAACTTGCCGATGACGAAGTCGCGCTCCCTCACGGGCGCCGCGAGAAGGAGGTCTATCCGGCCCGTCTTCCGCTCGTCGCTCCATACGTCCATCCCGAGGAGCGCGGCGAGTATCGGCAGCGCCGGCGCGACGGATACGGTCCACAACGGGACGAGGCGGACGCGGCATCCCTCCGCCGCATCGAGGTTGAAGGCGAACAGGACAGCCGCCGCCGCAAGGAAGCCTGCGCAGGCGAGCGCCGCCGTGTAGAGGCTTCGCGCCTGGCCGATGGTGCGGCGGAATGTCACGCGGACGGGGCTCATTTCGCGCCTCCCCTCAGCGCCGCGGAGACCTTGGCGACGAACTCGCCGTGCTGGAGCCCGGCCGACGGTATCGACGCCGATATGACGCCGCCCCGCAGGACGAGGATGCGGGTCGACCACTTGACGAGGTCCGTTATCTCATGCCCCGTAACTATGACGCTCGAAAACGCAGCGACGTTCGAAATAATCTCGGCCGCCGCCTCGCGCATCCCGCAGTCGAGCCCGGCGAGGACGTCGTCCAGCAGGACCACGCGCGGCCTAAGCAGCATCGCGTCCGCAAGCGCCACGCGCTTCTTCTGCCCGAAGGAGAGATGGCGGATCGGACGATCCCGTGTGTCGGCCAGCTTGCATATCTCTATCGCCTCGCCGACCCTCCGGCGGATCCTCTTGTCCGGCTCGCCCTTCAGCTGCGCCCTGTAGCGGAGATAGCCCTTGACCGTCATGTCCTCGTACAGGGCCGGATTCTCCTGCATGTAGCCGAGCTGGGAGCGGTAGCGGATCGGGTGCGCAAGCGCGTCCTGCCCGTCCACGCGAATGGTCCCCGACTCCGGCGTCATCAATGTCGCCAGTATCTTGATGAGCGTCGTCTTCCCGGCGCCGTTGTCCCCCACGAGGCTCACGGTCTCGCCGGGCGAAACGACAAAGGAGACGTCCTTGAGGACGCTCCGGTCGCTATAGGAGAAGGCTATATTGCGGACTTCGTACATTGAAGTACATATTATACCAAAAACGGACGCGGAAATCACGCCGCAAGAGGCAAAAAGCGTCAGTTTATGCCCGCCTTGTTGAGCCTGTAGTTCATCATGCGCGGCGAAACGCCAAGTTCCCGCCCGGCGGCGGACCTGTTGCCGTTGTGCCGCTTGAGGGCGTTTTCAAGGATTCGCTTCTCCACGGCGGCGAGCTGCTCGTCCAGCGTCAGCGTGTCGTCGGGGCGGAACGGATCCTCCGCGAACTCCGGCGCCTGGAGGGACGGCGGCAGGTTGTAGCTGTGGATGCAGTCGTCCTTCGCCGTAAGGACCGCCCGCTCGATGCAGTTCTCGAGCTCGCGGACGTTGCCAGGCCAGGAGTACGCCTGGAGCATGTTCACCGCCGGCGGCGATATGCGCGTCACGCTCTTGCCGTACTTCACGTTCATCTTCGCAAGGAAGTGCTCCGCGAGAAGCACGATGTCGCCGGTCCTGTACGAAAGGTCGGGCATTGAGATCGGGAAGACGGACAGGCGGTAGTAGAGATCCTCCCTGAAGAGCTTCTTCGCCATCAGGTCCTCGAGGTTGCGGCTCGTCGCCGCGATGAAGCGGACGTCGCTGTGCAGCTCCTCGTTGGATCCGACTCGCGAGAACGTGCGCTCCTGCAGGAAGCGCAGCAGCTTCACCTGCACGGGAACGGAAAGGTCGCCGATTTCGTCCAGGAAGAGCGTCCCGCCGTCCGCCGCCTCAGCACGCCCGATGCGGCGCTCCCTCGCGTCCGTGAACGCCCCCTTCTCGTGTCCGAACAGCTCCGACTCGACGAGAGCCTCGGGAAGCGCCGCGCAGTTGAGGACCACGAACGGCTTGTCCCGCCTTCCGGAGAGCCCCTGTATGGCCCTCGCCACCAGCTCCTTGCCCGTGCCGCTCGCGCCTCTGATGAGAACCGTCGCCTCGCTCGGCGCGACCTGGCGGATCTGCTCGTATACGGACCTCATCTCGCGGCAGTTCCCGATCAGCTCGCCCGGGTTGTTCGAGAGCATGTCGCGCAACCTGCGGTTCTCCTCTATGAGGGCGTTGTGCTCCGCAAGCTCCTCACGGCACACGGCCGCCGCATCCGCCGTTATGTTCGCGATGATGCCGAGAAGCTTCACATCCTCCACCAACGACGTCGTATCGCCCTTCTCCTCGCGGTCCACCGACAGCGTGCCGATCACCTGCCCGAGATGCACTAGCGGAACGCAGACGAACGAAACCGCCTCGTTCGCGTCCCTGGCCCCGGTCCTGTTGAGAAACCGCTTGTCCGCCCTGATGTCCGGCACGACCTCCGGACGCCCCGTCTTCGCGACGATGCCCGTGATGCCCTCTCCTATCTGGTAGTGTCCGTTCGCCCGCTCCTCCGCATTCAGCGACTTGGTCGTCGCCTCAATGCGCAGCTCGTCTCCCTCCAGCAGCGCAAACGTGCCGCGAATCATCCCCATCTTCCTCTCAAGGATCTCCAGCACCTGCTCCAGAAGCCGCCGCACGTTGCGCTCGCGCACAATCGCTGACGTTATCTCCTGCAACACCTCCAACTCAGACGATATTCTGGCATTCATGAGACGAGTAGTATATCATATTCTCACCCAAACGCAATCAGATTTTTCCATATTATGTACAAAACTTACACCCTTCGTAACAAAATCTCATTTTATTACATTTTCGGCCCATCCATCCCTATCCAATGAACAAGCATGTCAATCTGCACACCTGGCCCGCATTTTCCCCCTCTGCGGACATTGGGCGACTAATCCGCGTCTTTAAAGAACTCCTCAGCGGAAACCATCTCCGCCTCTTCACCAAAAACCGCCTTCTCGTCCGCCGCCCAGTCGGACGGGGGTTATATCAAGACCCAAGCGGGGGTAATATTAAGGCTGGCTGAGGTCGCCGACGCCTTCAGATCAATAGCCGCAGTTCATTATCGGCTGCTCGAAGCCGAAGACGGACGCGATGAGCGCCGCGCGTATCCACATGCCGTTGCGCATCTGGCGCCAGTACATCGCCCTCGGGTCGTGGTCGCAGCACGTCGCAATCTCGTCGCGGCGCGGAAGCGGGTGCATGATTATCCCGTCCTTGCCGAGGAGCGCCAGTTCCTCCGCACCGAACTTGAAGCCGGTCGTGTCGATCTTTGCGGACTCCCCCTTCGCCGTGTCCCACTCGTCCTGAATGCGCGTCATGTACACCGCATCAGCGATCCTGACGCCGGCCCTGAGGTCGTTCGATATCTCGTAGCGGACGCCCTTCGCCTTCAGCACGGCGGTTACGTCGTCAGGAACCTGCAATTCGGGCGGAGCCACGAAAACCTGCTTCACGTCGCTGAAGTTCGTGAGGAGGTATGAGAGCGACCGGACCGTCCGCCCGCGCTTCAGGTCGCCGCAGAACACGACCGTCCTGCCGTCGATGCCGCCCTTGTTCTCGAACGAGCGTATGAGCGTGTATATGTCGAGCAGCGCCTGGGTGGGATGCTGGTCCTTGCCGGAGCCGGCGTTGAGAATCGGAATCGGACGCTCGCTGTTGGAAAGCTCCCACGCCATCTTCTCCGCCAAACCCTGCTCGGGACTGCGCATGATGATCATGTCGAAGTAGGAGGAGAAGGTGCGAATGGAGTCCTCGTGGCTCTCGCCCTTGAACTCGGAGCTGGTGGCGGCGTCGCGCACCGATCCCGTGGTCAGGCCCAGTATCTGGCAGGCGGCCAGGTGGGACAGGAACGTGCGGGACGACGGCTGGGAGAAGTAGAGCATCGCGCGCTTGTGCGCAAGTACGTTCTTGAGGTACAGCGCGCCCTCCTTCGACTTGTTTATGAACCTTATGCGATTCGCCAGTGTGCAAAGGCGCTCCAGAATCCCCCGGTCGAACTGCTGGGCGAAAAGAGTGTGATAGGGCATTCCATCCCCCTCCGTCCGCTCCAGATACGGTTTCTTCGCCTCAAGGTCTAGGCGTGAAAAATCTTCCCACGTGATGTCCGTCAATTTAGCCATGGCGACTAATCCTCCTATGGCCCATATTATACCATATTTTGTGATGCGACGGATGTGATTATAGTAAAAGATCCATGCCCGGCGGTCGGTCGGCGGCGATCGACAATGGACAACCGGCAGTTGGCGGTGGATGATCCCACGCTTCCAACTGCCGGCTGTCGACTGTTCGGCGGATGTCAGAGTCCGAAGCCGAAATACTTGTTCGTGTTGTTGAACGAGATGTCCTCCACGACCTGTCCGAGGAACTTCATGTCCGCGATGACCTCGCCGTCCTCGACCCAGCGGCCGATGACGCGGCAGAGGATGCGGCGGAAGTACTCGTGGCGTGCGTAGGAGAGGAACGAGCGCGAGTCGGTGAGCATGCCGACGAAGCCCGCGAGGCAGCCGAGGTTCGCGAGGTCGCGGAGCTGCTTCTCCATGCCGAGGCGGTGGTCGTTGAACCACCAGGCGGACCCGACCTGCACGCGCTGCGGGAAGGTGCCGTCCGTCTGGAAGCATCCGGCAAGCGTGCCCATGATCTCGTTGTCGTTCTGGTTGAGCGAGTAGAGTATCACCTTCGGCATCGCACCCGTCTGCTCAAACGCATTGAGGAGGTTCGCGAGAGCCTTTGCGCCGCGCGTGTCGCCCACCGCATCGAAGCCGGTGTCGGGCCCGAGCGCGTCCATCATCTTATCCGAATTGTCGCGGATGCAACCGTAGTGGAGCTGCATCACCCAGTCGCGCTTGGCGTACTCGCCCGCGAGATACTTGAGAACGGCGGTGCGGAACTTGTCGCCCGTCTCGACGTCGATCTTCCTGCCGGCCTTGCCGTCCGCGAGGATCTTGTCCAGCTCCTTGGCCGTCGCCTCGCCGTAGACGGCGTAGTCGAGACCGTGGTCGGACACCTTGCAGCCCTTCTTGGCGAAGAACTCGATGCGCTCGCCGAGCGCCTTGGTGAGGTCGGCGAACTTGTCGATCTTGTAGCCGACGACCTTCTCGAGCTTCTCGATGTAGCCCGCGAACGGCTTCTTGTCGACGTTGAACGCCTTGTCCGGACGGAACGCGGGGAGCACCTTCACCTTGCACGTCTTGTCCGCCGCGATCCTGTCGTGCCACTCGAGCGAGTCGACCGGATCGTCCGTCGTGCAGATGAGCTTCACCTTGGACTGCGAGATGAGGCCCCTTACGCTCATGGACTTGAGCGCGAGCTTCTTGTTGCACTTCGCGTAGATCTTCCTGGCGGACTTCTCGTTCAGGGGCTCGGTCACGCCGAAGTAGTTCTTGAGCTCTAGGTACGTCCAGTGGTAGAGGGGGTTCCCGATGAGGCGGGGGAGCGTCTTCGCCCACGCCTCGAAGGTGCGGTACGGGTCCGTGTCCTTCGCGCCCGTGATGTCCGACTCGGGGATGCCGCAGGTGCGCATCTGGCGCCACTTGTAGTGGTCGCCGCCGAGCCACACGTCCGTAATCGTCTTGTACTTCTTGTCCTCCGCGATGTCGCGGGGGTTGATGTGGCAGTGGTAGTCGATGATCGGCATCTTCGCCGCGTGCCTGTGGTAGAGCTCCTTGGCGGCCGGCGTGTCGAGCAGGAAGTCCTTGTCGAGAAATTTCTTCATGTTTTCGTCCTCAATTATATGTTTCCCATTTTACGTTCTTCAGCGGTCTACGCGCGCGCCGCCGCCGCCGACCATCTTCTCGATGTCGGCCTTGGTGGCCATGGACGTGTCGCCGGGCGTTGTCATCGCGAACGCACCGTGCGCCGCGCCGTAGTTGACGGCCTTCTCGGCGTCGTCGAACGTCATGAAGCCGTAGATGAGGCCCGAGGCGAACGAGTCACCGCCGCCGACTCGGTCGAAGATCTCGAGGCCGGGGCGCTGGACGGACTGGTGGAGCTCGCCCTTGTACCAGCAGATGGCGGACCAGTCGTTGATCGTCGCGGACTTCACGGAGCGGAGCGTCGTGGCGACCGCCTTGAAGTTCGGGTAGATGGAGACGGCCTTGTCGATCATCTTGCGGAAGCCCTCGATCGGTAGCGTCGTGAGGTTCTTGTCCACGCCCTCGACCTCGATGCCGAGCGCCGCGGTGAAGTCCTCCTCGTTGCCGATCATGACGTCGACGTACTTGGCGATCTCCCTGTTGACCTCCTGCGCCTTGGCCTGTCCGCCGATGGACTTCCAGAGGCTCGCGCGGTAGTTGAGGTCGTAGGAGGTGATCGTGCCGTACTTCTTGGCGGCCTTGAGCGCCTCGATGCAGACCTCGGCAGTCGTCTCGCTGAGCGCGGCGAAGATGCCGCCCGTGTGGAACCAGCGGACGCCCTCCTTGCCGAAGATCGACTCCCAGTCGATGTCGCCGGGCTTGAGCTGCGAAACAGCCGTGAGCCCGCGGTCGGCGCAGGAGCGCGCACCGCGGCAGCCGTAGCCGCGCTCGACGAAGTTGAGCCCGTTGCGCACCTCGCGGCCGATGCCGTCGAACTTGCGCCACAGGATGTGGCTCGTGTCGACGCCGCCCTGGAGCATGAAGTCCTCGACGAGACGCCCCACCGGATTGTCGGCGAACGCGGTGACGGCCGTGGTCTTGAGTCCGAAGCAGCGCCTGAGTCCCCGCACGACGTTGTACTCGCCTCCGCCCTCCCAGACCTTGAACTCGCGGGCGGTGTGGATGCGACCGTCGCCCGGGTCGAGTCTCAGCATGATCTCGCCGAGGGACGCAGCGTCCCAGCGGCATTCTTCCTTGGCCTTCAGCTTGATGGATTCCATTTTCGTATTGCTCCTTTATTGTTGAAATTCAATACAGGGATTTTATCATACCTGGCGGGTATTGTCACTACCCTTTAGAGCACAAAAACGCCTTTACCGCAGGGCGGCGAGCATGGCGGCGCGGTCGGCGGAAATCCCGGTCCATATCTCGAAGGACTTGGCGCCCTGTCCGACGAGGAACTCCAAGCCGTCCACCGCCGTCGCCCCCGCCGCTCGCGCGGCCGCCGCCATGGGCGGAAACTCCTTTGTCGGGATGATGTCGAGGACGAGCTGTCCAGGATGGAAGCATTCGACCGGAAGCGGACACACATCGCCCGGCTTGAGCCCGACAGGAGTGGCGTTGACCACGAGGTCCGCCTCGCGCGCCTTCGCGTCGCGCACCTCCACGCTGTCCGGATTCCTTCCGTAGACGGACACCGCGGCGGCGCCCTCGTACTCGGCGCATCTCGCGAGCGCGGACCCCGCGCCGCCCCTTCCGAGGATGAACACCTTCCTCCCCTTCAGCTTGAAGCCGTGCGCCGCAAGCGTCGAGACGAAGCCTATCACGTCGGTGTTCCACCCCGATATGGAGCCGTCCCTCTCGAACTTCAGCGTATTGCACGCCCCGTAGCGCACCACCGATTCGTCCGGCCTGTCGAGAAGGCTCATCACGGCGATCTTGTGCGGGACGGTCACGTTCAGCCCCGTGTAGCCCTCGCGCTGCCTGGCGCGGACGAAGCCTTCCAGCTCACCCGGAGGGACGTCGAACTTGTCGTACTCGGCGTCCAGCCCGACGGACCTGAAATTCGCCGCGTGCATGACCGGCGAGAGCGAATGGGCGACGGGGTGCCCTATCACTGCGAACTTGAGCGCGGACATGGCGTTCTCAGGATGCGAGGGCTGCGGCGATGTCGGATACGAGCGCCGCATACTCCGCTTCGGCGAGATACACGCGGTCTGGGTTCATGGCGAAGACGCCGCCCCACTCGAACGCGTCGTTCTCGTACTTGGGCACGAGGTGGAAGTGAAGATGGCATCCCGTGTCGCCGTATGCGCCGTAGTTGACCTTCTTCGGCTTGAAGAGTTTGTGCAGGACGGACGCAACCCTGGCGACATCGTCCATGAACGCGCGCCTGTCGGCGTCCGGAAGATCTATCATCTCGCTCACATGGTGCCTGCTCGCGACGATGACGCGTCCGCGATGGCTCTGCTCCTTGAACAGATACACCTTGCTCGACGGCAGCTCCGCTATCTTGATGCCGAACTTGGCGACCAGGTCGCCCTCCATGCAGTATGCGCAGTTTTGGTCCTTCATGACCTTCCTTTCACGATTTTGGAGATAATATTACCATATCCCCTCCTCGATATCAAGCACTTCAACTTTTCAACACACATTGGGGGGGGGTCCAACTGCCGCGCGGCAAATTGGCGCGGAGTGTCAGACACCTCGCGCCAGTTTCATCCCCCGCGATGAATATAATCCATCCGGGGGAAATTGACAAAAATAAATTCCAAGCGACAGGCAGCAACCTGGCGGCTCTCCCTTTACGGGGGAGCCGCTTTCAAAGCATCGCCTTCGCGGCCTTGACGGCCTCGTCGACCGAGACGACCTCGCCGCCCATGCGGTGGATCATTCTGACGGAGGCCGACTCGGCGCCCAGCCCCGCCTTCGCGAGCTGGAGGCGAACGTCGTCGGAGAACTGGCCGGCGTCGAGTTCGATCGTAAGTATCTTGCGACCCTTCGCCGCCTTTGCGAGCATGTCGGACGGAAACGGATTGAGCGTTATCGGCCTGAAGCATCCCGCCTTTATTCCCTCCTTGCGCAGCGCCTCGGCCGTCGTCCGCGCTATGCGAGAGGAAATCCCGAAGCCGACGAGGAGTATCTCCGCGTCGCCGGCGAGATACGTCTCGCCCATCGCGTCCTCGCGCATCCGCGCGTACTTCTCCTGGAGGTGGTTGTTGAACTTCTCCTGCGCGGCGGCGTCGAGGAAGATGGACTTCACGAGGTTCTCCCTCGTCTTGGGCTCGCCCTGGGCCGCCCATTCGCTGAAGTCGGGACGCGGCGACTCCCCCTCGGGGAGCTTCACCGTCTCCATCATCTGGCCCTGCAGGCCGTCCGCGAAGACGACTGCGGGCGTGCGCCACTTAGCCGCCATCTCGAACGCCTTGACCGTCAAGTCGCACATCTCCTGCGCGCTCGCCGGGGCGAGCGTGAACGTCTGGTAGTTGCCGTGTCCGCCGCCCTTCACCGCCGGCGTGTAGTCCGACTGCTCGGGATAGACGTTGCCGAGTCCGGGACCGGCGCGGTTGACGTTGACGATCACTGCGGGCAGCTCCGCGCCAGC
The DNA here is from genome assembly GCA_946610035.1 of uncultured Verrucomicrobiota bacterium. Taxonomy (GTDB): domain Bacteria; phylum Verrucomicrobiota; class Kiritimatiellia; order RFP12; family UBA1067; genus UBA1067. Next base: position 37,942 of record CAMOCC010000010.1, read on the forward strand.
GAGGTAGCTGATGCCCTCCTGCATGAGGGAGAAGCCGGGGCCGGACGTCGCCGTCATGCAGAGCTTGCCCGCGCCCGCCGCGCCGAACATCATGTTGACCGACGCCGTCTCGCACTCCGCCTGGACGAAGGTCCTGCCCAGCATCGGGAACCACTTCGCGGCACCGTGGGCGATTTCGCTCGCCGGGGTGATGGGATAGCCGAAATAAAGGTCGCAGCCCGCATAGAGGGCTCCCATTACGACCGCCTCGTTGCTCTTTATGAACTTGGTCATTTCTCCACCTTTATTGCGTATGGTTCCGGACAGTTGTAGAAGCATATCCCGCACGAGACGCATCCTTCGCCCTTGTATCGCACGGCCGCTATGCCCTGCGCGTTCAATTCCGTCCCGATTTCGAGACACTTCCTGGGGCAGGCGGTTGCGCACCGTCCGCATCCCTTGCAGTTTTCCTTGTCTATGACTACCATTGTCTCATTCCCCTGGATTCAACCTTCGAATCCCTCGTTTTTCATTTTCCGTTCTTCATTTCCGTTTGAAGAATCGCCGACGGACCATCCGCCCCCTGGCAATCAGCCGCCATTCGACCTAAGCGCCTTCGGGCCAGGAGACTTCAGGGATAGTCCGCCGGCAAAGTCAGTACCTCCGCTCCGTCGTCCGTTATGGCGACCGTGTGCTCGAAGTGCGCGGCAAGGCACCTGTCCCGCGTGACGACCGTCCAGTTGTTAGACAGGACGTCCGTCTTCTCGCCCGCCTTCGTCATGGTGATCATCGGCTCAATTGCAATCGTCATTCCCGGACGCAGCACCATCTTCGTCCCCGGCCTGCCGTAGTTCGGGACCTCCGGCGACTCGTGGACGGTCTTGCCCACGCCGTGGCCTATCCAGTCGCGGACAATGCCGAAACCCGCCGCCTCCGCCACCTGCTGGATCGCATAGCCGACGTCGCCGAGGTGAACCCCCGGCCCCGCAGCCTCGATCCCAGCCTTGAGGCAGGCCTTCGTCGTCTCGACGAGCCGGAGGACCTCCGGATCGGTTACGCCAAGGGCGACCGTGCGCGAGGTGTCCCCGTTGTACCCCTTCGTCTTGATGCCGACGTCCGTCTTCACGAGGTCGCCCGGCATGATGACGCGGTTGTAGTCGGGTATTCCGTGGATCACCTCGTCGTTTATGGAGACGCAGATGTGCCCCGGGAAGCCCCCGTAGCGGTAGAACGCCGCCTCGACGTTGTGCTTCTTGCAGTATGCAATGACGAGATCGTCGATCTCGCCGGTCGTGACGCCCGGCGCGACCGCGGCGGCGCAGATGTCGCGTATCTCCGCGCTCATCCTGCACGCGTCGCGCATGCGGACCATTTCGGACTTCGACTTTATGTCTACCTTCATCTTTCCGCGACGTCCTCTCACATCACCGCGATGAAGTTCTTAGCGACGACGTCGATGGGATCGGTGCCGACGACGGACTTGAGGATGCTCTTCGCGCGGTAGAACTCGATAAGCGGCTCGGTCTCGCGGTGGTAGACGACGAGGCGGTCCTTCACCGTCCCGGGATTGTCGTCCTTGCGGATCGTGAGCTTCTCGCCGCACTTGTCGCAGACGCCATCGACCTTCGGGGGCAGGTTCTTCACATGGTAGCCCGCCTTGCACTTCGGGCACGTGCGGCGGCCCGCGATGCGGTCCTGGATGATCTCGTCGGGGACGTCGATGAGGACCGCGCTCTTGACGGGCGCGCCCATCTCCTCGAGGATCTTCGCCTGGGCGAGGTTCCTCGGGAAGCCGTCGAGGAGCATCGTGACGTCGCCCGTCGTCTCCGCGACGACGTCCTTGATCATCTGGGCGATCAATGCGTCCGGGACAAGCTTCCCGGCATCCATGTAGCCCTTGGCCTCGACGCCTGCGGACGTACCCTTCGCGACGGCGCCGCGGAGCAGATCCCCGGAGCTGACGTGCTTCAGATTGGCATTGTCGGACGCGAGCTTGCCCGCGACCGTACCCTTCCCCGAACCCGGGGCACCCAATAGAATGACTATGTTCATGGCGTCCGATATTATATCACAAATTGAGCCGCCGCGGGGCCGTTTTGTGAAATTAAAAGAGCCGGGGTGTCGCCGCCCTGGAAGCATGAGGGGAATCAACGGCTATGCGCGGCCTTTCGCAAGCACCTCCACCAGCTTTGCGTATGTAAGGGGCTTGAAAAGGACGTGCGTGAAGAGCTTGCTCCTCTCGTCGCGCTGGAACTCGGTGTCCGCCGTGACTGCGAAAACCGGGAGCTTGACGAACCGCGGATCGGCGCGGATGCGCACGATGAGTTCCAGTCCGTTCATGTTCGGCATCCAGAAGTCGGAGAAGACCATGTCGCAGGGGGTTCCGGCCGCCGCGGACGACCCGAGTTTTTCCATCGCCTCCACGCCGTCGCCCGCCTGCTCTACGGCGGGGACGCCCGCCTTCTTGAGGAATGCGGAGAGCACCGACCTGTTCACCGGCGAGTCGTCGACGACGAGGACGCGCTTGGGCAGGCTCTCCACGGGGACGGTCTGCGACGGCGATTCGGCCGGCTTCGCCTCCGCATCGCCGGTCTGGACGCCTGGTATGCGGATTATGAACGTCGAACCGCGTCCGAGTTCGCTCTCGACGAGAAGATCCCCTCCCATCGTCTCCACAAGGCGTCTGCAGATGGAAAGCCCAAGCCCGGTCCCTCCCGCCCTGTCGGCGGCATGGCTCGGGTCCTGCACCTGGACGAACGGGTCGAGGATGCGCGAGAGCATTTCCGGCGGAATGCCGACGCCAGTGTCGCTCACGGCGACCTCCAGCCTTTCGTCGGAGCACGACGCGGAGACCGTCACGGCCCCCTTGGAGGTGAACTTGACGGCGTTTCCTATGAGGTTGAAGAGTATCTGCCGGAAGCGGTGTTCGTCCAGATGGACCGTCGGCACGTCCGACGTCTTGTTCTCAAGCTTCACGCCCTTCCGCGACGCGGCCAGCCGGAAGCTGGACAGCACCTCGTCCGTCAGTCGGTCGAGGCTAAGCAGCTGCGGATGCAGCGTAAGCTTGCCTGCGTCCATCTTCGCGAGGTTGAGCACGTCGTCCACGAGCTGCAGAAGCGTCGTGCCGCTCGCCTGGATGGATTCCAGCGCCTCGTCCCTCTCGGCGGGACTGCCGACCCCGCGCCGGAGAAGGTCGGAATAACCGAGTATTGCGTTGAGCGGCGTGCGGATGTCGTGGCTGACGATGCTGAAGAACATGCGGCGCGTCTTCTCCGCCGCGCGAGCGGACGCAAGGGACCGCTCCAGCACGGCCATGTGCCGCGTCGTCTGCTCGTCCTGGATGATGAACACGTGGATGAAGCATGTGCCGATGAGGCATCCGAGCGTCGTGAGCGCGGTGAGCGGCCATACGACATGGAGCGAGACGAACAATCCGGTGGCGAAGCAGTACAGCACGACAATCATGCACCGTCTGCGGATGGCGTCCCCGCTGCCAAGCCCCTTCGCGAACGCGCATGCCATAAGCTCGACAAGGTAGGCGATCATGACGTAGAGCATCATGACGCGACAGCCCCCCGCGACGTACGCCCCCGTCTCGTCGAAGCTGAAGAAGCAGTTGTTGAAGAAGTTGGCCACCAGCATGGCCATGTTGATCCCCAGATGCGCATAGCCGGACCATTTGAGGACGCGAGACTGCCACCCATTGATTCTAAGGTAGGCGATGGCGAAGCGGAACCAGAGAAAGACGAACAGCGGCAGGCTGATGAAGTAGAAGACGGTGTCGACGTAGAGGCAGCCCGTCCAGTCGAGCCCGGCGAGAACGCCCCATAAGGCGTCCGAAATGTAGTAAATCAACACGCCGACGAGGAACCAGCGGTAGCGAATGGCGCTGACAGAGCGCTCGCCACGGCCGAGAAGCCGACCGTAGTTGAATATCAAATGCAGCACTATGGCCACCATCGAAAGAGCTGAATACGAGTAGTCCTGCATGACACCTCCACCGTGTTATTTAGAATACGTGCCTGCCTTCTCGCCACCCATCGTTGAACTCACCGCGGAACTCCTTGCCCTCTTCTTCTCCAATACGGTGAGCAACATACTATCTGCGGATATTGTAGCACAAACCGCCTCCGATGTAAATAGTCGCCGACGGGCCACCCTTTTGTAGCAAAAAGGCGCGCAGGCCATGGGAGCCTGCGCGCCGTGCGGTTTCGGGAACCGCATCGTCAATCACTACTTCGCCTTCTTCGCGGCTGCCTTCTTCGCAGGTGCCGCCTTCTTCGCAGGCGCCGCCTTCTTGGCTACGACCTTCTTCGCAGGGGCCGCCTTCTTGGCAGGTGCCGCCTTCTTCGCGGGAGCCTTCTCCTTGCAGCAGCACGCCTTCTTGGCGCAGGTCTTCTTGGCAGGGGCCGCCTTCTTAGCCGGAGCCTTCTTTGCTGGTGCCTTCTTAGCTGTAGCCATTTTGCTTGATCCTTTTTATTTATTTAGCCGACGGTGCATGCCAACCTTATGGCACACAACTACCGCGACTTCAACACAAATAATAACCGATTTTTCAAAAAACTGCAAGAGGTGATGTGAAAAAATTTAGTATAATATACGGACCATGGGAGTAATTCTAGACAGCGAACGCAAATCCAGGACTGCGCGTGCATTCCTCGCACTGGTGTATTCCGTCCTCGTCCTCGGAGCCGTGACGATGGTCTACCCCTTTGCGGTCATGATCGCGGGGAGCTTCTCGTCGTCCTACGACTACGAGCGCCACACCCCAATAGTTATTGGACTTTTTGACAGGAACGACCGCTTTGTAAGGTCCATCTCGACTCACTTCGACACATTCCCGCACGATGTCTACCCCGACGCGCCTAAGACGTGGACGACATGGGCGCAGGTAGCGAAGGACCGGGCGGCGGCGGACGCCTTCGCCAAGCGCGAGCTCTCGCAGTACGAAGACGACATCGCGCGCGCTACCGCGCGCGCGCGCGCCGACGAATTCCTCCGCACGCTTGTTTCGATGGACGCGCGCGCACTCTACTGCCGCTACGATGCCCGCGACGTCCCCGGATTCGTCGAGGACAAGTACGGCTCCATAGACAGTCTCAACGCCGAGTGGAAGGTCCCCCACAAGTCCTTCTTCGACATCTCCTTCCGCGTGGAGTCCAGGCTCCCGCCGAACCGCGCGCCCGACGATCCGGCGAAGTTCTCCGTCTTCGAGGAGCTGAAGCGCAGCTACGTCGAAAAGGCGATCGCCGAGGGCGACCACGTCTCGCGGACCCTCCCGCGCGATTTCGCCGCGTACGCCGCCGACATCAGGAACGCCCTCGCCATCCAGTTCATCGACCACGGGACGCGCGACTTCATTCGCGACGCCTGCGCGAACTACGCGACCGTTGGCGAGTACCTCTTCGTGCGCGGACGCGCCTTCGTCAACACCATTCTGCTTGTGATACTCTCCATCCTCGCATCGCTTACGGTGAACCCGCTGGCTGCATACGCCCTTTCCCGCTTCAGGCTGAAATCGACGGAGAAGATACTGCTCTTCCTCCTGGCCACGATGGCATTCCCCGCCGCAGTGACGGCGATTCCGGGGTTCCTCCTCCTGCGCGACCTGGGGCTTCTCAACACATTCGCCGCGCTTGTCCTCCCGACAGTCGCGAGCGGAATGTCCATATTCATCCTCAAGGGCTTCTTCGACGCCCTTCCGCGCGAACTCTACGAGGCGGCGGCGATCGACGGAGCGTCCGAATGGACCGTCTTCCGCCGCATCACCCTTCCCATGACGACGCCGATCCTCGCCGTCAACGCGCTCAACGCCTTCATCCACGCATACGCATCGTGGGAATGGGCGTTCCTCGTTTGCCACAAGGAATCCCACTGGACGCTCGCCGTCTGGATGTACCAGATGTCCTCTCAGACCTTCATCGGCCAGCCCTGGTGCGTGATGGCGGGATTCGTCCTCGTCTCAATACCCACTGCGGCGGTCTTCCTCCTCTGCCAGAAGGTCATCCTCCGCGGCATCGTCCTCCCGTCCATGAAGTGAATGTCAGTCCGCCTCCGCCATCCCGATGTCGATACGGACAAACCCCGCTTCGCCTGTCGGCTTGAGAACCTTCCATTCCGTTTCGCCGGTCAACGTCAACTTGTCCGGCTTCGACATTGTGGGGATGTCGCCGCTCTGGATGCCATAGTAAAGGCCTGGCTTGACCGACACCGAAACACATCCGCTGGAATCGGCGTCCTGGTTGATGAGTGCGTCGAGTGCCGACTCCACAGTCTCCTGCTTGATTTCATCGGCGACGCCGTCGAGAGTGACATCGAACGTCCCGTTGCCGTTGTTCCTATAGCTGTATTTGAAATAGCCCTTGTAGGTCTCAGAATCGAGCGTCAACCAGCTGACGGACGGAACGGCCACGTCGAGCGCGTTGTATGCGTCGAGTTCGCTGGCCGCCGTCACCGTCGCCGTCACATCATGTGTGCTCGGCGTCATGTCAGGGACGTAGTTCGGATCCTTCACGACCTTGACATATTTGCTGTCGGTGTAGAGCGCCGAAGTGTCCCACTTGAGCCCCTTCCCCGGCGTAGCAGGCTCGATCGCGGCAAATGTGCCGCTGAACGACGGCACAAGCGAGAAAACCGCAATCGTTTCGTTCTCCTTGAGCGCGTCCACTTCGGACAGATCGAACTCGAGCGTGACGCCGCTCTCGATCTTGAACGTCGAGCCAGTCTTCGGACGGAGGCGCGAACGGATGAGGCTTCCGGACGCGTTGCGCGCGACGGGAATGACCACTCGTGAACCGCTCTCAAGAGTCACACCTGCATCGAAGTACAGGTTGGCATCGTTGTCAACGCTTACATCTGACGACTTAATGGTGTCGCCCGCGCGGAGCGTCCCGCCGGACGCAACCGTCACGGCTCCATATATAGAGCCCTTCCCCTGCAGAGTTCCGCCGTCGTTAACGTAGACTTTGCTCGCCGCGGGAAGCGACCCGTTGACAATGAGCGAGCCCGCGTTGACCGTGGTCGTGCCAGAATGCTCGCTCGCCCCCGTAAGCCGCCAGTACCCGGTGCCCACCTTGACGACGGACGTCGTTCCCTTCGCCTTCCTGTCGGCGTTGTAGTCGTCTATCTTCCCGGCGAACTCCTCGTCGGAGTTGGAGTAGCCCACATACCACGTCGTGCCGGATCCTGAACTCTTCGTGTCTGATCCGCTCAGCGTCGTCCCAGACGTGCCGGAGAGTCCGCCGAGATGGCATGTGACGTGGCGGCTCTTAGACGCCATGCTTATCGTTCCTGTCAGTGTGAAGCGCGTCTTCGGATAGTTCCAGTAGGAGGCGTGGTAGAACGACGGACGCGTACCGCTCACGGCCGGAACGCCGTTTGCGGTGATGTTGCCCGTAAACGCATCGAGGTTGCTCGATATCGGCGTTCTCACATACTGGATGTTGAACTGTATGTCCCCGTTGCCGGTGATGCGGCTCTTCATGTAGCTGTGCGTTGCAAGCGTCATCTCGGAGCTCGTCCCGTCCTCTGCGTATATCGGAACATTGTAGGTCTGGTACTCCTCGTTCTTGGAAGCGAACTTGACGTGTCCGCCCGCAAGCGTAAGCTTCGTTATCGTGTTCCTGTTGGCGAAATTCCTTGCCGAGCCCGCGTCGCCAGTAGTGGACAAGTAAAGCGTCCCGCCACGGATCGTCGCGCCGCGCGTGTTGTTGCCGAAGAATGTATTCGCATCGGTTATGTTGAGCGTGCCGGCTCCGTCGAGAATGAACTCGCCCGTCCCTTCCATCGCGCCGGTCATCGTCAGCGTCGTGCCTGAGTTGGCGATATTGAGGACGGAATCCTTGCGGAACGTCGCAGAGCGGTCGGTGGATGCATTGCCGCCGGTGTATTTGTATGTACCGCCGTCGAATATCCAGTTGAGCGCGTCCTTCGTGGACATTCCGAGCGAAGAAGCAACACCTCCGTTCGCTATGGAGTCGAACTCGATCGTACCGCCGTGGTTCACGACCTTGCCTGTGTAAGTAGCGAGGCTGTCCTTCTTGCCAGATTCAGCGCAAAGCACAAGAGTGCCCGTATTGCCCTTATTGATGGATGTTGTCCCTGTCATCCAGCCAAATCGCTTGAGCGTCACTGTTCCTGTTCCGTTTGCCACAATCGATTCAGGCTCTATGTCCATCGTAAGAGTCATGGTGTGATCCACGTCGGAACTTAAATCAACCTTGTCTCCGGCAGAAAACTTTTTATCTCCTCCGCCAGCATTCGCGAATGCATTATGCGTAGCATTCCATACCGAAAACTTCGTTGTGATGAAGTCATCCGCCTCATAGCTGTCTATATCTACCTCGCCCGTCTCCTCCTGACGCGTGTTGACGCCGGTGAGATACGCCGGCTCGGAATAAAGCGCGGCTGTGCCGTTTCGTCCAACGGCGACAACGCGGAAATCGTAGTATGTGGCCTGCGTAAGGTTGCCGACCGTGTAGCTCGTAGCGTTCGGACCTGCAATGCCCTTCTGAACCCATGCACCGTCCTCAAGCATCTCGACGGAGAAGCCGATCTCGCCGTACGTGTAGTCACGCCATGCTAGGGTAACACTGTGGGTCGAAGTCGCCGAAGCCCTCAGCGTGATCGGCGCGCGCAGGAACGGCTGGCTGTCCTCGGCGGTTATGGAGTTTATGTAGTTCTCAATGTTGAGGCGTCCGTTGGAAGCCTTCACGAGCGCGTCCGCAGCGCTGTTCGGATTAAGCCCTTGCGCGCTCTCCCACTCGTCGGGGATTCCGTCGCTGTCGGAGTCCGTGCGCTTTGTGCCGCCCCACCAGTCCCACGTGTCCGGCGCGCCGATCGCAAGCGTGTCCTCGTATGTGATCAATCCGCCGGAACGACCAATCGTCTCGACCTCGTCAATCATATAGCAGTCGCTCTGGTCGCGGTACGGAAGCGATGCGCCGACTTTGCGGAGGTTGTTCTCGAGAAGCGTGTTGCCCGCATACAGCGGGAGTGTCGGAAGAGTACCGACCTTGTTCTCGATAACCGACTTCGCAACGGAATCGCCTCCGCCATTGTGCGTGACGATAGACGCGTCAAGGATTCCGTTGCGGTTCTTGTCCTGCCAGTTGTCGTTTCCGTAGAAGTGGAAGTCGCCGTTGCCTCCGCCGAGCGCATTGGAATCGGAGCTGACAGGTCCGTTGATGAAGAGGCAGCTTTCGATTGTGCAGTAGCTCGCCCCGGACGAGTCTCCGCCCATGATATAGCATCCGTTCTTCCAGTTGTACACGATGTTGTTCGCATACTGGTTTATGCCCTTCACCTTGTTGTTGCGCGTCGAGTTGTCGACGTAGAGATTGCGGAAGAGCGTCACGTAGTCCGCCTGCATGAGTCCGCCCGCCGAGTGCGTCATCAGGCCCTGTCCGAAGATGCAGTTCTGCAGAGTTATGTTGTGCGGATATGTCCCCTTCCCGTCCGGGTTGATAGAGAACGTCTCGTCAAGCCCCCAGGAGAACGAGCAGTGGTCGAAGATCATGTTCGCACCGTTCGCGATTCCCGCGCAGTCCTTTCCGGACGTGCCGATGTGTCCCATGCGCCACCTGAGGTAGCGGCAGATGATGTTGCTCGCACCCGAGAACGAGCATCCGTTGCCGTAGACCGTAATACCTTCGCCCGGCGCGGTCTGTCCGGCTACATAGAGGTTCGAGGCGAATGTGATGCGCGAGGAAATCTTGATGACACCTGCGACATCGAACACGACGATGCGGTTGGGCTTCGAGACGGCGTCGCGCAGCGAGCCTGTGCCGGAATCCTTGAGGTTCGTGACATGGTAGACGGACGGGGAGGATGACGCGCGTGCGCCTACGGCGAAACGGCCCCATCCGAAAGCGCCGGGGAACGCCGTTCCCGCTTCGTCCTCGTATTCGTCTTCATTTGCGTTGTCGGTGGTGTTTTCGCCGTACTCGCCATAGTCAATGTCGTCCACCACCGTTCCGAAGCGGTATCGTCCGTCGCTCAGGCGCTCATACTCGAGCGTCTCGCCTTCGAATTCGAAGTTGATCGTGCCGTCGCAGTAGATATAGGAGTATGTCTTGGAGTTCGGGTCAAGCCAATCAGCTGGAATCCGCACAGTGACCGTCTTTCCCGCAGCGCCGGTGATTTCCAGCTTTTCGTTGGAGCTGGAGGCAACGTACGTTGCACCTTCGACGGAGGGAATCGCAAGTTTCCCGCCAGACTGCGTGAAGATGTTGTTCGCCGTCCTAAGCGTCCCGTTCTTGACCGTGCCAGCGCCGCTGAACGACTGTACCGTGATGTCAAGCCCGCCAAGGTCGAGCGTGCCGCCGGACATCGAGACCGGCACATTCGGAATAGACCTACCCATGCTGGTTATGTTCCATTTGTTGGCGAGGTATGTCTCGATCTGCTTGATCTGGACCTGCGACGGATTGAAGTTCAGTCCAATAAGTTCGCCGATTGCGACGCTGCTGCACCAACCTCCGATGTTGAGCGAAGTCATTGTGGAAACACGGTTGAAGCCAAGAACAGCTAGCGTTGCATCATAGTCGTGATAGGCCAAATCCCCGTATTCCCCGTTCTGCCAGAATCCATCGTCAACGGATGTGGACGAGCCGCGCATCTTGGTCCAGCGATTCCACCACGAGTCACTCGTTCTCCTGCCTATATACTGATTGTTCTGTCCGTTGTACTGGAGAATCGCAGCCCCAGTGTTGTTGTGTTCGACAACATGGATTGCGCCCAGCAAAGCCTGCGTGTGGTATATCTTCCACGCGCTGCCGTCGTTGTCCCACGAGCTTGTAAGCGTTCCATGAGATGTGAGCACCGAAGGTTTTCCGCCGAAATAGTCATAGGAAACCGTCATGGGCGATTCGCTGTTTGCGAAGTAACCGTTCCCCGTCTGCGAAACCCAGTTGACAACCTTGCCGTCCGTCAGGGTGATCGAATCCGCAGCGGAAGCATCGACTCTCCATAGCTGGGATATGCCGTCGAGAGACGATACGATGTAAAGGAGGCCGTTCCTTCCGATTGCGAGCTTGCCCGAGAAGTCGCTTAGTCCGTAAAGGCTCGTCTCGCCGGTCACGGTAAGGCCACCTGCGCCGGTGATCTTGCCATAGAACGCGCCATTGCCGGCGGTGATGCCGGCGCTTGTCGAGACTGTCGCGACGCCGCTCATTGTCGCCGCGTTGATTGACGTGGCGTTGAACACGATTTTGTGGGTTTCGCCCGCCGCTCCGGAATAATACTCATTTGGCACAAACGAAAGCTCTCCATTCGGCAGATTCACCATGCCGTTTACGGTAACAGTACCGAAACCGACGACTGTCAACGAGCCGGAGCCCGAAACATCGCCCTCGATTGTGATGTTGTGTCCGTTAGGGTTGATCCAACCGCCGTTGTCGCCGATTGTGAACGCGATTCCGCTCGCGATGAATGTTCCGTCCGCCGTGGCCACAAGCGTGCCGCCGTTGAGATTGACAGTCGCCGTGCCCGCGCCCTTCTCAATCGCCGCAGTCGTGAACCGGCCGCCGTCAATGTTCAACGTTCCCGTGGAATTGGCGCCGTCGGCGAGTTTGACCTTGCCGAACCGTGCAGTATACGATCCGCCCAAGAGATTGTATACGCCCGTCGACCTATCGCCACAGCCGACCATCATTGCGTATTCGCCCGCATTGCCGATGCCGTCCGCCGACGAACTGACCGAGCCGCCAGTCTGGTTGATTACGCCAGTACATCCGGCATCGACGCCCACGTTCAACCGCGAATCAGCGTTCTGCGCGGCGGCATCGCGGTAGCCGACAACAAGCTCGCCGCCATCTATATTGACGTTGCCGTAGGCGCTGTTGCCGTTGCTTCCTTCACCAACGGCCATCCAGTAGGTTGTTCTGACAATACCGGACTGAAGCGTGAAGATGCCTGTGACGTCCGAACCATAAAGAGCGCGTCCGACATGAAGGTCTGAAACGATTTGGTGTGTTCCGCTCGCGATCACGAGTTCTCCGCTCTTGTGCGCACCCACCGCGAACCATGCGGATTTCCATGTGCCTGGCTCCGTGTAGCCGTAGGCATCATCAGTCGCATAGAACGTAACAGGTCCCCCATCCACCAAAAGCGTACTGGAGGGACCAATATTGCTGCGGAACCAGATGTCGGCGGACTTGTCTATTCTCCAGTATGTTTCGGCGTCCGAGAGGTCGTATCCCGTCCAGTTCATCATGTCGTCCCAGTACTTCGTTTCTTCGGAACTGCCGCCGGTCCAGGTATAGTCACCCGACGTCCACCAGCCGTTCGAATGTCTGTAGCCGGACATGTCAAGAGTGTCGCCGGACGTGTTCTTGAACGTGACTCCGTCACCCTCGCAGAAAAACATTCCATCTATGTTTGCGACGCGCGCGTCAGGGACTACGATCGTCACGTTCTTTCCGCTCGCGCCAGTGATGACAAGCTGCCTGTTGCTGTCCGAGGCGTAGTAGGTCGCACCGTCCACGGCTGGGATCGTCAGGTCACCATCGCCTTGGGTGTATGTGCCGCCAACGGTCCTCAGCGTTCCGTTCTGCACCGTGCCAGAGCCGGTGAAGCTCGCAACCATCAAGTCAAAACCTCCCAGGTCGAGAGTCGCGCCGGTTGACATCGAAAGCGCGTTCGCAGTTGTCAGCGGCGCGTATGTGTTCTCAAACCCCCATTTCCACATCAGATAGTCTTCTATGCCTACGCGTTCCGATTCTGTAACCTCACGGTTGAATAGCAGGACTTCGCCCCAAGTCATGGAATAAGGCGAAGAGTCGCCACCAAATGTAATCGTGTCCGGAGAGTAGCGCGACCAGCGACCTATTATGGAAAACACCTTAGGATCAGTGGAAATTCTCACTCCGGACTCGCCATTTTGCCAAATCCTGTTGTTAATGTCGTCGTTATATGTGGATGCTTGACGGACCCAGTATCCATTCTGATTGTGCTGTCGTATACACCATCTTCCATCTGCCTGTGAATCTGATGAAGTGCACAGCTTGCAATAATTAGGCTTTGAATTGCATTGCGCAACCGCGAACATCGAAGCAACAACACTTGATGACTTACACTTCACGCTGAAAGTGTCGCTGTGTTTCGCGTCACGTCCGTTGATAGTCGCATCTGTCAGCTCGCCGCCATTGTTCGTAAAGTAACTGTCGAAATCGCCTGTGCCGAAATCATAGTCGAGGTCGCAGTTAGGCACTTCTGAGGGCGTGCCGAACCTGAGTGTTCCAGCTACATGGACGGATCCCGAAATCCTGCCGTTGCCAAGCCAAAGTTCATTGTCATTCGATCCGACAATGAAACTCGCCACAACACCCGTAAACGCCGATGTATCACCAGTGAATGAAACAGAGCCGCCTCCTTTGACCTGTATATTGCCGCTGCCGCATACTGTGGCGGCAACTTCAACTGCATAGCCGTAAGTATCGATAGTCCCGCCATTTACACCGATATTCAACGTCACGCCGCTTGCGATCAGCGTGCCGTCGGCTTTGGCGGCAAGAGTGCCGCCGTCGAGATTGACCGTGGCCGTGCCAAGTCCGTTCGTAATGGTCTCGGCTGTAAATGTTCCGCCGCAGATGTTGAGCGTACCAATGGAACCAGTGCCGTTCGCAATCAGCACGTTTCCCGAGCGCGCCGTATATGTGCCGTTCGAAATCGTGTAGGTCGCGGTGGTGTTGTCGGCGCTGCCGACAATGAGCGCCGGACCATTGTCGAACTGAGAACTGACATTGCCGCCAGTCTGCATGAATGTCGTAACACTGCCTGCGGCGCGCCCCATCTCGATACGCCCATTGTCTGCCGTCACATACACACCGACCTCGTTGGTCCTGCATCCGATAACCAGCTCTCCGCCCGAAACCGTGACGTTACCCTGCGCACCCGTATGCCAGGAAGCATACTTATCCTCCCAGAAAGTACCCAAAACCATCCAATAGGAGGTTTCCACGCGGCCGGAAAGGAGCGTGAAATCGCCGCGGGCGTTGTTCGCCCAGCAACCTATGCCGACAAGAATGTCATTCGCAAAATGATAAGTTCCGCCATTGATCGCAAGTACGCCATAAGTGCCAGTGCCGAGGTTCAGATTGCCCCCGGTCTGCACGAGCCCCTTCTCAAGCGAATCAGCCGTGAAAGTCACAGAACCCGAAAGGTTGTTCTCGACCCATAGCCCCGCATCAAGCGTCTCCGCATTTCCGAATGTGACCGTCGCGGCGGTACCGTTCATAGTTGAATAGTTGAACCGATGCGGCTCGACCGTCCCACTCCACTTGGTGGAATCGTCCCAGTTGCCTGAGCTGCCGCCGACCCACTCGATTTCCGCCTCTGCGCGATGCGCGAGACAAAGCACAAGTGATGCAGCTGCAATCACCGCATGAATACGACTGAACGAGGCTTTCGAATGCTCCATGACTACTCCCCTTTGTCACAATATTCTACCACTTTCCGGGCGGGAGTAGCCTACCCCATCGGGTGTTGACAGGTCCTCTTTCCTCTTTCGTTCCCATATAGGGGGAGACAGGGGGCACACGCATGATTCATATTTGCCACATCGAGCACAATTTGCTACAATAATGGCCATGTTCAAGGCATTTAGATTATTTTCCCCGCTCATAGCGCTGCTTGCGGCACGGACGGCGGCGGACGCAATATCCGTCTCCGAGGCGCTCGCCGTCACAGAAACCGGTGCGCGGTACGAGATAGCGGGCGAGGTGGTCTCGACTACGCGATACTGGAACGCGGTACGCGACGAAAGCGGCATAATCCAGGTCCGCAACTGGACAAAGCCATGGGACATAGGGGACGTCGTTAGCATTGAGATCGAGGTGGACGCCCCTTCGCCGACGGATCCGAACTACGTTCGCCAGATCGCCCGCCGCAGCAGCGTAACGGGACACCGCCCTCCCCCGCCTCCGTTCGAGGCATTTGCGGACGATGTACACTAGGGACGGATCGGGGCTTTCCAGCCAGTCGTCCTCCACGGAACCGTCTCCGCCGCGCAGGGCCGCAACGCGCAGAAAACCGCAAAATACGCCCATTATTCGCACTTATAAAAAATCGGGATAAGCGTGGAATCATTCAGACACCCAGGGACTGTCCCCCTCCGCTACGGGGACAGTCCCCATCCCCTTCAGGGACAGTCCCGTGGGGTGGAGATGCGACAAGCGTGTGAAGGAACGGGTGATTTGCCCTTGAAATGACGGTTTGGCGGAGTGTCG
>CAMOCC010000011.1 GCA_946610035.1 uncultured Verrucomicrobiota bacterium
GGATCTCCTCGTTCGCGACGTGGACGACGATGTCCTTCACGAACTTGAACTCCTTGACGTCGCCCGTGAGCGGGATCATGATCTCGGGCTTCACCGTCCACCCCTTGTGCTTCTTCTGCACGTTGATGGCGGCGCGGATGACGGCCTTCGTCTGCATGACCGCGATCTCGGGGTACGTCACGCAGAGGCGGCAGCCGCGGTGGCCCATCATCGGGTTGAACTCGTGGAGCGAGTCGATGATCTCCTTGATGCGGCCGATCGGCTTGTGGGTCGTCTTCGCGAGAAGCGCGATCTCCTCCTCCGTGTGCGGCACGAACTCGTGGAGCGGCGGGTCGAGGAAGCGGATCGTGACGGGCTGGCCGTCAAGCGCCTCGAAGAGCTGCTCGAAGTCGTCCTGCTGGAACGGAAGTATCTTGTTGAGCGCGATCCTGCGCTCCTCGACCGTGTCGGCGCAGATCATCTCGCGGAACGGCGTGATGCGCGACTGCGAGAAGAACATGTGCTCCGTGCGGCACAGGCCGATGCCCTCCGCGCCGAGCTCGCGCGCCTTCTTGGCGTCGCGCGGCGTGTCGGCGTTGGTGCGCACCTTCAGCTTGCGGAACTTGTCCGCCCACATCATGATGCGGCCGAACTCGCCGACGATCTTCGCGTCGACGGTCGGGATGACGCCGTCGTAGATGTTGCCGGTCGAGCCGTCGATGGAGAGCCAGTCGCCCTCCTTGAAGACCTTGCCGCCGAGGGTGAAGCGCTTCTTCTCCTCGTCCATCACGATCTCCTGGCAGCCGGAGACGCAGCACTCTCCCATGCCGCGCGCGACGACGGCCGCGTGGGACGTCATGCCGCCGCGGACGGTGAGGATGCCCTCCGCCGCCTTCATGCCCTCGATGTCCTCGGGCGAGGTCTCGAGGCGCACGAGCACGACCTTCTCGCCGCGGTCCTTCCAGTCCTTGGCGTCAGCCGCCGTGAAGACGATCCTGCCGCACGCCGCGCCCGGCGAGGCGGGAAGCCCGCGCCCCGAGGGCCGCGCGCGCTTGAGCGCGACCGCGTCGAACTGCGGATGGAGGAGCGTGTCGAGGTTGCGCGGGTCGATCATGAGAACCGCCTCCTCCTCGGTGCGCATTCCCTCGTCCACGAGGTCGCAGGCGATCTTGAGGGCGGCGCGCGCGGTGCGCTTGCCGTTGCGCGTCTGGAGCATGTAGAGCTTCTTGTTCTCGATCGTGAACTCCATGTCCTGCATGTCGCGGTAGTGGCTCTCGAGCGTCGCGCAGATCTTCTGGAACTGCTTGAACGCCTCGGGCATGACCTCGGCCATCTTGGCGATCGGCATCGGGGTCCTCACGCCGGCGACGACGTCCTCGCCCTGCGCGTTCATGAGGAACTCGCCCATGAGCCTCTTCTCTCCGCTCGCCGGGTCGCGCGTGAAGGCGACGCCGGTGCCGGAGTCGTTGTTGAGGTTGCCGAACGCCATCATCTGGACGTTGACGGCCGTGCCCCAGGAGTACGGGATGTCGTTGTCGCGGCGGTAGACGTTCGCGCGCGGGTTGTCCCAGCTGCGGAACACGGCCTTGATCGCCTCGAAGAGCTGCTCCTTCGCGTCGGTCGGGAAGTCCTTGCCGATCTTGGCCTTGTACTCGGCCTTGAACTGGGTGGCAAGCGTCTTGAGGTCGGCTGCGGTGAGGTCGACGTCGTTCTTGACGTGCTTCTTCGCCTTCATGTCGTCGATCAGCTTCTCGAAGTACTTCTTGCCGACCTCCATGACGACGTCGGAGAACATCTGGATGAAGCGGCGGTAGCAGTCCCAAGCCCAGCGCGGGTTCTTCGTCTGCTTCGCGAGGCTGTTCACGACGGTCTCGTTGAGGCCGAGGTTGAGGATCGTGTCCATCATGCCGGGCATCGACGCGCGCGCGCCGGAGCGGACCGACACCAGCAGCGGGTTCTTGGCGTCCCCGAACTTCTTGCCGGCGGACTTCTCGAGCTTCGCGACGTACTCGCGGATCTGCTTCATGATGTCGTCGCCGATCACCTTGCCGTCGTCGTAGTAGCGCGTGCAGGCCTCCGTCGAGATCGTAAAGCCCTGCGGGACGGGGAGCCCCAGGCCCGCCATTTCGGCGAGGTTCGCGCCCTTGCCCCCGAGGAGCTCGCGCATGTTGGCGTTGCCTTCGGTCTGTCCGGCACCGAAGAAGTAGACGTACTTTTTCTGTTCGCTCATTTTGTTTTTATCTTCCGTTGGTTTGATTTATGCGCACATTATAGCAAATTTCCATGCTTGGCGGGGCCGCGAGTTGAAAAAAGTTTCAGCCGAGGATGCGGGCGGCGTTGCGCAGGAGCTCCTTGTCGTGGGTCTTCACGACGATGCGCGGGGCGTCGCCGCGCAGCCGGGCCATCCTCAGGAAGTCGCAGATGAAGCGGTCCGCGCGCTGCGGACCCTTCCCGCCCGTCCACGAGACCCTTAGCCTCCCCTCGTTCCTCGAACCCTCGCACTCCCCGTCGTACACTATCCACACGAAGTCGTCCGGATTCGCCTCAAGGTGCGCGCGCATCCGCCCCTCCAGCTCCTCGGGGCTACGCGCCTCCTTCCCGGCGCCGAGTATGAGGTTCCATCCGTCCACTACGATGAACGTCCCCGTGCGCCGCCCGTCCAGGTCCATCGCCGCCGCGAGCGCCATGTCGAAGTGCCGCAGGAGCTCCGCATTCTCGGACCTCAGCCTGTCGTTCTCCGCCTTCAGCTTCGCGACCTCCGCCTTGAGCTCCCTCAGGTGCGCGACCCGCGAGCCCAGTATCACGTCCTGCGCGTTCATTTCGCCTCCTTGTGCGTCACCGCCATGACCGCCTTCAGCACCGCCTCCGCGACCGTCGCGTTCACGCCCGCCGCGGACGCGACCTCCTCCGCGCTCGCGCGCGCTATGCCGTAGACCGACTTGAATGTCTTCAGCAGCTTCACCTTCTTCGCCTCGCCTATCCCTGGTATCTCGTCGAGGACCGACTCCCTGATCGCCTTCTCCCGCAGGTTGCGGTGGTACGTTATCGCGAACCTGTGCGCCTCGTCGCGCAGGCGCGTACACACGAAGAGCGCCTCCGAGTCGCGCGGCAGGAGGAGGTTCGGACGCCCGTCGTCGAAGACCAGCTCCTCCTGCCTCTCCGCAAGGCCGATCGTCGGGATGTCCGTTATCCCCAGCTCCGCGAACACCTCGCGCGCCGCGCGAAGCTGCGTTATGCCGCCGTCGCAGATGTAGAGGTCCGCGCGCGGCGAAGTCCCGAGGAGCGTGGAGTCGGGGCCGTACCTGCGCCTCACGACCTCCGCCATCGCGCGCGGGTCGTCCGCCCCCTTGAACGACTTGATCCTGAAATGCCTGTAGTACCGTCCGTCCGGGAGCCCGTCCCGGGCCACCACGAGCGAGGCGACGTTGTGCGTCCCGAAGAGGTTCGAGATGTCCACGCACTCTATGATGTGCGGCGGATTCGGGAGCCCTATCGCCTTCGCAAGCTCCTCCAGCCCCCTCTTCGCGTCCTCCGCGCGCATCTCGGGCGTCTTTCGGACGAAGTGCGACTTCGTCATCTCCCTCAGCGCGAACACAGTGTCCCTCAGCCTCGCGGCCTTCTCGAAGTCGCCCTTCGCCGCCGCCTCGCGCATCTCCCGCTCCACCTCGGCGAGGACGTCCGGACGCTTCCCGTCCAGGAACTGGCACGCCTCCTCGAACCTGGCCTTGTACTCCTCGTGCGAAATCCTGCCCATGCACGGCGCGGAGCACGTGCGTATGACGTCCGCATGGCAGTGCCTGTGCGTCTCCTCGCACGGCACGATGTCCTCGCACCCGCGAATGCCCCAGCGCCTCTCCACGAAGTCCTTCGCCGCCCGGACGACCGGGCTCGACGGGAACGGACCGAAGTGACGCGCCCCGTCGTCCCTCACGATCCTCACGCACCTGAACCTCGGCCACTCCTCCGCCTGGTCCGCACGCAGCGCGAGATAGCGCTTGTCGTCGCGCATGAGGATGTTGAAATGCGGCTTGTGCCTCTTTATCAGCGAGGCCTCGGTCAAAAGCGACTCAGCCTCGTTCTTCACGGTCATGAACTCGAAGTCGTAGACTGTGTCCACCATCGAGCGCACCTTCGGGGGGTGCTTCGCGCCCGGGCGGAAGTAGCTCGATACGCGCCGGCGCAGGTTCTTCGCCTTGCCGACGTAGATTATCACGCCCCGGCGGTCACGCATGAGGTAACAGCCGGGGCGGTTCGGAACGGCCTTCAGCCGCTCTCGGATGAGGTCGGTCAAATCAGGCCTTCGCCTTCTCCGCCTCGACCTGCCTGGGCGGTTCGGGGGACGGGGTGGCGTCGTCCGCCATCTCGCCCTCGGCGAGCCCCTTCTTGAACTCGCCCTTCGCCTTGCCGATCGCGCGCGCAAGGTCCGGGATCTTCTTGGCCCCGAACAGGAGCGCGATTATTATGATGCATACGAGTATCTGAATCAGGCCGGGTCTCATTCGTTCCCTCCTTTGTCGACGTTTCCTTCCGCTCAGACGATGTCCTTCGCGGCCTTGTACACGTTGTCGACCGTGAAGCCGAACTTCACGGCGAGCTCCTTGTACGGACCGGACGCACCGTAGTCGTCCATCGTGATGAAGCGCGTCTTGAGGAAGTCGAGCCTGAAGCGGTCCCAGCCGAAGCGGACGCCCGCCTCGACGATGACGCGGTTCTTCATGATCTCGGGCAGCACCGCGTCGCGGTACTCGCGCTTCTGGGCGAGGAAGAGCTCCATCGACGGCATGGAGACGACGCGCACCGCGCGGCCCTCCGCAACGAGGCGCTTCGCAGCCTCGACGCACAGCGAAACCTCGCTGCCGGAGGCGATGAAGAGCATCGTGTCCATCCCCTGGCTCCCGCTCTCGTAGATCACGTACGCGCCCTTCGCGACGCCCTCGTGGCGGACGCCCTCGAGGACGGGAAGGTTCTGGCGCGTCGTCATGATGCAGCTCGGGCCGTGCACGTTGAGGAGCATCTCGACCCACGCAAAGGCCGTCTCCGTCGCGTCCGCCGGACGGAACGTCGTGACGCCCGGCATGGCGCGGAGCGCCGCGAGCTGCTCGACAGGCTCGTGCGTCGGGCCGTCCTCGCCGACGTAGAAGCTGTCGTGCGAGAAGACGAAGATGGACGGGAGCTTCATGAGCGCCGCGAGGCGGAGCGCCGGACGGCAGTAGTCGCTGAAGACGAAGAACGTCGCGCCGTAGCCGCGGACACCGCCGAACGCCGTGAAGCCGTTGACCATAGCGGTCATCGCGAGCTCGCGGATGCCGTAGTGGACGTTGCGTCCGGAGAAGTCGCCGGGCCCGATGTCCCCGAGGTCCTTCATGTAAGTCTTGTTCGACGGCGCGAGGTCCGCCGAGCCGCCGACGAGCTCGGGAACGACCTTCGCAAGCGCGTTCAGCACCTCGCCCGAGACGTTGCGCGTCGCGAGGGACTTGCCGACCTCGTACTTCGGAAGCGCCTCGACCATCTTCATGTAGTCGGGGGCGACAGTCTCGCCCGTGATCTGCGGGTGCTCGCGGCGCCAGCGCCTGGCCTGGCGGGTGAGCGTCCTGCCGCGGTCCGCGAAGAGCGTGTAGACCTCCTCGGGGACGTAGAAGCTCTTCTCGGGGTCGAAGCCGAGGGCCTTCTTGAGGCCGGCCGTCTCCTCTGCGCCGAGCGGTGAGCCGTGGACGCCGGAGGAGTCGTGCTTCGTCGGCGCGCCCTGGCCGATGTGGGTGTTTGCGATGACGAGCGCGGGCTGGCCCGTCACGTGCATCGCGTTGCGGTACGTGCGGATGATCGCGTCGTAGTCGTGTCCGTCGCAGACGTACACCTTCCATCCGTAGCTCTCGAAGCGCTTCTTGACGTCGTCGGCCATCGAAATCGCCGTCGAACCCTCGATCGTGATGCGGTTCGAGTCGTAGATCATGATGAGGTCGTCGAGCTTCATCGTGCCCGCCCAGCTGCACGCCTCGTGGGAGATGCCCTCCTCCATGTCGCCGTCGCCGCAGAAGACCCACGTCTTGTTCTTGACGCCGGACTTCTTGGCCGCGAGCGCAAGGCCCACGCCCATCGCGACGCCCTGGCCGAGCGGACCGGTCGTCACGTCCACGCCGGGGGTGACCCCGCGCTCGGGATGGCCGGCGCAGCGGCTGCCGACCTGGCGGAAGGTCTTGAGTTCGTCAATCGTGAGCCCGCCGACGCCGGCGAGGTGGTAGAGCGCGTATACGAGCGCGCTTGCATGCCCGCCCGAGAAGACGAGGCGGTCGCGTCCAGGCCACTTGAGGTCGCCGGGGGCGACGTTCAGGTACTTCAGCCACAGGGTTACGGCAAGGTCTGCCATGCCGAGCGGAGCGCCCGGATGGCCGGAGTTGGACTTGTCAATCATGTCGGCGCAGAGACACCGGACGGTGTCTGCGGCGAGTTTCAAGTTTTCGTTTGTCAGTTTCATGGTGTATATTATATCATTATCTCCCCGACTCGTCTATATAGCCTTTTGGGTAATATCGGCGGAGTTGATTGCAATATTTGACAAATTGACCGGATGGCGGCTGAAGACGGGCGTATACTGAGAAAAAGACGCCCCGGGCTTGCGCCTGAAGCGTCTTTTTTGCATCTCGCCCCGCGGACTACTTGAAGTAGCGCTTCAGCAGGCCTTCGAACGCCTTGCCGTGGCGGGCCTCGTCCTTGGCCATCTCGTGGACCGTGTCGTGTATCGCGTCGTAGCCGAGCTCCTTCGCGCGCTTGGCGATCGCGAGCTTGCCCGCCGTCGCCCCGCACTCCGCCTCGACGCGGCGCCTGAGGTTCTCCTTCGTGGAGTCGGTCACGATGTCGATCGTCTTGCCCAGGAGCTCCGCGAACTTCGCCGCGTGCTCGGCCTCCTCGTAGGCGATGCGCTTGTACGCCTCGGCGACCTCGGGATAGCCTTCGCGGTCCGCCTGGCGGGACATCGCGAGGTACATGCCCACCTCGGTGCATTCACCCGTGAAGTGGTCCTTGAGGCCCTGCGTGACCTCCGCGTCCTCGACGATGCCGTCGCCGACGTGGTGCTCGCAGACGAACGTGAGCTTGTCGCCGCCCGCCTCCTGCTTGAGGAACTTAGATCCCGGAACGCCGCACTGCGGACACTTCTCCGGCGGATTCTCCCCCTCGTACACATACCCGCATACGGGGCATACCCATTTGGCCATGATTCCCTCCTTGATTGGTTGGATTCTTGTTTCAGTTTAAGGAACGCGGCTATTATATCAGAATTTCCGCTTCTTGGATAGTATGAAAAGAACGAGTCCGATGAGCCCCGCCGCGAATGCGGAGATGGCGACTATCCCCCAGAAGACCGCCCGGCTCCCGTCCCCAGCGCCGAACGGAAGGTTTATGTTCATCCCGTACGCCGACGTTATCAAGGTGGGCACCGCGAGGAATATCGTCACGACCGTCAGGTACTTCATCACGTTGTTCAGGTTGTTGTTGATCAGCGAGGCGAACGTATCGAGCGTGCCGTTCAGGATGTTCGCGTGGATCGTCGCCGTCTCGAGCGCCTGCTGGTACTCGACCATCGCGTCCTCGAGCTGGTCGCGGTCGTCCTCCGAAAGGACGAGCTGCCGCGCGGTGTTGGCGCGCGCCAGCGCGATCGTGTCCGCCTTCAACGACGTCGTGAAGTACACGAACGTCTTCTCGATCATGAGGAGCTTCAGCAGCACTTCGTTCGAGATCGACTCGTGCAGCTCGTCCTCGAGCGCGTTCGTGCGCTGGTGGACGTCGTGCAGGTAGCGCAGGAACAGGACGCCCCCGTGCCACAGAAGACGGAACGCGAACCTGTACTGGTCGCACGGCGGGCAGACGCGCCGGATCTGGTCCAGGAACGCCGTCGTGACAGGGGTTCTCGCGCTGCACACCGTTATCACGGACTTCCCGAGCAGGATGATGCCGAGAGGGACCGTCTTGTATGGCACCACCGCGTCGTCCTCCGTCACGGGACACGGGACGTGGATGATGAGCATCGAAGCGTTGTCGTCGTAGTCGAAGCGCGGACGTTCGTCGGCGTCAAGCGGGTCCGTAAGGAAGTCGCGCGGCACCTGCGAGAACGTAAGGACCCTCTCCAGCTCCGTCGTCGTGGGCTCCACGAGGTTTATCCAGCACGACTCGCCGAAGTCCTGAGCCTCCTTGAGTCCGCCGTTCTCCCACTGGTAGATCGTCATCATAGCGAATGAAGAATTTGGAATGTAAGATGTAAAATCGCCACGGGACGCCGCCCCTCCTCAATCTTCCATTCGCGACTCACCCCAGCTGCTCGAGGAAGCGTACGTCGTTCTCGTACAGCCAGCGGATGTCCGGAATGCCGTACTTGATCATCGCGATGCGCTCCACGCCGAAGCCGAATGCGTAGCCGGACACCTTCGTCGCGTCGTATCCGACGTACCCGAAGACGCGCGGATCGACCATGCCCGCGCCCGCGACTTCGATCCAGCCGGACTGCTTGCAGACGTTGCATCCCTTCCCCTTGCAGACATGGCAGGAGAAGTCCACCTCGACCGACGGTTCGGTGAACGGGAAGAAGTGCGGACGGAACCTGACCGTCACGCCCGGGCCCATCATCTCCTTCGCGAAGTACGCGAGGACGCTCTTCAAATCGGCCAGCGACACCGGCTTCGTGTCGACGTAAAGGCCCTCGATCTGGTGGAAGTTCGCCGAGTGCGTCGCGTCCGTCGTGTCGCGGCGGTACGTGCGCCCGGGGCAGATGACCCTTACCGGCGGCTTGTTGGCCATCATCGTCCTGATCTGCACGGGCGAGGTCTGCGTCCTCAGCAGGCAGTCGTCTCCGAACCAGAACGTGTCGCTCCTGTCCATCGACGGATGGTGCGCGGGCGTGTTGAGCGCCGTGAAGTTGTTGAAGCGGTTCTCAAGCTCGGGGCCGTCCGCGACCGTGAAGCCGAGGCGCCCGAAGATCTGCGCCGTCTCCTCGATGACGCGCGAGAGCGGGTGCTTGACGCCCAGGTTCCACCAGCGCCCCGGAAGCGTGAGGTCGGCGTCGACCGCCTTCTCGCCGGCTCCGCCGCCGCCCTTCGCCGCAAGGGCGGACTCCACCTCCGCGCGCCAGGCCTGCACGGCCTTGCCGAATGCGGGACGCTCCTCCTTCGGCACGTCCTTCATCGCCTTGATGAACGCCGGGATGGACCCGTTGCGCCCGACGTACTTGACGCGCAATGATTCGACGGCGGCCGCGTCGGACGCCGCCGCAATCTCCTTAAGGCTCTCCGCCTTCTGGTTCTCAAGTTCTGCAAGAGTCATAGTTCACCTCTAATGTGATGTATTATATCAAAAATTCTGGGGGTTGAGGACGCCGGATCGGCTCTTTTTTCGCATCGGCATGGACCTTGGAGCAAGTCTTTGGTATAATAACGGTGATTTGAACACCAAAAACGGCATATCAAAAACACTCCTCGACAAGGAGGAAAGTCTGCGCGAAGCGGTCCGCGATCTCGGGTCCGCCGCCGTCGCATTCTCCTCCGGCGTGGACTCGACCTACCTCCTCCATGTCGCGTCCGAGGTCCTTCCCTCCCGCGCAGTCGCCTTCACCGCCGCCCCGAGGTCCATGCCGCCCGCAGAGCTGGAATCCGCCGTCCGCTTCTGCAAAAGTCGCGGAATCCGCCACGAAATCGTCCGCTTCGACGAATTTTCCGTCCCCGGCTTCGCCGAGAACCCGCCGGACAGGTGCTACCATTGCAAAAAGGCGCTTTTCGGACGCTTTTCGGACCTCGCCCGCGAACTCGGCCTCGCAGCCGTCCTTGAAGGGTCGAATACGGACGACTCGGGCGACTACCGGCCCGGACGGCGCGCAATCCGCGAACTGGGCGTCCTTAGCCCCCTCGCCGATGCGGGGCTGTCGAAGGCCGAAATCCGCGAGCTCTCCCGTCGCGCCGGGCTTCCGACATGGCGCAAGCCGTCCGCCGCCTGCCTCGCATCGCGCTTCCCCTACGGCGAGCGCATAACGCCCGATGCTCTTGAGCGCGTCGGCAAGGCGGAGTCTCTTCTCGCCTCAATCGTCGGCGAAGACGTGCCGCTGAGGGTCCGCCGCCACGGCACCGTCGCGCGCATCGAGACGGCGCGCAGCGCATTCCCCGCGATACTTGAGCGCGCGGAGGAGATCTCGTCCGCGCTCAAGTCCCTCGGCTTCGCCTACACATCCCTCGACCTCCTCGGCTACCGCACCGGCAGCCTGAACGCCGTCTTAACGAGCATTCAGGCATAAGTGCGGGACATTGTCCGACGCCGCCGCGCCACCGTCTTCAGTCGGCCGCGTAGACGGCAAGGCCGAAGTCGACGCCACGCCCCTCCTTGTCGGATATGCGCCTTCCGTCAACTCGCGCCTCGCCGCGCGGGTAGACATCGCGCCCGTGGCGCGAGACGAACCATACTATCGGGGACGTCTTGCGCTTTGCGGCAAGCTCCAGGACGTAGGTGCGGCCGGCCTTCAGCACGAGGCCGGACGGCGCCTTGAGTTCCAGCGGACCGCGGAAGAGCGGCTTCGGGTACGAGAGCGGGAACCGTGCGAGGACGGGCTTGCCCTCGCCGTCCTCGCGGAGCTCGAACGCAAGGTCCTCTCCTTCCGCCGCGCCGTCGCCGTTGCCGACGAAGACGGCGATCCTGTCCACCGCGACGTCGCGGTCTATGGCGAACGTCTGCCCGAGGCGCTCTGCGCCGCCCCACTCCTTGCGGTGGGTCATGTACTCCGGGAAGTCGTAGTAGAGCTGCGATCCAGTGGCAATGGCGGTCTTTCCGGGATTCCATGTGAGCTTGCGCATCTCGTCGAACGTCTTGAAGGTGCTTGTCGCACCCGGCGCGACGGGCTTGAACGCCGAATCAATCTCGGCCTGCGTCTTCGGCGCTGCGGCAAGGCCCTCCTTCGTCATCTCGATGGTACGAATCGTGCCGTCGGGGTTGAAGTACATGTAGTCCGCGCAGACGCTACGCCGGTTTGAGTTGCCGTGGAGTCCGCTCGGGAGCACCAGCCTGTCGTTGAAGTAGAAGAAGTACCACTGCCCCTTGAACTCGCAGATTCCGGGATGGATTCCGTAGCTGTCGAAGCCCGGGTTCTCGCAGAGGAGTCCGCGATGCGTCCACTCCCCGTCCATCCGCTCCGCCGTCGCGTAGGACACCTTCTCGCCGTAGCCGAGGTGGTTGTGGGATACGTAGACGAGGTAGTAGAGTCCGTTGCGCTTGAAGAGCCACGGTCCCTCCGTGTAGTTGGGGAGGGCGAGCGTCTTGATCTCGCCGTCGAGCTCGACCATGTTCCTCTTGAGCTTCACGAGGTAGCACACGGGATTGCCCCACGCCATCCACGGCGTGCCGTCGTCGTCTATCATGACGGTCGGGTCGATGTCGTCCCAGCCATAGGGACTGGGCGTGTCCGAATCCTTGATGAGCGGCTTGCCGATGGCGTCCTTCCACGGACCTATCGGCGTATCGGAGACGGCCACGCCCGTGCAGCGGCATCCGTAGCCGAGGTCGCCGCGCCCGACGAGCGTGGTGTAGTGGTAGAACCTGCCGTCCGCACCCTTCACGACCTGGCTCGCCCAGCTGTCGCTCGCGCCCCAGGCGTATGTGCGCCAGTCCATTACGACGCCGTGGCTCTTCCAGTTCTTCATGTCCTTTGACGAGTATGCGCGCCAGTTGTTCATGATCAGCCACTGACCGGGCGTCCCGTCGTTCTCGTCCTGAGTGGTGATGACATAGCACGTGTCGCCGTCGACAATCGGCGCGGGGTCGGCGGTGAAAACGTCCTTGAAGACAGGATTCGTCGCAAGAAGCGAGGTCGCAAGAATGCATGCAACAGACATGTAGTGTTCTCCTTTGCTGCCGAAGTCCCCATTGACGACGGCGGCATCATTGTATCAAAACCGCCCCTCCATGCCCATCGCCCGTTCGGGTATCGTCTTCCGCATGCGCCCAACTCCCTCCCTGTCCATCCCGTCACCTGACCGTCTTCGGGGTGACGGACTTGCGTTCGCCGCGATAGACGACCGTTACGGGCCTGGGGTTCCTCTGCGAAGTCGTAAGCGTACACGTGGTGAGCGAGCCGTTCCGCCACGCCATGTCTACGGTTATGTCGCCGCGCGCGCGGATGCCCTTCACGGACCCGTCACGCCACGCCTTCGGAAGCGCCGGAAGGAGCTCCAGCTCGCCGGCGTGCGACTGCACCAGCATCTCGCTCATCCCCCCCGTCATGCCGTAGACGCCGTCCATCTGCATCGGCGGATGGTTGCCGAAAAGGTTGTCGAGGACGTTGTACGTGAGATACCCCCGCACCATTTCATACGCCCGCTCACCCTCTCCGAAGCGCGCCCAGAGGGCAGTTCGCCAGGGCCACGTCCAGCTCCGCCTGTTGTCCCCGCTCATGCCGCGCAGTTCGAGCGACTTCATCGCGGCCGCCGCGAATTCCGGCGTCTTCGCCCGCGAAATCGTCGTCCCGGGGAATACGCCGATGAGGTGCGACGTGTGCCTGTGCCCCGAAACCATGCCGGGACGGTCCACGATCCACTCCTGGAGGTATCCGCCTTTCGCTACGCGGTTCCCGACAAGCCGGTCTCGCTTCTCAAGGAGCCCGTTCGCCCACGCGGCGTCCCTCCCCAGCAGCTTCGCCGCCTTCACGGTGTCGTCGAACAGCTCCCATACGAGCTGCTGGTCGTGCATGCAGCCGTCCTCGACCGGGCCCCACTCGTGCGACCAGCCGTTGGGCGAGACGAGGGATCCCGCCTTCACCTCCTTCAGCTCGGGATGCTCCGCAGACGTGAGGTCCACCCCTCCGCCGTTC
This sequence comes from uncultured Verrucomicrobiota bacterium, assembly GCA_946610035.1. Classification (GTDB taxonomy): domain Bacteria; phylum Verrucomicrobiota; class Kiritimatiellia; order RFP12; family UBA1067; genus UBA1067. The sequence goes on from CAMOCC010000011.1 coordinate 12,812, forward strand.
GTCTTGAGCCCCCTTCCCTCCGGTCCGACCTCCTTGAGCGTCGTCTCCCAGAACTCGCAGATGTTCTTCAGTATCGGATATGCCGTCTTCTCGAGGTAGGCACGATCCTGCGTATAGAGATAGTGGTCCCAGACGTGAAGCGCGTACCACGCATTGACCGGAGGGTTCCACTTGACCCATCCGCCGCCGCCCCACGGATTCTGCGAGATGCGCGTAGTCCAGCCCTTCCTGTCCGCACCGAACGCCTTCACCGTCATCTCGTGCAGCGGACCCTCCATCGCCTTCACGAAGTCGATGAACGTCATGTGGCACTCCGAGAGGTTCGCGACCTCCGCCCCCCAGTAGCACATCTGGAGGTTGATGTTGTTGTGGTAGTCGCACGCCCACGGCGCATGGACCATGTCGTTCCATATGCCCTGAAGGTTCAGGGGAAGATTCCCGGGACGCGAACCTGCGACGAGCACGTAGCGTCCGTACTGGTAGACGAGCGCCTCGAGCTCCGGATCGCTCCCGCCCTCGCGGTAGCGCTTGAGGCGCTTGTCCGTAGGGAGAGCGGCGACGGCTTCGTCCGTCTTCCCGAGGTCGATCGACATCCGGCGCATGAGCGTCGCGTTGTCCGCGATGTGCGCGCGGCGAATCCTGTCGAGCGTCGTCTTCCTGACGCCCGCGAACACCCGCTCGTTGCGCTTCGCCGGATCCTCGCCCTTCCAGTTCGCGTTGTAGTCCTCCTTGTAGTCCGTCGCAAGCGCAACATATACCTCGAAAGACTCGCCCTTGACCGCGAGCAAGGGGACCTTCTTCTCTTCGAACTGAGGCCGGTTGTCCTTGTATGTCACCTCCAGCATCCCTCCTGCGCCCTCAGGCACGACCTTTCCGCCGGGCGCGCGCACCCAGACGCGGCCTTCGAACACCTCGCCGTTCGCGAGCGTTCCGCGCATGACGATCGTGTCCTTCCCGACACGGTAGTCGACAGTGTGGTATGGCACCAGGCGGACGAGCGCCATGACGCCACCTTCATTCCGAACCGTGTAGACGAGCACGTCGTGCGGATGGCTCGCGAAGACTTCGCGGTGGACCCCGCCTGCGCCGGAGTCGAAGTCGACCGTAGCGATGCCGCGCTCTAGGTCGAGCGCACGTCGGTAGTTCCCGACCTCGCCTACACCCTCGAAGTCGACGAGGAGGTTCCCGAACGGCTGGTAGGAGCCGAACTGGTCCTTGCCGGCGAGCGGACCGTAATCGTAGCCCGAGCCGTTGCCGGGGAGGTTGGGCCCGCCGGACCAAAGCGACACCTCGTTTAGCGTCACCTTGTCGTGAACGGGGTCGCCCCACACGGTTCCGCCGACTCTTCCGTTGCCGACGGGAAGCGTCTGCGAGGACCAGTCGCCGGCCGGCTTTTCGTACCAGAGTCTGTTCTTTCCGGACTCGGCGTCCATTGGCGCCGCGAAGGCGGCGAGCGTCGCAAAAGCCGCGAGGACCGCTGTCGATGTGTTTTTATTCATATTACCGTTTAATCCCTCTTGTGTTTTTATTATATCAAACTCAACTTCAATCCGCAACGCCGGAGACCGCGACGTCGAATTCAAGCGTGTAGGTCTTCCCCGTCTTGAGCAGCCACCTGTCGTGCGGCCAAGCGCCCCAGCTGTGGTCGCCGCCGATGCCCATCATGTCGGAGTCGATGTTGACAGTGATGAAATCGTCCTTCACGAGCTCCTCCTCGTGCCGGGCGTCCTCCAGCTTGCGCTGACTCCACGGCCAGACGTTGAAGTTGAAGTTCCTCCCCGACGCAGTGACGAGGACGCGCCGCCTGCCGTTGGAGACGGAGAGCCTCCTTGTGTCCGTCCTGTATCCGCATTCCGACGGACGCACGTAGTGCGAGTCGTTCAGTTCGTCCACATCCATCGAGTAGAAGTCGACGAAGGACGAAACATTGCGGTCCGGGTAGTTCTCCCACGGACCGCGTCCGTACCACTTGACGCGCGTGAAGTCGGCCGGCAGAGTGAAAGTCACGCCGACTCGCGGAATCACGGGTGCACCCTCCGGCGCGGCAAGGACGAGCTTCACGTGCTTAGAGCCGTCCTTGTTGTCCGTGACCGAGATGTCGCCTTTCGCGCCCTCCGGAAGGCTCCCGCCGTCCCTCCATGCGCGAAGCCTGCCGGCAAAGCCCGCACCGCGGTCGCTGTCCGTCAGGGCGCGCCACGTGTTGAGCCTGAACTCCAGCTTCGGCTCGTCGAGGGACGCCGCGCGGCGGGACGGCACCGTCCGCTCCCCGCCCACGAACACCTGGTCCGAGGCGATCTCGCGTCCTCCCTCGCGGAAGCGGAACGTGACGAAGCGTTCGCCCGCTACGTTGTCGAACGGACCCTTCCAGCCCTCCAGCGCAACCTCCGTCGTGGCGGACGGCGCAACTCCCGCAGTCGGAACGGCGCCCTCGGCGAGGACGCGTCCGTCCGCCTTCAGGCTCCACGTTCCGTCAATCCCGTCCAGCGTCCTGAACGAGTAGACGCTCCTCAGCTTCGCCTTGCCGGACTTCGCGTCGAACGCGACGACGTCCACCGGCTGCATTGCGTGCTTCAATTCGAACGCGCCCGGATGCGGGTTGTAGCGCGCGTCGTACAATCCGTTGCAGTTGAAGTTCGAGTCGTTCGGCCTGTCCCCGAAGTCGCCTCCGTAGGCGAGGTTTCCATTCTTCTCCAGCGCCTGATCCTGCAAATCCCAGATGAACCCGCCCTGGAGGATGTCCACAGTCTTGTACTGGCGCCAGTATTCGTGGACGTCGCCGGACGAGTTGCCCATCGCGTGTGCGTACTCGTGGGCGATGTACGGCTTCGCCGGACGCGGCTTGCGCCGCGCGTAGGCGGCGAGATGCTCCGGCGGATGGTAGCCTGTCGCAAAGATGTCCGTCTCTTCCATCCCCCTCTCGCTGTGCGGCTCGTACTGGACGGGGCGATGCGGATCGGCGGCCTTCGCCGCGCGCCACGCCGCGACCGTGTTAGCCCCGAAGCCGGCCTCGTTGCCGATGCTCCAGACGACGACGGACGGATGGTTGTACAGCCTTGCGATCATGTTGGTCACGCGCTCCACGTGCTGGGCGAGGAAGCGAGGGTCGTCGGGAATCGTCCCGCTCAGTTCATGCGACTCCACATTCGCCTCGGAAAGGACGTACATGCCCTTTTCGTCGCATATCCCGTACCAGTCGCTCGCACACGGATAATGGGAGGTGCGCACGGCGTTGATGTTCATGTCCTTCATCCGCTCGACCGTCCGCTCCATGTCCGCGCGCGTCACGGTGTAGCCCGTCCTCGGATCCATCTCGTGGCGGTTCACCCCGCGCATGAGGACGCGCCGTCCGTTGACGCGAAGGACTCCGTCGCGTATCTCCACCCTCCGGAACCCGACGCGCTGCGCCGTCCAGTCCCTCCCGCGCCTGACGAGGAGCGTGTAGAGCGTCGGCGATTCATCGCTCCACGGCGCGGCCTTCGCGACTGTCGCGCGCACGCGCCCGGACGCGTCGGTTCCGCCGCGCCATGCAACGCCGCCATCGCGGTCCTTGAGGACGACCTCAGATGCAAGACCCTCGCCGTTGAAACCACAGACCTCGATGTCGAGCGTTCCCGCGCCGGTCGTCTCGTCGTAGTCGGACTCGGCCTTCACGTTCCATACGCCGTCCTTCGCCTCGGCGGAGAGCCACACGGACCGGAACAGCCCTGACAGCCGCCAGAAGTCCTGGTCTTCGAGGAAGCTTCCGTCGCACCACCGCAGGACTTCGACTTCGAGGTGGTTGGTGGTTGGCGAGTGGTTGTTGGTGGCGAGATAGGGGGTGATGTCGAACTCGGCGGGGAGTCGTCCGTCCTCCGCATATCCCGCGAACTTTCCGTTGACCTTCAGCGTGAGGCACGACCCGAAGCCGTCGAAGTGGATTATTATGCGGCGTCCGCTCCAGCCTTCGGGCAGCGTGAAGCTCCGCCTGTAGCGTCCCGTCGGATCGCGATACTCCATGCTGGTGAAGGACTTGTCCCCGGGCTCCTCAAGGATGTTTGTTGTGCACGTAGTATGAGGGAAGCGAATGTTCGTATAGATCGGAGGATCGACCGCTACGCCGCACGCCTCGAGGCATGCGGGCAGCTGCCAGCATCCCGGGACGGCGATTTCCGCGTTCTCAAGTTCCCATGCGGACGCATCGGGACGCCGCTTCCAGTCGAACCGCCATTTGCCGTCCAGACTCATCGTCCACTCGCTCGCCGTGCGTGGCTTAAGGAAGGACGCAATGTCCGCCGCGTCCCTCTCAGACACGGCGAGCGCGGCATCGCACCTCTGCGGCAGTCGGGCGATGCCGCTTACTGACGTATCGTTCCACGGCGCGTTGGCGGTCGATGCAATCGCCGCGGCGAACGCAAGTACGTTTGCAACACAAACTAATCTCTTCACTCTGTACGCTCCTCCATTGGAATCGAAACTCCTGGTTTTTCAAGACGTTCCAGATTCTATCAAAAAAAGCGTATAGATGTCACCCCCCACAAGGGTGAGAACACCCGAAAGGACTAGTGTGTGGACGTTGCGCAGGACAGGGCCGTCAGGCCAGCTTCGAGCAGGTCTGTCCGGCCTTCGAGTCCTTCACCTGCCACCCTGCGGCGGCGATTTCATCGCGCAGACGGTCCGACTCCGCCCAGTTCTTCGCGGCGCGCGCCTCGGCGCGCTTGTCGAGGAGCGCCTGTATCTCGGCGGGGACCTCGGCCTTCTCGGCCTTGCCGAAGAATATGACGCCCAGAACCTCGTCCATGCGCTTGAACACGCCCAGGACCGGTGCACCGTTGTTGGCGTTCGTCTGGCGAACCAGATCGAAGAGCGCCGCGAACGCGCGCGGTATGTTGAGGTCGTCGTTTACGGCCTCGGTGAAGTCGGCAAGGCACTTCTCGGCCCATTCGGGCGGCGTACCGTCCGTCGCGTGCTCAACGCAGGCGTCGACGCGCGCGAGGGCCTTGCGGGCGTCCTCGAGAGCCGAAAACGCGAAGTTGAGCCCCTGGCGGTAGTGGGCGTTGATGAGAACATAGCGTATTTCGCGTCCGGTCCAGCCCTTGTCGAGCAGGTCGCGAAGCGTGAAGAAGTTGCCAAGGCTCTTGGACATCTTCTCGCCGTTGACGCGGAGGTGCGCGCAGTGCATCCAGGTCTTGACGAAAGGCTTGCCGGTGGCCGCCTCCGCCTGCGCGATTTCGTTCTCGTGATGGGGAAAGAGGTTGTCGATGCCGCCGGTGTGGAGGTCGAAAGTCTCGCCGAGGTACTTCATGGACATCGCGGAGCACTCGATGTGCCACCCGGGGCGTCCGCGCCCCCAAGGCGAATCCCAGCCGACGGGTCCGTCGGACTCCTCCCACGCCTTCCAGAGCGCGAAGTCGCCGACATTCTCCTTGTCGTACTCGTCCGCCGCGCAGCGCGCGCCTGTCTGCTGGTGGTCGAAGTCTATGTGGGCGAGCTTGCCGTAGCCAGGGAAGGCGCGGACGTTGAAGTAGACGGATCCGTCGTCGCTCTTGTACGCAACGCCCTTTTCGACGAGCTTCTCGACGAGGGAAATCATTTCTGGAATGTGGTCGGTCGCGGCGGGATAGACTTCGGCGGGCTGGATGTTCAGCTTCTTGAGGTCCGCAAAGAAAGCGTCCTTGTACGTCTTTGTATAGTCCGTAAGCTTGACCCCTGCTGCGTTCGCCCCGCGGATGGTCTTGTCGTCGACATCCGTCAGGTTCATCACCTGCCGTATCTTCATGCCGTTGAACTGGACGACGCGGCGGAGGATGTCCTCGAACGTATAGGCGCGGAAGTTGCCGATATGCGCAAAATTGTAGACGGTGGGACCGCACGTATAGAGCCTGATTTCATTGTCCGAAATAGGTTCAAGGTCCTCGACGCGCCGAGTAAGGGAATTGAATACTTTCATCATAGTGACGCATATTATACCAAAATGGCGCATGAATAATCCAATGGAAAATGGTTGCCGTCAAATAAGAGTTAGCGCCCGAAACACGGTAAGAAAATAAAAATAAAAAAAAAGCCGGCGTATGCCCCGAGCGCGCAGCGCGAGCTTTTGCGGAGCAAAAGTCGCTAGAGGGCTGCGGCCGTAGGACGACGGCGGCTTTTTGAGTGAAACGAAAAAAAGCCGCCGGCGTCCTACTCTCGCACGGGCGAGTCCCGCACTACCCTCGGCGATGGAGCCCTTAACTTCCGTGTTCGGAATGGGAACGGGTGTGACAACTCCTCTATGGCCACCGGCAAAAGCCGCGCCACGCCGAGGCTGCGCTTCTCGACGTAGCATGTGTCGGTAAACGACGCGCGTCCGGCTAGAAGCATGCGCGAAGTGAAGTCGACGCGCTCGGCGGCGACGGAAGCAAAACTCGCTAATAGAGCGGATGCGTCACCTGTGCTTCGGGAGCGTCACGGAAAAAACGGTGCCGCGTCCAGGCGTTGACGAGAAGTCTACTTCGCCGCCGTAGAACGTGACGACGGCGTGAACGAGAGAAAGGCCCAGCCCGGAGCCGGGCGTGCTGCGTCCGCGCTCCGACCTGAAGAACCTGTCGAATATCTTCGGCTGGTCGCCTTTCGCGATTCCGATGCCAGTGTCCGAAACCGTTAACGAAACTTCCTTTGCCGTCTCGGACAACGCCGCCGCCACCCTTCCGCCGCGTGGCGTGAACTTAACCGCATTGTCGAGAAGGTTGCCCGCGATCTGCTGCAGCTTGTGCCGGTGGGCCATGAGGACGACGGGGTGCGACGGAAGGTCGACATCGAGGGCAACGCCATTCATTTCGGCAACGGACCCGAACAGCTCGGCGGCTTCGGACACGACCTGGCGGAAATCGACTTCGTGTGGCGGAGGCTCCCCCGCGCCGACGTAGTTGTTCGTTATCTCCGCATTTGCGTCGACAATTGCAAGGAGCTGCGCACATGACTCCGATACGGACGCGGCGTCAAGAGCGTCCGCCGCACCGCCAAGGACCAGTTGCGCGCTGCTGCTGATACGCGAAAGCGGAGTGCGGATGTCGTGGAGAACGCTTCTGACGAGATCTCGCGACTCGTCGTTCAGCGACTTAATGCGGCGCGAGAGCCGCCAGAAGATGAAAATGCCAACGGCAAGCGCGATTCCCTCCGACAAAGCCGTGCAAAGCGCGATCACTGCATAGACGCGCAGCGCCTCCCCCTCATGCCCAGCGCCGAGCGCGCGCTTGAGAAAGAACCATCCGGGGATCCCGGCGATGGCCGTCGTGACGATCATCGAGCATGCGAGAAGCGGCACGCCCGCCGTCTGGACGAGGCGGTCAACAGCTGAGATCCTACCGAAGCGCATATCCGAGTCCCCGCTTGGTCTCTATCAGCTCCGGCTCGCCCCGCGCATTCAGCTCCCTTCGGATGGCATATATCTTCGCCTCGACGACGTTCGTCTTGGCGGCCTCGAAATTCCACACTTCCTTGAGCAGAAACCCAGATGACATCCATTTCCTGGGATTGCGTATGAACACTTCCAGCAGGCGGCGTTCCAGCCCGGAGAGATTCAGTTCGCGGCCGTTCCTGTAGAACAGGTCTCGCGACGAATCGAACACTAGGTCCCTGTATGCGACTTCCGAGCCGCATTCGTGCGCAGACCTGCGCAGGACCGCCTTTATGCGGGCGACAAGCTCGTCGGGCGAGAACGGCTTGACCATGTAGTCGTCGGCGCCGGACGAAAGCCCGGCGATGCGGTCCGCCGTCGAGGCAAGCGCGCTCAGCACTATCACCGGCGTTCTGTCCCCGTCCGTGCGCATCTTCGCCAGCAGCTCCTTGCCGTCCCCATCGGGTAGCATGAGGTCAAGCACGACGATGTCGTACCGGTTCCTGGACATCAAGTCCACGCCCTTGGCCACTGTATCCGCGACATCGGACGCAATGCCGGCGGCTGACAGTCCGAGCCTGATGAGCTTGACCTGATCGAAATCGTCTTCTATCGCAAGAACTTTCATGGCTTATATTATACACTATTCCGCTAGGATGAGGGAATCTACACATCACTTCTGCCACAGATCCGCGAGGCGGCCAGTGTACAGCGGATTGCGGTATTCAACGTCGATCTCGTTCTTCTCCCGTATGCGCATGGTCTCGTCCTCGCCCCAGATCCACGACTCGCCGCCGGACAATACGGCAAAGAGCCACTCCCTCGCTATGGCCAGCGCATCGTCGCCAAGCTCATGACCTCCGGCAAATGGCTTAAGGAGCACAAGACCGCCCGACTCGCGATAGCGCTGCGCGAACGAACGGCTTATGCGCATTCTGTCTTCATCGCGAAGTCCGCAAGTCACAAGCGAAGGCGCCTTGGTGCGCAACTCGCCCGCAGGATACACGCCGCATCCGTGAGCGCCCCATGCGGCGACCGACAGCTCCTTCGACTGCGTGAAAAGCGCCGCGCACTGTCCGCCCGCAGAATATCCGTAGAGAACTATCGGGCTCGCCTTCAGCCCGTAGCGCTTCCGAATCTCGGCGACGGCCTTGGCAAGCTTCTTGCCCGTGCCCGTCTCGGGATTCCAGTACTCGCCTTTCGAGAAAGACGGAGAGACAAGAAACACCCGCTCCCGTTCGGCGAGCGGACCAAACCCGAACTCCTTCAGTGTTTTTGCACCAGGCCAGCCGCGGCCGCCGAAGAGCACGACAACGCGCGAGTCCGCGTCGTACTTCCTTGGAACTCGGCAGACGAACTCCACGCCAGCGACGGCAATGCGCACGATCTCGTCGGGGACTGGCGGCTCGACATCCTTGAAAGCGGGCTTCCCCCACGCCTCGGCAATGGTGCGGCTCGGCAGGCTCACGCGGTCAACGGGATTCACGAACTCGGCCTCCGCGCTCTTTGCAGGATAGAACACGTCGTCCTGGTCGTCACCTATGAACACTTCCTCGCCTTTCTTGCCCGAAATGCAATGCGAGAGAAACGCCCGCGCAAGGCGAAGTGAGTCGGGCGGCACGTCGTGCGGATGGTTCGGGAACGACTTCCAGATAACGTCGACGCCCTTCCGACGCGCCTTCTCGACGAACGCGCGGCTGATGACGTAGCGGGCAGAATCGGCGTCGCCGCACGTGACGAGCCCGGGCACGGCGCGCATCGTCGCCTTCGGTTCGTGGAAGACTCCGCACGCATGGCTCACCCACGCACGGCAGCGCTGCGGACGCCACGCCGGAAAGAGGTTCGCCGCCTGGCTTCCGGCGGAATATCCGTAGTAGCAGATCTTCGAGTCGTCGATCCTGTACTTGCGATTCAATGCCGCAAGTGCGTCGAAAAGCGCCTGACCGGACCACGATTCGGGAGACCAGTAGTCGTCGTCCTGAAAGCCGGGGCACACAAGAAACGCGTCGTTCGCGTCCGCCCAGTCCGACCAGCCGAGCTTCCCCGACGCCTCGTCCTTTCCCTTGCAGTTGCGCCCGCCGAAGTAGACGAGCACCGGATACGGCTTCTTCCGCTTCGCGTCGTATTTCGCAGGAACGTGGTACCAGAACGTCGCCTCCTGGTTGTGCGGCGCCTTCGTCGGCACCGCGACTGACTCGACGCTCGCCGCCCCGTCCGCAAACACCGACGCCGCAAGAACAGAAACAAATATCGACAGCAAACACTTCATATTACTCCTCTGCGCACTCAGCGACTCTGCGACTCTGCGCTTGTTATCAACCGTGTAGAACGTGTAGAAACGTGTGGAACAACGGCGTTTGTCGGCGGGTCGAAGAACTCTGGCGGATCGACAAGTTTAAGCCGCGCACCCTTAAACCGCCATGCAGATTCCGCCGTGTCGCCGAAAAGCCACACCTCGCCTGCGTCTTCCGCGTTCACAGGGACTCCGGGCCTTATGCAGAACCGCGCGCCATTCGGAAAACGTTTCGCAACCGACTTCAAACTCCATTCCTCGTCGCGGTAAACAGACGGCACGGTAGGGACGGCGTTCCATCGCCGTCCGCAAACCACATACTCCCCTTCCACCCTCGGCGTATCATCCGAACGAAAACAAACCACCACCGCGCAAAGTCCAACCACCACACACCCAATCGACAACGCTACCCTCCCCACAACTATCCTTCCAAAACCCTCTGCGTACTCTGCGTCCCTGCGTCTCTGCGTTAAAAACAAACCCCGCCACACGCAACCCACCCCCATGACGACAAACGCCGCGAACAGCCCCCACGCCAGCGCAAAATTCACAGCTCCATATCCGCCCTTCTCCGCAAAGTCGAAAAGCACATGCCAGTCAAACACCGACGCCGAGAACGCCGAGACCGCAAGCCCCGCGAACGCGACCCACGTGCGTCGCATCGTCCGCCCGACGCAAAGCGCCAGCGCGATGAACGCAAGCCACGCGCCCCCGACAAACGCGCCCATTTCGGCGAGCAACGTCAGATGCGAGTTGACAAGCGTTCGCACCGTAATCCCATCCGGCAGCATGAACGCAGACGCGATCTCGCCGGAGTTGCCGAATCCCACGCCCATTGGATTCGCCGCGAAGAGCTGAAGCCCCGCAAGCCATATCTTCGGCCGGTTCATCACCGCCCCGTCCAGCGCCAGCCTCGGCCACATCCACCATGCGGCAACCGCAAGCACAGCCAACGCGACCGACAGGGTAGGGACGGCGTTCCATCGCCGTCCGCTGCAAAGGCGTAACGGGTGTGGCAAGGCCGCCTCGGCCTTGCTCGCGACCATCTCACACCACCACAACACCGCCGCCTCCATCGCCAACACGACCATCCCCGTCCTCGAATACGTCATCGCGATCATCACGCACAGCGCGACGCCCGCGATCCGCCCGGCCCACCGCCATTTTCCGCCGCACCATCCCCAGCAGAACGGGAACAGCGCGCATATAGCGGCAGCGGCGTGGTTGGGGTTCGCAAAGCCGAAGGCGTGGCGGAGGATTCCGTTGACAGTGAATTCAGTCACCATCAAAACAATGATGTTTGCGCGAGGCCAGTCTTGTCAGCCCAGCGTCACAGACCTTAATCTTGGATCCTCGCCATATCGGTTCGCGCCATGTGTGCCATCTATGAAACCAGCAATCATTACCGTAACCAGCGAGGACAACCACCAAACTTTAGGTACAAACGAAAACAAAAAGAGCAACAGCGCAAGCCACCCAGGCAAATTGCAATCGCAGAACCTTCGGATGACTGCAGGCAGCATCACGATTTTCAAAGCAACAATCAACAGCAACCCAACAGCTGAAATTGCCACACACCATCCAGGCGTAGTTTCCCAGAACGAATACACGACTAAGGATTTATGCCATGCAAACACCCAAAGGGCCATCGGGAAAGCAATGAATAATTCAATTGCATACACCCACTTTGCTCTCGTCCAGAAATCTGCCCTGGTCCATCTTACGCACCCCTTCCCGCATGTCCTGACGCCTTCCGGCTCTCTGCGGTTGCATTCCGCGAGGCCCGTGGCAAAAAACACCAACAAGCCAAGACACGAGGCAAGCGACAGCAAATGGCAGCACATTTTTCCTGCAACCCCAAGCCTGGACAACAGGTCCACGCCAAACACATCAACGCTCAACGCAGATATGGCATATGAAATCAACGCTGCAACGGCAGCCACAACACCGCAAACATACCCAGTTTTCATCACGTATGCCCTTTCATTCCTTGATTGAGTGGGATAGCGAAACCTTAAATGACCCCAGCTTCGTCAACCCTGGCAAGTCAGTCTGCCATCCCGTACTAACGGAAAATCCCGATGGCAACGGTATATCGGCACCTACATACTCGCAAGTGTACACTGTAAACGTATACGTATATTTGACCGAACGCTTATCCTCGGATCTCCACACATCAGGAGCTCCGTAAGTTGCAAAATATGATCTTCCTGACCTTATAAAAAGGAACGACCAGCCAGCCGATGTCGCCATGCCATCCCGATCTGGATCGTCCAAAGTATTATACAAAGACCACTGCCCAGTTATTTGCCCAACGGCAATATCCGCAACCCCGCCATTGTCGAGTCCCACATAAGGAATGGTAACATCAAACCTATCACTAACCCACTTCTTTTCAACTATGTAAACCTGATGGGAAAGAGTCCAGCCCGGAGCCCGACCTACTATCACCTCAACTTCGTGTTCGTTCCAGCTCATACCGCCTTTTGCCGTCTTTGCACCAAAGACATCAACATTTACCGTCGCGGCATTGTTGCAGTACGCGAGCTGGTTCCAACCATCCGGATACCCCATGGGGTCGGCGGACTGCCACTTGGCGAGACCCGCGCGGTAATTGCGCATCCAGAAGGCGTGACCGAGGCCTTCGACCATGGGCTTACCAGTGAAGAATGCCTTATCGGCGTCAGATCCCTCGCCAAAGGCCGTAAGGGCTGCGGCGGAGTACTTGCCGTTCGACTTTGAGCCGACGGTCGTGCCAAGCGCGTCGTTGAAGTACGAGGTGCCCTTCGAGGATGCGACCGGGTTGCCACCTCCGACGTGCGGCTCGTTGATGAACTGCTCGTCGCCGCGCTGGATGAGCGCGAGGCCGTCCCAGAGGAAGGATTCGGTTTCGGACGCGACGGAGCGCGTCCCTCCCAGATAGGTGGCGCTCGCGAGCTGGCCGTCGGCGTGATAGGTGAAGGTGCGAGTCGTATCGCCGTCGGTGACGGAGAGAACCTTGTCGAGGTAGCCGTAGCGGTAGGTCTTGGATCCCTCGCGGACCATGCGGCCCGCCGCGTCGTAGCCGTAGCGCGTCGTCACGCCGTCGGTCGTGGACGAGACGAGCTGGTTCGCGGCGTCGAACGCGAAGGTGGTCGTGATGTAATCATCGGATTGCGGCGTGCGCGGGGCGCCCGCCCTACCGCTGCGGAGGATTTGCTTCTTGAGCATGTTGCCGGCTTTGTCGTAGGCGTAGCGTTCTACCGCGTTGCCGCCCGCGTCCTTGACAGCGAGCAGCTGGCCCTTCCTGTCGTACTCGTACGTCTGGCGGACGCCGTTCGCGGTGCGGGCGACGATCTGGCCGGATTTGGAGTATTCGTAGGTGACAGATGCATCGGGATTGAGCTTCCCGCCAAGATGCTTGCCCGCGAGCTGTCCGTACTTGGTGTACTCGTATTCGATGGGCGAGCCGTCGACGACCTGGCGCGAGAGGCGACCCTTGGAGTCGTAGGCATACGTCACCTTCGCGCCGAAGCCCGCAGCGGTCTCCGCAAGGCGTCCGAACTTGTCGTAGGTGCGGTTCTCCTTCGAGACAACCTCTCCCTTGCGGTTCTTCGTGACGCGAGAAAGGCGGTTGCCATAGGCGTCGTAGGTGTAGGTGGTCGTGAGGCCGCCTTCCTTCTTCTCGACGAGGCGGCCGAAGTGGTCGTACTTGTACGTCTCCTCCGTCTTGCCACGCGTGTGCTTGGCGAGACGGTTCCACTTGTCGTAGGCGAAGCGCTCAATCTCGCCGTTACCATAGTCGGCGTAGGTGAGCCTACCGAACTCGTCGTACTCGCTCGAAATGCGCCTGTCTTCGCTGCCGTTCCACTTGGAGACGACTTCCTTGACGAGACCCAAGTCGTCGCGGACGTAGTCCGTGAGCTGGCCTGCGGCGGTCGTGCGTGACTCAAGCCCGAAGCGTCCCCAGCCGAAGCGGATCTCGTGTCCGTTCTCGTCGATTACCGACGTGCGGCGTCCAAGCGCGTCGTATGAATAAGCGCACTCCGAGCCGTCGGGAAAGCGCTCCTTCAGCACCTTGCCGAACGCATCGCGCTCGAACGACTTGGAAAGTCCGTCCTGGTCGGTGTAGGAAACGGGACGGCCAGCACCATCGTAGGACACAACGAGCGATGTCAGCGTCTCGCTTCCGTCGAGGCGTTCCATGCGGGTCACGAGCCCGGCATCATTGTATGCGTACTTCGTCACGATCCCGTTTGCGTCCGTAACACTTTCGGGCGCGTTGAAGGTATTGTAGCAAATCTTTGTGATGTTGCCGAGGGGGTCTTTTACGGAAACTGGAAAGCCGGACTTGTTATACGAGACCTCCGCCTTGCCGCGTCCGTCGTCCACGGACGTCACATTGCCCTGTCTATCGCGGGAAATCCGCGTCGTAAGCGCCGCGGTGCCGTCCGCGTTCAGAAGCGAGACAGCGACCGGTTCGCGCCCTTTCGCGTATGAAAATGCGGCGACCGGCTCCACCGTGCGCTCTCCGCGCGCCCTGCGCGAAGCCCTCGCGAGCCTTCCTTCCGCGTCGTACTCGAAGTCTCGGTCGTTGCCGAAGCGGTCGCGGACGCGCGTGACGTTTCCGCTCTTCGCATCATAGCGGTACGAGACAAGGTCCTTTTCCTCTCCATCGACGATCTTCCTGACCTTGCCGAGATAAGCGACGTCGTAGCGCATGAAGTAGTAGATCGTCGCCTTCTTTCCTGTGAAATCGGAGACGGAGAAAACGCCGTTTTTCCCGTCGTAGCTGTAGTGCGCGGTGCGGTTCGCCTTGTCGCGGAGCGAGACGCCGTTCTCGTAGGAATAGGCGAAGTTCTCGTCGCCGGTAATGCGCGCCGTGCGGTCGATCTTCTCAAAGGCGATGTTCTCGCGCATTGCCCCCTGCGAGATGGACGCGAGATAGTTGCCGTTGTAGCCGAACTTCACGGCGTCGAGCGAGCCGCGCTTAACCGAGACGAGTTGAGGCCTGACCGGATGCGCCACCTTGCCGTCCTTCGTGCGAGGTAGAATCTCGAGCTTGCGGCTCTCGTAGGAAAGCGTCGTCGTCACGCCGCCTGCCATGACCGACTTGGCGAGCGCGCCGTCGTAGGCTATGGAGACGAACGCCGTGCCGTCCTGCGAGACGGCGGCGAGGCGTCCGTCGGCGTCGTAGGAAAAGTCTGCCGTGCGTCCCGTTGGGGCTGTGATCTTCGACAGCCTGCCGCGAGAGTACGAGAACGTCCAGCCGACAAGGGAACGCTTGCCTTTTACAATCCAGTTGCCGTCCACCTCGGGGTTGCCAGTGGCGACGTCCGCCTCCCACTCGGAGTACGGCGCGAAGTAGCCGCGGCCCTTCTTCGCCTCTTCGACGACATCAATCTTGACGGCGTCCTTCGGCGTCTTCTCGTTCTTCGGGAAGAACTTCACCCTCTCGCCCCAGGGAGAGGTCCAGAGCATTCCGTCCTTGTCCCAGACGGCGGAAGACTCGAGCTGCGGCGAGCGCCACGCGAAGCCGAACACGCCAGTCTTCTCTGAAGAAGACTCGTAGACGAGCTCGACGGGCATCGTCAGCTCAGGCGACATGCGCGCAACGCCGAGGATGCGGCTTTCGACGTAGCCCGCGTCGGTGAGCGATGCGCGGCCCGCGAGAAGCGGGCGGTTGGAGAAGTCGACGCGCTCGGCGGCGACGGAAGCAAAACTCGCTAATGCGGCGAGTAGGAATGCTGCGATTGTCTTCGTTTTCATATCGCAAAGTATTCTACCATATTCATCCGCCGCTGTGTCAAACTATTTGTTTACAATTTCGTAAAGTTGGCAGAGTGAAAAATTAAGAAGAAATTATTTTCAAATCATCTTGAAATCATTTTCGTTTGATACAATACTAAGCATGAAAACGGGACAGACTTCTAAACGGCAAGAGCATAAATTGAAATGCATCGCCATCGGCGATCTTGAGTACGACCCTCAGCATCAGTGTCTGCTGCATGACGGGCTATTGGCTAATTTGACGCTCTGCGAATCGAAGATTGTCGCCTATCTGTTCAGCAACGATCGCCGCAACGTTTCCGCACACGAGCTGCTGAGCTTTGCACTCGGATGCAAACCACAACAAAAGACTACAGCCGCCGAAAGACACATCTGCACCGTCAGAAAGAAGATCGCAGCAATCGGTGCGACAACGACAATCAGGACTATCCGCTATCAAGGATATTTCATAGGCTAGAATTTACCATGCGCTGTATCCACAGCCACGACAGCGTACTTTGAGATGACGAAACAACCGGCGACCTAGTAGCATTCCCAAGTCGCGTAAACAGGGACAGGTAGCGATCTTCGGCAGCCAAACCGTATGGCGTATCACCTCTCTTAAGTCTCTGAGCCATGATGCTGTATCTCCCCGCGATCACCCAATCTGAATCAAGCATGTTGGCACGGCAATCCACGACAGGTAGCTTCGCCGGCATTCGGTCGAAAGCAATGGCCGACACAAACTGGCGGTCAAGTCCGTCAAGGCGAGAGAGATCGTCCACATGGAACACCAGTGATTCGGCAGGACCAACATTCTCGCGAACAAGACGGACGGCATCATTCAGCTCGTCTGCGACGCGCGACGGCGAGTTGCAGGAGGCCACGATCTTTTCGGGGGTGATCATGCTGCCAACCCGCCACACGGCGAACGTGAAAATCGCCAACGCGGCTATGTTAGCCGACAATTTCAGGCACCGGCCGTTCATTGTTTGCTGCGTTCAACCAGCATGCGGCCTATCTCGGTTTTGAAATCATCCAGCCCGCTTATCGGCTCGAACAGCTCGGGATGGCGTTTGCAGAGCTCCGGATACTTCGAGACCTTGCCGTCCCGGTGCCAGAGCCAATAAACGATTTCGGAAATTTCACGCCCGCCCAGTACAACATCCCCAAGATAAAGCTGGCTATCCCATTCTCTCTTAGCAATGGCACACAACTGTCCTTCGTCCTCTGATAACGATAGTTTGCCCTTTAAGGCTTTTTCTGCACACTTATAATCAACGCTAAACGCCCCGCCGTCGCAGGTCTTGAATACGCGATTAGAGAATGCGCCAGCGTAATAATCACGATTTGAATCTTTCGACAGAAACTTCGTGAGCGAAGTGCTTACTCGTCCGCCTGGAATCAATTCAATGGCATCATAACGACTTTCAATAATACTTCTTTGCGGCGTCATAAAAAAGATTCTGCACATACCGAGTGAAAATGATGCTGAACCACAGTAATTGATTGTGTCGTCATTCATGTCAAGTTTCGAATGACGATCTGATTCGTAGAAAAAAAGCAAATTCTGATCTAAAGAAGGAATTGGTATGCCATCAGCCCAACGCGAGTCAATCATGCTTTCCGCCGCAACCAATCCAAAACGCCAAAATTGCGGCAAAATGTGATTTTGTCTGCTAAATGTCAATTTCTTTGAATCAAACAATATTGCAAAGGTGACATTCTGACAATAGTTTTGAATCGACTGTACTACAGACTCTTTTATCGAGCTATCGGTCATGCGAAAAGCCACGACAGCCTGTGCATCGACGGCACAACCACTTATTAAACAGAAGGACAACGTCAGAGCCGACATTTTACCTAAAAGCTTCATGTTTTGCTCCAAATTGAGGGGCTTTAATATGGGATTGCTTATAATAAAAACAATGATACCGACCATAAGCGTTAAACTTGGCATTTTCCTTTGCCTTGAGTTCGCGATAAAGGCTTCTTGTATTCCACAATTTTGTCGAAGTGTTACCTTCCTTTACTGTCTCATATTCGACATTTACGTACTTAGAAATTGCCTTTTCCTTCGGTGTTTCTTTGAAATATGACGGCACCAAATCTGCAAAGCTAGGAGAGCTTACAAGCCCAAGAAGGTCAAATTTAGATATCGGGGAGTTGGAGACATATCCGTACAAACCAGGTTGATACTTTTCTGCGGCACGATCTCGTGAAAGCCATAAGGCCGAATGTGAATTATAATGCCGATGATTAAAATAAATCAAACTGATGTCATCATCACTATACTCACTTGAAAATCGCCACGGATTCTTTTCAGCGATTGAACCAATTGCAACGCGCTCATAGCCAAACGCACCATATTCATAATGTGTAACGCATTCCTCATACCCATTCACCGACTCACTTATGTTCTTGTTTCCATCATGCGTGTAGTAGACTGAAGGCGCGTTGGAGTAGATAAACACAAGCGGCCTTGTCGCAATTGGCTCTGTCGGATCCCAGATGAAGCTGTCGGCTGCAATCGTTCCGTCGATTTGCTCTCTATGTCGAGCTATAGAGACATAGTTGTCGTAGGTGAAGGCTTTGCTGGCATTGGTTGTGGCACCATGGGTTTCGAGATGTTGCACGCGCCTGCCCATTCTGTCGAACGACATGACGATATTAGTGACGCCATTGGACCAGAATATCGGACGGTTCTCTCCGTTGTAGGTGACAGACCATACGCCGGTTGCAGTCTTGACGAGAGTCTGGTTGCCGTCATCGTCGAACTGAGGAGTGAAGGCCTCACGCGGAGACGCGGAGAACGCGGAGTTGGAGATGGAAGTGTATTGGTTTAGGTTGTTGGCCGCATATGCGGACGAGACAAGCTCATCCCTCCCGGCGTCAATCTCCGAAGACGTGATGCGATTACCGATGTCGTCGTATTCGTAAGCAAAGTCATTCTCCGCGCCCTCCGCGGCTCCGCGTGAGAATACCAACTCGCCGCGGGCATTGTAGCCATACACGTCTGTACGGTTCTCAGACATCGCAGAACCCGAACGCGCAATTTGAATGCGACGACCAGCGGCGTCGTAGGCGTAGTCATACTGCGAGATTGTATTGGACGGAAACGCATTCTGGACTTGTAAAAGTTGGCCGTTGGCATCGTATGCACAAGATGCCGTGAGCCCGTTGGGGTATGCAAGCGACGATTTAAGGTCGCTTCCAGGCAGATACGACCACACGAACGGCGTATCGCTGCCGTCGGCAAGCATCGACGCGAGGCGGCCGGTGGCGGGGTCATAAGAGAGGGTGGACTGGCGACTCGGCGGGCAGAGGGCTGCCCGCCCTACCGTGCTGTCCAAGCTGTAGCCGAGAGAGCGGCCGAAGGAATCCCAGTGACGGATGATGGTGTTCGTGCCCGCAACGCCGATAACCGTTTCGTTGGTGAGCCGATCAAGGTCGTCGTAGGCGTATGATTTCTGGGACGACTGGGACATCTGGGACGGATGGGACGGATCTCCCAGCGCATGGGAACGCAAGACGATTCGCCCTGCGGCGTCGTATTCGTACCCGAAGCCGCCGCGCGTCGCGCCGCTTGTTGTGCGCCATGATATGTTTGTCACCAGATCCATGATGTCGTGCATATATTCTACCATAAATCCGATTCCGTTTGCTATCTAGCGAGCAGCACACCATATATGATCAACACACCCAACACCGCGAACATGACGCCGAGCGCGACCTTGGCGGGGATGACGTTGCGCGACGACCACTTCGCCATCTGGAAGGCGTCCGTCGTCTTCGAGGCGAGGACGAACACGGCGACAAGCGGAGAGACGAACGCGAGGTTGTAGAGGGCGAGCAGCGCAAAGGAACGCCACGCGCCCGGCTCGCGGGATATGAGCGCGAGGACGGGAACATAAACCTGTCCGGTGCAGAGCGCGTCGAGAAGCGTCACGAGGAACGCGCAGCCAAAGCCCGCGAGGGCGACAGCCGGACCGCTCAAGCTCTCCATCGCAATCTTACGTATCAGCACCTTCACCCCCTCCGGCAGCTTCAATGTCACGACGGAGAAGACGGGTATTTTGCGGAAGCGCAGCGCATCGCGGAAACTCAGGAACGACAGTACGAAAAGCGAGAGCGCAAGAAGCGTCATCACAATATCGTGGACGACGCGGAGCCCTTCCAGCGCCTTAAGTGCCTGCATAAGTCCGAGGCCCATCAGCATGTAGGTGACGAACGTGCCGACGCAGAACGCGAGTCCTCCGATGATGCGCGCGCGGCGCTTGCGGCCTCCGATGGCGAGTATTCCGGCGAGCGAGATCATGATCGCGAAGGAGCAGGGGTTGAATCCGTCGACGATTCCAGCGAGGAGGACGGTCGGAAGCGTCCATCGCGACGCGGCGGCGGCGGTCTTCGACTCTACGGCGGTGCCGGTAACGGGAATGTTGATTACCGGACTTTCAGGATCGTCGCAGAGAATCTGGACGTGCTTAGAGAATTCGCCCGGGAGCATGGCCTTAAGCGAGACCGAGAGAGTTGCAGAAGACGACGGCTCGATGCGCATCGAGGAAAGCGATGCTTCAGCACCGCAGCAGCCCTTCACCTGCGAGACGGTGACGGGAGACGGCGAGGCGTTGCGCAGCTCGATGGACTTCGACGCGACCTCGCCTGCGGCTATCTCGCCGAACGCCACGCCTTCAGGTGGGATGGTGAGCCGCGTGGCAGATAGTGCCGAGATGAATGGGGAACAACATAAACAAATGAAAACAACTTTTCTTTTCATGTTTTTACTTTAGCCGTAGAACGTGTAGATCATGTAGAACTTTTGAGAAACTCCGACGGTTGAAAAAATTGGCTCCGTTACCACTTCGCCTTAGCTCCGCGTCGCGAAACCGCGATTATTGCCTCCTACTATGTTTTCTTTATCTGGGGGCGCTGCCCCCAGACCCCCAAAGCTGTCGCTGCGAATTTCATGCGGCTGAACAGCGCGAAGCAGAGGGCGCAACGTTAGTGAAGCCCCTTTGCCAGCCGTCGGAGTTCCAATATCCTCCCTCTCCCTTATCCGCTTTATCGCCGCCTCGACCGCGGCAGAGCGTCGTGCGTCGCCCTTGAAGCGCTCTATAAGCGCAATGTCATCCGCGTTGCCGAGAAGCCCGATGGAGCCGATGCAGACCGTGTCGAGAACCGCGTCGCGCTTTTCACCGGAGAGCGTGTCGCGCAAAACCGGCAGCGCCTCGGAGTATCCTTGCTGCCCTGCGAGCTGTATCGCTGCGATGCGCGCGACGTTGTGGGCGCCAGGCTTGCAGAGCGCGAGCGTCAGCCGCTTCAGCTCCCCTTCCTGCTCGCGCGTCGCGCGCTTGTCCTCCGCGAGCGAATAGAGCGCAGTCCCTGCGTATGGCTTAGTCTTCTCGCGTGCCGCCTTCACCAATACTCCGCGCACACGCGCCCGTCTTTCGTCATCCAACTCATTCACGACCGCCCCCAAATGCTGAATACAGTAGTCGATCACAACCGGCGGATGTATGGTGTTACCCGGTAGGGACGGCGTTCCATCGCCGTCCGTATCACGTGACCGCGCCGGTAGGGTCGCCGTTCCATCGGCGACCGCGGCTGGCGATGGAACGCCAGCCCTACATGACCGACCAAACCCTGCAACGGGTCGTCCCTCTATCATCGCCATCAACGTCTCCGCTAATCCTTCCACCATCGGCTCCTGACACCGCAACAAATTCATCACGTCATTCTTAAGCGCAGCCACTCGCTCGACCCGCATCGCATCATCCGCCCTGCGCAGATACGCCATCAGCGCCGCGACATCGCCCTTCGGCAAATCCCGCCGCCGCGCAATCGACCTGAGCGCGTCATTCCGCGCCTCATATCGTTCCGCCGTAGCCGCGTCCTCGCCGCACACGATCGCGACGGCACCCGACGCCGCGGCCACCTCGCCATCCGCCACCGGCTCTGGCTTGCGCTCCACCGCCTTTACGCGCACTTCTACGGGACGAGGAAACACCGGCACATCCGGCGGCGGCGCAGGTTGCTGTCGGTTGCGCAAGACAGCGGCAACGCCAACCGCGACCGCGATCAGCAGGGCAGTTCCAGAGACTATTACTATCACTCGCTTTCTCATCTTTCCCTTCTAGCTACAATCCACTTAAGCCAATACCTAACCTATCAATTCTCAACGGACATGCCATTACCTTTTCAACAGGATCACACATATATGTACCTTCTTTATCATTGTTTGAGGATTCGTCTATCCTCCGATCGTATATAGGCTATACGTTTTATCCTATTTAGTCTGTCGCCCAGAAGCCTCGCTGTTCATCATATAAAATTGACGTTCCTCCAAAGGGCCATACCCGTGACCGCCCACATTGAATAACCTTAGTTTCGAAAACCTCATGTACAAATCTCATTTCGTCTAGTTCTATATACAGCTCAGCAACGATGCAACTTGCAACAACAATAAAAATATACTTCATCCAATATACTACCATTTGAAGCAATGTAAATTTGATTGATACTCTTGAACCAATAGACTTACATTGAGCAAACGTCAAACGTAATAACGATGACGCAAACAGAAAAACTGAAATAAGAACAAGGCTACTTCTCAAGCTCACAAATGACAATCCAAAAGTACCAGCCATCACGCGGCCCTCACCATAGATAGCGCATACTGAGACAGCAAAGATTATTAGTATTAAGCTACGCATCAGTTTCGTTCGCGAGATAATATCAGCCCTTGGCATATTCCGAATTCCGTGTACTCATTTAACTAGCGGTGCCACATCTTCCTTGCTTGGAGTCTTACCACCCCCAAAAGTATCCCATGGAACTTCACGAGGCTCCTTCTTGCCTACTATGTAGGCCAAAATATTAACGCAGTTTTCAAAGCTGATAGTTGTCGTAGAACACTTTATCGTTACACATGTACTTCCATCTACCTTGTACATAGTGCCATTAACCGCAAAACCATCAGCAGACACCTCTTGTCCTGCTACTGCTGCAGATGGCTTCCCATTATCTTCATCTATAATCCATATTCTTAATTTCCCCTTGCAACTATCATCGACACGTAATTTCCCAGTGCTCCCCTTAAAGCAACAGATACAAACGAGTCCTAGTCTATCCACTTCGCTTATAGAACAGTTGTTCACAAAACTATACTCTCCACACGCAGATTTATTTTGTGGACATGGAAAAATGTCGTTAAAAACTCTTTCAAATCCCTTACCCGCAACAGGATCGCGCATTAGCCAGCATCCTGCACCTTGAATATAGTGCCTAAAATTATAATACACAAGCCCCAGGACGCAATCTGAATACTCGCTAGAGAAACGGAAAGGATTATTGGCGCGGAAGTCGTAATCCGTCGAGGTCGTGTTGCATGTAGAAGCGATAAGCGCGCCGAAGGGCGCATACTCGTAATGCGCCGCGACGCCAGAACCGCCGTTGAAGAAAATAAGATCAGAGACGTTCTTGTTTCCGTCATGAGTGACTTGTAGCTTGCAATTGCCAGGCTTCTCAATCATCAGCGGACGAGTGGCAATTGCTTCGGTAGGATCCCACGCGAAGATAAGATCGATCGCATTATTGGCCGAAGCATCAAGACGCTCAAGACAAAGATAATTGTCGTATACAAAATGGTGATGCGCGTTGGTGATCGTTTCGTCGCCACCGCCAACGATCTCGACATATTCCACGCGGCGTCCCATGCGGTCGAACTTCATCGTGATGTTTATCACTCCATTTGACCACTCGATCGGGCGGTTCTCGGCATTGTAGATTACAGACCAAATACCTGTAGCGGTTTTGACGAAGGTCTGGTTGCCATCATCATCAAACAGTGGAGAGAATTCATCAGCCACAAAGAGCACAGAGGGCACAAAGTTGGAGATTGCAGTGTACTGATTCAGCTCATTTGCCACATAAACTGAATTCGTGCCACGCTCCATCGACGCCTCGCGGTTGCCGATGTTATCGAATTCGTAGGCGTAGCGATAGTCAGAATCAACTGCGGAAACGGCGTTAGTTAATTCGTTGCGAATGTTATATCCGTAGTCGATGTGGTCTGCGTGGTCAAATGCGGAACCAGAATGATCACGAGAGACACGGCGACCTGCTACGTCGTATGTATAGACATATTGAGATATGACGTTAGTTGGTGCCGAATTGCAAACCTGCAAGAGCTGCCCTTTAGCGTCGTATTGCCAGGAGGCTGTGAGGCCGTTTGGATACGCAAGCGACGACTTGAGGTCGGAGCCAGGATAATACGACCAAATGAAAGGCGTTTCACTGCCATTTGCTAGCATTGATTCAATGCGGGCTGTTGCAGGATCATAGCCGAGCGTGGTTTGGCGTGTTCCGTTAAGTGCATAGCCAGCTGTGCGACCATACTCATCCCAGAAGCGTTCAATAGTATTCGTGCCTGCGACGCCAATGACGGTTTCGTTGGTTAGAGAACCAAAGGAATCGTAAAGGAACGTTGTTACACCAGCCGTGTCGTGAGCTTCGGTCTGACGGCCCATGGCATCGTATAAGAGCGAAATTGTTGGGGTGTCGTCGGAGTAGACGGTATTAGTAAGATTGTTCCAACCGTCGTAAGTGTAGTCAGTTATGATACCACGCGCCCAAATGCGCTGCGATAGCTTGCCATCGGCGGTATAATAATACGTCGGGCCTTTGCCGTCGGCATAGACCTTGTTGGTCATAGAGCCGGAGGCGATGTCGTAGAGCCAGGTGGTTACGTCACCTTGAACGGGCGAGCCGCCCGTTCTACTAGTTTCGTTGCGGTAAGTCGTCATCGTGGTCTTGTTGCCGAAGATGTCGTAGGTGTAGCGAACGGGGTAGGTCGCGCCGCCTTCGTAGGTCTTGCGGCCACAGAGATCGTATTCGTAGATTGTAGCGTTGCCGAGAGGATCAGTGACGGAAGCTAGATTGCCAAACTGGTCGTAGGCGTAGGTTGTGAGGTTGCCGAACGCGTCGCAGGAGGCGGAACGCTGGCCGCGATAATTGTATTCGGTATGCGTTGTATTTCCACGCCCATCGGTTTGCGCAATTTGGCGACCGAGGGAATCGTAGGCAACAGTGTTGGTGACGGCAGAAACGGAGACATCCATCAAGGAAACGCCGTAGCGAGAAAGCGCAAGCGGATTGTTGGTCGCGTAAGGGAGCGTTTGGCTGGAGGTTACAAGCGATGAATCAACCAGCGTTTCGTTTTCCGTAACATTACCGCGAATATCGAACGAGCGGGAATGCGCAGGCAACGCGGCGGTGAGGCCGGTGAGCTGGCGAGCAGAGGAAGTGACGAGCGGCGCAATGGCAGAGTCGGAGCAGGAGACGATGTTGGTTTGGGAGAGCCAGATGGCTCCGTCAATTATTGCAATATGTGACAGCGATTCCGATTTGCGCCATTGGGTCTCCGCAGATTGCGGGGCGCCGGGGTCGTCGCCACCTACCGTCTTTGTTGTAGCTACGCGATTACCAAGAACATCGTAGGTGAACTCGGTGCATGGCTCGTAATCGGCGGAAGTCGAAACAAGGCGACCGAGGGAGTCGTATGAATGAACCGTTGCAAGCACCGCGCCGCGGAAGCCGGAGCGCTCTTCGCGAATGATCTGACCGAGGAGGTTTTCGTAGCGCTTGGCGAAACGAGGAGAGGAGGCTGTTTCGCCTTGGACGGCGCGCGACCAGCGAGTGCCATCGGGGGAGATGCCGTAGGTGTGGAACTCGGGAGTGACGGCGGAGCCGGTTATGGAGAGAGTTGAGCCGTCGGCTGAGCGGGTGGTGACGCGGGTTGAGGTGTTGGGGTTATGGACGGACACAGTCCGTCCATCAGGACTGTAGGTTGTCGTTGTAGTGTTGCCGAGCTGGTCGACGCGGGCGCAGACACGGCCAAGCCGATCGTAACGGGTACGCGTCGCTGGGAGGCCAACTTGAGCAGCGTAGTTGGTCTTCCAAGTGGCAACTTGGCGACCAAGGGCATCGTACTCGTAGCATGTCGTAAGCCATGTGACGTTGGTCATGTCGAGCGGGATGAGGCGGGAAGAGGCAATCATGCGCCCTTCGTCGTCGTAGTCCCATGTCGTGGTCGAGCCGTCGGGCCCAGTCTCCAAAACCTTGTGACAGCAATCCCACACCGTGGTCGTTACCTGACCGGCGAGGTTTTCGAGCGACGTGCGCTTGCCCTGTGAGTTGTATGTCATGCGGTTTCGGGAGATAGTATACCAAACTTCGCCAATGTACGCATCGGTTTTTTCTTCGAGAATTTCGCCGCGGGAGTTGGTGATGGTGATGTCGCGGGTGGTTTTGCCGGAGACGGGCGAGGGCGATTGTTCGTGGAGGTGGGTGATGGTTTCGGTCCAGAGGTTGGAGACGAGCGAGTAGTCGTAGACATCGAGTCTGCCGTCCTCGTGGCGGATGGAGGAGACGAAGCCGGATGCGGCCGACACGGAGGTCGGCCCTCCCACGGCCGGGACAGCGCCCGGCCCTCCCGCAGGGTAGAAGGTCGTGACGGTGCGGAGGGTGTTGGTGCTGCCGTAGGGTGCCCCCTGGGTGCCGACGCGCTCGACGATGTTGGTGAGCGGCGAATAGACGTAGTAGGTGCGCTCGCACTCGATGCCGTTGAGCTTCTTCACGATTGTGCGCG
Source organism: uncultured Verrucomicrobiota bacterium (assembly GCA_946610035.1). GTDB lineage: Bacteria > Verrucomicrobiota > Kiritimatiellia > RFP12 > UBA1067 > UBA1067. The sequence continues at coordinate 38,852 of CAMOCC010000011.1, forward strand.
GACGGGTGTCGACGGGAAGAACTGGATCGCTTGCATCTACTGGCGTGTAGTCGTAGGTCGTCGTCTCGGTCATCATGCCGGGGCCCGAGCGCGTTTCGGAGATCACTCGATCAACATTGTCGTAGGCATACTGCGTCAAGAGCCCAGACTGACGCTTCTCAGTTTTGACTTGCCCTTTGCCGTTACCTGACGTGTAGTAGGTCCATTCTGTGACGTTGGTCGCACCGTCGAAGCCCTCGACGCGGTTGGTCATGGCATAGCCCCAGGACTCCCACTTGTAGTGCGCCTCGGATCGCGACATCATGCGTCCGTCCGCAGAAAGCGACGTGCTGATGGTGCACGCCTCGCGTTCGTCTTCGGCGTAGATCTCCTTCTGGTCCTGCGCACCTGAGGGATGAATCAGAGACCAATCCCGCATCGCGTAGTCGAAGATGTACTCCTTCGCTTCGGCGTCGCCGCTCCTGAGCGTCACGACGGCGCGCTTCCCGCCGTTTTCCCTGCGAAGCGAAAGCCGCTTGACAGGCGTAGCGGATGGAACATCATACAAGCCGGTGGCGGCATCTTTCGCGGGCCTGTCCTGAATCGGGTACACTTCCACATCGTAGCCGGTGAAGCCAGGATGCTGCGTCACCACGGCAAGGCGCGACGGCGTGAGGAACTGACGAACGCCGTTCGAGTCGTACATGATGTCGACGCCCATCTCGGCTGGCGTCACCGTGACGCCGCGCGCGTCCGTGACAGAAACGAGCTTCCCGCGCCCGCCGAACATGTCCGTCGCCATGAACCTGCGACGGGAGCCGTCCCCAAGGTAAAGGTCGTAGTAGACGGGGTCGGACGTTGCCGCCCACCCTTCCGCGTCGACCATCATCAGCCGCTCGTCCATCTTTACGTGCACGCCGGGATCGGGCTGCGCCAGCGACTCGCCGTTTTTGAAGACAAAGGAAACCGGTTCGCCGTTGGGATGGGAGAACACGACTTCGGCGGGCGTCACGCCGTCGTCCAAGGTCTTCTGCCCAAGGCGCTTGAAAGTGTAGCCGCCAAGGACGGCGTACAGCGAATCGCAGGTGAAGACGTTCGGCGACTCGTTGTCCGCGAATATCTTCAGGGCGCAGTCCATCGAACCGGACCACGGGGTAGTCTGCCCAAGATCCAGATTGACCTTTATGCATCCAGCCGAAACCTCCGCCCCGCCTGGGCAGTCGCATTTCTTGTCCGGTGCCTTGCACTCGGAAGGCGGGTTGGTGCGCATGTTCCCCCCACCATTCGATGCAAGCGGCGCAATCAGCGCTGCAGATGCCACAAAAGACAAAATGAAGTGTTTGTTCATATAGACTATCCTTTTCAATCAAGCAATTACCTGTTCTTGTATATCAGCGTTCCGTTCTGGTATATCTTCGTCGAATGGCAGACGGAGGTCGTGACGCCGCGAGCCTTGATGAAGCGAAGCGTGATGTGTCCGTTCGCGTCGAAGTCATCGGCTGTGAGCGTCTTGAAGCGCGTTCCGTCGTCGAACGTCACGCCCGAGACGAATATCTCGAGATTGACTGTAGTTCCCTCTGGAACCGAGCCGAGGAGGAGCGACACCTCGACGAGCTGCGAGCCGTCAGGGTACGTCTCGGCGACGCGGTAGTACGTTCCGTTGTCCGCCCACACGGGCGTCACCTGTACGGCGTCGGATATCGCGCCGCCGTCGTCAAGGCGTGAGACGAGCCCCAAGTCGCGGTCGGCATGCGTGAGCAGCGAGAGCGTCACGCCTCCGCCGGAAACCTCGGCAGAGAGCTGGAGCTCGCTGTCGTGCTCGATGAGGTTGCGGGGCGACAGCTCCGGACAGGCGAGCGTCTGCTCGGCGTCCATCAGTATCGCCGGGTTGCGCTTCGGGAAGCGCGAGCGCACGACCTCGACAAGCGCATACGCCGTGTCGTCGGAGAGGATTCCACGATGCGTCACCTCCACGAGGTAGAGCCCTTCCGCCTCGAAAGCATACGGCATCGCTGCCGTTTCCGTCCAGTTGGTGACGGACATCCAGCCATTCGTCCCGTCGGCAACGCTTATCGACACTTCGCTTTCGGCGCTTTCATACGGCGCGATCTTCAGCGCGTCGCCCGTGCGGACGACGAGCGCGTTCGTCGTGTAGTCCTCGGCGAAGACGTCGAACGGCTTCCATGCGGCGTTGAACGACTCCGAAAGCGAGCGGTCGCGGAGGGAGATTGTCGCGACACCGTCTTCGGCAAGCGGGATGTCGGCGTAGAATCCGTCGCCAATGGTCTTGACGGTTGCAAACGTCGCGTTCGTCCCTGGATAGGCGACCTCGACTTCAAGCACATCGCGCCAGAGGTCGCGCCCTTCCACGCAGAGCGGAGAGACTAGGCTTTCGAGAGGAAGGTCGGCGATGTCCGTCGCTTCGTCCGCCCTGTGCTCCTTCCAGTCCGCAACGCCGTCTCCGTCCGCATCAGGTCCGCCGAAGCTGACGAACCGGAGGTCGTAGACGGCGAGGAACGTGTTCACCTCCCAGTTGTGCCAGACGAGGCGGAACTCGTGTCCGCCGGCTGTGATCTCTGGAAGGAAGAAGTAGGCGTCCTTGCTCGTCCCGTAGGGCGCGTAGACGACCTGACGCGCGACGAAGAGTCCGTCAACGAAGAGCGAGAGATCGAACGAATCCGTCTTCGCGTAGAAATTGTGCTGTCCGACGCGCACTGCGAGCGCGTCCGCCCCGCCCTGCGGGACGTCGAGGCTCCACGTGAGCGAGCCCGCGCGCTCGGCGGCGAACACGACTCCGCCGTTCTCCGTGCGCCATGTGCCGGTCGAGGCGGCGAAGGATGCACCGGAGGCAGCCTGTCCGGCGGGGACTGGAAGCCACGTGATGTCAGGGACGAGCGGATCGCTCCTGACATTGCGAACTTCCGTTCTATCGTCCGCTCCGTCTCCGTCTGTATCGGCAAGATTGGGGTTTGTCCCATTGCGGAACTCCTCGACGTTGACGAGTCCGTCGCCGTCGAGGTCTTCTATCGCGTCGGCAAGGAACGGGATCGTGCCGTTCGCGGTTTCCCACAGGTCGGGCATGCCGTCGCCGTCGGAGTCTGCAGAATGCGGATCGGTCCCGGCGCGGTACTCGGCGAGGTTGGAGAGCCCGTCGCCGTCCGGATCGAGCGCGGCGTCGGAGGAGGAATGGCCGTCGAGTCCGTACAGGTCCTCCCACCAGTCGGGCATGCCGTCCGAGTCGGAGTCGAGGCTCACGCCCACGGCGTGGAACAGGCATTCCGGAGGGACGGCGGTTTTGGCGCCGGAAGGAGGCGTCCATGCGAAGACGAGTCCGGCGTCCCCGTCGTTCTCGAAGTACTTGAGCTCCATGGCGTGGAGTCCGCGGGAAAGTGGAATGGTGACGGAGCCGGTCTTCATGGAATGGATGCCGGAGTTGTCAACCACCATCATGCCGTCGACACTCAGGAATGCCCCGTCGTCGGAAGCCAGGTGCAGCTCGTACGCGCCAGCCTCGCGGACGTACAGCGCACCCGTGAACACGGCGCAGAAGCGGTCCGAAACCGTCATCCCGGGCCATGCACCGCGCGTTGCAGGATAATCGACGGTCTTGACGACGTTCGCGCCATTGCGCTTCCAGCCGGTGAAGCCGGAGGGCACGAATGCAATGGAGTTCGTGGTCGAGTAGAAGGCCGATGCAAGCCCCAGGGCGTATCCTTCCGGCGCAGGCTCGACCGTGTACTCGAGCGTCGTCTCGGAGTTGAGTCCGTCGGAATCGGTCGCGACCGCGCGGTAGACGTGGGTTCCGGACGTCGCACCGGTCCATTCGGCGACCACCGAGGCCCCTGACGCCGAGGCGAGTGTCTCGTCCCCTTCCATGATGGCGACCGAGACGACTTCCCCGTCTGGATCGAAGGCGTTCGCTGCAAGCCTCATGTCGCCGCCGGCGACGGGGACCGAGCCATCGGCGGACAGCAGGACTGTCGGCGGAAGGTTCTCGGGGTAGTGGAGCAGGTCGTCTCCGGAGAGGATGGACTTCGCGATGCCGGGTCCTGACCAAGAGACGGAAAGCGCCTCGCCGCCCTCGTTCTCGTAGTGGCGAACTGCGATGCGGTGCCATCCGGGCGCAAGGGACACGCTTCCGGACCTCTCGCGCGCGGAGTGAACGGAAGTGTCCGACACGACAGGAATCCCGTCGATAGAGAGTTCCACGCCGTCGTCCGCCGTGGTGTAGAACGTATACACGCCCTCGGCTGCGATTCGGACGAAGCCGTCGAGCCTCGTGGCGAAATGGTCGCCGCGGTCGGACACGGCTCGGGGCCACGGCGTTGCGGGCCAGTCGACCCCGTCCACGGACGTTGCGAAGAACGGGACGAGCGAGGTGTAGTCGGGAAGGCCGGAAAGACCCCCTTCGGTGTACAGGAACACGGCGCGGAGTCCGGAGAGCGCGAGTCGCGGATCGGGCTCGCTGAACGTCGGATCGGTGCCTAGTGCAAACTCAAGCGAGTTGGCAAGTCCATCTCCGTCGGGGTCTGAGGAGGCGTCCGAGGGGTCGAGCGGCAGGAGGCCGTGCGAGACCTCCCACCCGTCGGTCATGCCGTCGCCGTCAGTGTCGGTGGCGAGGGGATTCGTTCCCAGACCGTACTCGGCGCGGTCGGCCAAGCCGTCGCCGTCAAAGTCGCCGGATCCGTCGCGCCCGAGCGAGCCGAACGCGGCAAACTCCCATTCGTCGGGGATCGAGTCGCCGTCGGAGGAGAGTCCGAGCGGACGCTCCGTGCCGACGTAGATGTCGTCGGCCTTGCCGCCATGTCCGACGAGCGAGAGGCGCGTCGGGCGCACCGCCGCCGCGCCGATTGCAAGGCCGCTGTTGACGAGAACGCCATCGAGGTAGAAGTCCCAGGTGCGTCCTCGGTAGTCGATCCTCACAGAGCAGCGAGTCCAGGCGTCTTCAACGGCAGATGCGGACGTGTTCGTTACCACGGACGCGCCGTCAGAGAGGACCGGGTGGAGGCAGTTGTCGAACCCGATCACGACCGCCTCCTCGGGGCTCGGGCTGACGGGGTCGACGTCTGAGGCGACAAGCCACATGTCGAACCACACCACGTCGCAGCCGGACGGCGCAAAGTCATGCGAGACCGACGCGGGTTCATCGTCCGCGCAGTCCGACATCTCGAGCGCTGCGCTTCCGCCGTGCGGAGACGACGCGACCGCCTCGGCGCGGCCTGAATGCGTCGTCCATCCATTCTGTCCGTCGATCGGGCCAGGCGCGACGCCGGGCTGCTCGAACGTCTCGGAGAGGAGCGTTGCGGACGCAGGCGCGACTGCGAGGGGGTCTGTCCCCCATGCGAGCTCCACGCCGTCGGGGATTCCGTCGCCGTCCGTATCTACTTCAAAAGGCGATGTGCCGTACACGCGCGACTCAAGTGCGTCTGGGACGCCGTCGCCGTCGGAGTCGAGGGACGCGTCGGCGGCAAGGTAGTACTTGGCGGAGAAGGACTCGGGAAGCTCGTCGCGGAACGCGAGCGTCTGCGCGTAGCTGACGTCGCGCGCGACATGCGACCATCCCAATGAAGGCGGATTGGGGGAATCCGCATACGCCGAGAGCAGGTCGACGGGACGTCCGCCGGTCTCGACCTCGAAGTCCGCGAACGCGCCTTCAGGATCGACGTAAAGGGAGAGGAAACCTGGACAGGACGAAGCTGCGGCACCAGGGCGCCCGAAGAGGTGGAAGGCGACGGAATCGGCGTCCGTGCGCGCGAAGTGAATCGTGTCGCCGCGCGCTGCGGTCATGAGGGAGTTGGAAAGCGTCGCCGGGTCGAGCCATCCGTCGGCGGAGTAGATCGCGTTGGTCATGAGTCCCGTCGCAAGGGAGTAGACGTAGAGCCTGTCGGAAAGCGGCGAGCCGTCGCCCATGAAAAGACCGGAGATGTAGTCGGCGGGATATCCTTCCCCCATCGGCGTGAAAGGCATCTGTGCGGTCGTGACGTCGTTCGTCGTTGGACCGACCTTCGCAACGCCGACAACATCCTCGGCATGAGCGACTAATGCGGTCGATACAATCAGTGCAAATGCAAGCGCTGCCACCGCGCGAATGCGCGACGCCACCAACACCTTTTTGATGCTATTTTTTATCAATTTCAACTCCCTTTTCATATGGTGAAATATTCTACCATATTCATCCGCCGCTGTGTCAAACTATTTGTTTACGATTTCGTAAAGTTCAGAGCACTGCAAAGGCGATTTGCAATGCGAAATTAACTATAAATTATTTTAAAATCATTTTCAAATCATTTTCGTTTGATAAAATATGAAGCGACATAGGGAGCACTCCATGAAGACGATATTAACATGCCTTGTTGCAGCGGCAACAGTTGGCGCGACCGCGACCACGGTCGAGCCACGGCAACTGCCGCCCTGTCAGTTCCCCGACACGGAGGTGTCGACGAACTGTCAATTCTCCACGGCGCGGACAGGCGGCCTCGTGCTGTCGCTCCATCTGAGCCTCCTCGCCTCGCCGTCCAACAACGTCGAGATCGCCATCGGCCACGATTCCGACGGCGACGGACATCTTTCCGCATGCGAGGCGGGCGCGACCGTCGGCTGGGACTGCGGCGAATGGGTTGCGCGATGCGGGATGGAAGAGCTGCACGCCGACGCAGCTACGCCTAGCGTCCGCAAGCAACTGACGTGGCGGCTTTTCGTGTCGGATGGAACTGTGCGGAAGCTTGAGGCCTCGGAAAACGGACACTCCCTCGACTTCGGTCTCAACGGACCTCCGCCCGCTTGGCTGTTCAGTCCGACGTGGGACGTCGTCCGCTTCATTGCGCGCGGTGCCGACGCAGCGGACGAATCGCTCCGGGCTGAGCTGCACGCAAACGGAACAGTGATCAAACTGAGGTAGCAGGTCATGCAGCGCGCGTTAACACTATTCTGCCTCGCCGGAGCTGCGATATCGCTGCTCGCCCTTCTTTTCGGCTTTGCATGGGACTCCGTCCACAATCACCTTAAAGCCTCAGCAAGAAAGAGAATCGGAATCTTCGAAGCACTCATCGTCGCCACCCTGGCAATGAGGGCAATCGTCTACGGAAGCACCAAGGCGCCGATAAACACGCCGCCGCGCCTTTCCGCGCCGCGCCGCACCCGGTCCATGCCGGCGCAGCCCCAGTTTACGGCCGAGGGAATTGCGGCTGGCTACGTCCTATGGCGCGTCGGGACAAACGAGACATGGAGCTTCGTCGCGCCGACGAACGCCGCGTTCGCCGCCAAGTGGAGCCTTCGCGGGGCTGCGGACGACACGGCGCTAATCACAAATGAAGCGGCCTCCGTGCTCATGGACACGTTCGGCGGAGCGCAGATCGACGGAAGGACATACAACGCCGCGGATTTCCAAATGGGTGTGCTTCCAATGGCGAACTGGCCGCTGCTCGGGCAAGGCCAGTCGGCAGCGTGGGTTGCGAATGCTCCGTGCCGCTCGCTTTTCGTGACATGGCAGAACATCCTTGCAGGAAGGGACCTCGCAGCGCCGGCAAGCGTCCAGCTGGAACTTCTGTCCGAAGGCGACTACATCTGCCGGTACGACTGGAGCCTGGCAGGCGGAAACGAAAGCAACGTCACGTCGCGGTCCTACTACCGCATCCGTCCGGACGACCTTGAAGAGCCAGACCGCGACGGAGACGGCGTTCCGACGCCGACGGAGGTTATGGAACTGCATACGGACCCCGGCCTTGCGGATTCAGACGGCGACGGAATAGGCGACGGCTCAGACCCATTCCCGCTCGACCCCGACTCAAACGGAGACGGCATTCCAGACGGAATGACCGCATCGGAATACTGGTCGCACCCGCTGTGGACAGGCGGCCAGCCATGGGACGTGTCCTGCGTCGCCATCCGGCTAAACGAGCCAGTCGTGCCGCCAGCCCGTGCGGTTCTTGTAATCGGAGAACTGCCGATCATTCTCACGACGAACGCCGTCTACCGACTCTCGCTGGACAAGGGCGTACGGTACGACGTACGGCTCGTCACGAACCACCTCGCGCCGGTCAACCTGTCACTTGAAAGGAGCGAGTAATGAAAAGGGCCTGCATTGCATCCGCAATCCTTCTCTGCATCGCGACCGCGACGCGAGCCGACAATCTCGCACTGGATGATCGCTCAGGAATCTTCTCTGGAGCCGCACGCGGCGGAAGCGCCGCGATGGCACATCAGGACTTCTGGCTCGAACCGCTTGGTTCAGAATGCCTCCACGATTTAGAGAACTATCTTGACTATGAAGCCGCGTTCTCCCCTGCGATCTTTGGCGTGGGAATCACGCCGCAGATGCTCGACGGATTCACGCTTAACACAAACGGTTCCCTGCGGCTGACGCTTGGGATTGACGATTGGGCAGAGGGAAGCGTTACCGTAGGCGCGCCTCCCCTTCTCTGGGGCGAGCTCTACGACTGCGGATCCATCCACCGATGCTCTGGCGGCGTTCAGGAAATGTGCTATGCCTGCGGACGGCGCCACTCCGCGGGCGACGGATACGACTGCTCCCACGACTCCAACTGCGCGGCACGGACGAGCTACGGCAACGACTGCACATGCGCACCCCTTCTCGTCAGAGTCAACTGGGACGACGACAACTGCAACCATTGCGAGGACAGGCTCGACGCAAGCCCCTGCGCGGTCGACGACGAAACCGAAGGATTCAGGGCCGTCGGAATCGGAAAGCAATGCTGCTGCAGCGGCGGCATCTCAGACGAGGTCTCGGTCGCAGGGCTGACCGCCTCGTCCGAACTTCGCCTGTGGGACGGTTCGGCGGCCGCCTCCAGCACTGCAGAATCATTCACCGTGGAGGCGGGCTTCGCATCCACGGGAATCGGCAGCGCTACAATCAGCTACGTGATACGCGACGAGACAAACGGATTCCTACGGGCGATTACGCGGCACGTGACCGCAGCGAACATCGAGATCCGCCCCGACTTCAACGACGACGGAACTGTCGACAACTACGACAGGTTCTATTTCGACGACGGCGGGACATGGCAGCTGCGTGTCCGCGACGAACCGTACCAGTTCGCTCTCGTCAGCGAATGTCCGTCCGCGGCAAGTGCATCGCTTCTCGCGGTTCAATCGGCAGGGACGGGAACAGTAATCAGAACGCAGGCGACAGGAGGGACAACGCTTCCTTTCGGCACGCCTTCGAGCTCGCCGCTCTTCGCCGCCAAGAACGAGACGAAGGAGCTGTTCGTCGACACCTCGGGCGAGCCCGGCACCTTATACCTCCACTACTCGCTCGGGTTCGGAGGCGCACACGCCCCGCTCGCGGACACTCGCCAGATCCACGTCGTGGACGCGAACGTGCGCGAGCAGTGGGCGACGACGAACAGCCTCCCCGACCTCGTGTACAACTTCTCCGACGTCCTGGGCGACGTATACTGGACGATCTACGACGACGAGTACAAAATCGTCGACTACGGCGACGACTCTTCGTTCACCCCAATCGACCTCCCTCCCGGCAACTACACCGTCGAGGTCTACTTCGCCGACGTCTACGAGGACGGCGTGCTCGGCTACACCTCTTCCGCGCCGCTGCATGTCGTAACTATAGAGCACTCGCTTCTTTGGGAGACAAGCAACAAGGCAAATCAAATTCTTAACACCACATACAAAGATGACTACACAGGGAACGACAGCGTTCGTGAAACTGCTATCGAAGGCGGGCGGTTATGTACCTACGGAGTGCCGCGCAATGTCCTCTATCTTGTCGCGAGCAACAATGCGTTTCATGTAACAGAGAAACTAAGTATTACACCCTCGAATGCAACCTCACGAATTCTATGCGCTGCATTTGAAAATGATCAACCGATTTCTGGGAGTTGCACGAATGTAAATGGTTTCTCTGAAGCCACTATGGTCATACCCTTCACGAACGTCGGAAACATCACCACGTGCTCATATGAAATTCGCGCTGGCGTCGATCTAAACAACGACGGTCTGCTATCATATTCCGAAAGCACCGCATTAAAAGTTTATATGCGAGAAGGCAACCAACTAAACGCAATGATCAAAGGGTTGTCTGAAGCAATGTATGACGACAACGATTCTTATATTTCTGGAAAGGTCTCTGGACTACAAGGTATTTTAACTGGCATAACGCTACCTGTCAGCCGGTGTTTTCTCTCCATGTTTTATAATAATAGCTCTGTTCACTTACCGGATCTATGGCAACCCTCGATAGACACTGACACGACAATCCTAGACGCATTTGCAGATACCGCAGGATTCTCAGAATGGCTTACACACAATTCCGGTGCCCACTTCAATGTAAACGGGCAGGCAGAAATCCCTAAATATATATGGTGGCCAAATACAAAAATGTCAAGGTTCTTCGAGCGTTGCTCGCCATTTACACCGTGGGTAAAAAATCTTGGCACAAGGCTAAATCAACAAACTGGGAAATGGGAAACTTACGAGTACCATACACTTTCCAATACAGGCACTGTAATTATGAATTACTTTGAGAACGAACTTAAATCAACCGCAGAAGCTCTGCTCACCACAGCAACGAACGGCACATGTGTAATATTTTCCGCAGAAAATGGTTGGAACTCCAGCAATCTGGTCGCCATGACATTCCAAAGCATGAGTCCAACCAATGTGCCAGGCATCACGGTGGAAATCGGACACACAGGAAACTACAATGGCGCACTTAGTGTCCTTGAGGCCACTGCACTCCAATACACAATCGGGACACCCCAACTTGACAATCTTGATGCCTTTTATGCAATAGGAAGAGGTCGAATTGAAAATCCTTGTTATGAAATTGTCGCTCAAAAGCGAAAACCGTTCTTAGGTGATCCCGTTGTCGAGATCAAGGAAGTCTCTTTTTCTTGTACTATCAGCGATTTGTACGACTTCAACTTTGAAGACAGCGATCTTTCTGCTAAAGCTTCGACTCTTCAAATCGGGTTTGGGAATGGTAGCAGTCAACGGCAATGCGGCACAATCTACCGTCATGAGATCCAAATTGACGCAACATACGCAAACCCATTCTTACAATAAGGAGCCGTAAAGATGAAACAAATACTATATCATGTTCTAACCATATTTGCTTTCATGCATTTTCCAGTTGCTCACGGAAGCGGGCAGATCAATTTTGATTCAGCCAAAGACGTTTTTACAACAGAGCAGCATCTCAAAAACATTGGTTTACCGTCTTTTATGGACCAGGTCTGGGCAAAAAGGATTGATGCTCCTGGCATACACTCAAGATACTGGGTAGATCAATTTGCTTCAAAAGATGAGGAGCTTGAAACTTTGGAGATTGCATACCGCAACTTTGGGCGAGAACTCGCTAAACAAATAGATTCTATTGCCGTCGACATATACACGCATCCAGAGCCAGCCTCAGAAAGCGAACGACTCGACTGGTTGCTAAATTTTGCAAACTGGGTCCGCAAGCCAGGAAAGTTCGAAAACTATCGCATTGCTTCACGCGTAGAAGAAGCAGCAACCATTCCACTACTCCGCATGGTTGTTAACCTTGGTGTGCCAAGCGAAGACATAGAAGAAGCGTTCAAGCGCTTCTGGAGCGCGCAGGACAGTGCCGCTATGCGCGCTTCTATTATATATGAAGAGTCTGGCGGACATTTGGACTTGAGGAACGCTGCCAAAAACGCGGGCGAGGATGACGATGGGTTTGAAGACGAGTGGATTAAATTCCACAGAAAGGCCTTCCACCATTTCAACAACAAGAACCTCCATTATTCACGCGATAAATCTGCCTTGAAAGACGACCCCATAGAATACACATTCCCATTAGACGACTATGATTCATTCCACCTGGACTCTCTTGGCTGGGAACTGAAACTGCATAAGCAAGTGTGTGTATATAGAACAGAGGCACGAAATCTTCGATCGCTAAAAGAGGTCTTCCGCTTCAGAAAAATTGTTGGCATGTTCCCCGATGTGGAAATACGGCACGGAGAATCTCCTCGTCAGTCCTACGAGACACAGTACAACACCCAGTTTCGCCAATGTTGGAAGCAACACAAGGTATATCCAGGCGGCGCTGCCTATTATTATCTGGCAGCAAAAAACAACACCTTTGTGGATGAACAGACCCGAAAAGCTATTTCGCGCCTTCCTGCCAATACGTCTTCGAAACAACTTAATAATATGCCCAAGACCATTCGCACAACTACTGCAAGCTTTGGTCCAAATCTACAAACGGACGGAAAGGAGGTGATTAGGAATGCTTTGGAAGAACCTTGAAGGCACAGGCGATCACAAAGCCTCGAAAGCGTGGCTTGATGTCTGGAAGGAACGCACTGGCTACACGGGAACGCCGCCCTGTGGGCGCAAAGGATGCGGCAATACCGCAACTCTTGGCGGACACGTGAAGAAAGTGGGGTCTACCGACAACAGTTGGTATCTCCTGCCGCTGTGCGACAGCTGCAACAAGTTGAAAGACCCTTTCGAGAAGAAGGAGTCGATCTCTGTTGCATCTGCGGCCAAGTAGGACCGCATCTGCCGAGGCCCCGATTTCGGGGCCTCGGCAGAGTGTAAATAAATATTGCGTTGCACACTTCAATCCAACTTCAGTCGGTGCCACAAGATTTTTGATATAATTACAGCGAGTTAACGCTCCAACATTCAACACTATGATAGCAAAGATTATACTGCGCGCAATATTCGCAACAGCAATCGTCCTGACCTTGGGATGCAACCGTAGCGAGCCAGCAAAGGAACAGCCGGACTGGGACGTACTGCGAGCAGAAGTGTCTTCGTTGCGCAAACGCCTTGCCCAAGACGGCGCGTACACTTTTGTGACAAATGCCGCAACGCCAAAGGCCGCGCCACACATTCACTCACAGTGCTGGGTGGACTGGCTACCCAACGAGGAAATCGAGCGAAAAGAATACGAACAGGAAATCCGGGACTTTGGCCTCGATTTAATAGGCGAGCTAGAAAATTATGCCGCGCGACAAGAAGCCGTGCATGAATCGAACGAACTCGAAAAGATGACAGACGAGCTGAAGCGAATAGCAGCATGGGCAAAGACATCAAAAGGTTATGGGAATTGCGCCATTAAGCAATGGGCGGAAGGATTGGCAATTGGACTGATCGGAAAGATGGCTGTCGATTCTCGAATTAACACAGGAGTCGTGGAAAAACATCTTGCTGGAATTGATTCATATTTTGATGACCTGCGATTAAGAGTGGACATCATCTGTGAAGAATCTCCACATGAATACCAAATGCCTCTCAGCAACAATCCATCGGATGCTTTTGACAACTTGACAAGGCAATGGGGGAAAAACAGAAAAGCAGCGATAGACCACTACAGTTTTACAAAATTTACATTAATGAAATTCTCCGACGCCATTAACGACAAGAGGGAATTTGCGTTTTATGCCGAAGACCCTCGTGGAAGATACCTGACGGCAAGGGAGTTTTGGAATCGGAAGCGACATTGGGATTTTCTCGGAATGGGATCAGATTACCGTCGCGTTGAGAAAATTAAACAAATCTTGCATTTTCGAAAAATCGCAGGGGACATTCCCGTGCCATCTCTTGACGATCTAAGCGACAAACAGCTACGCGAGATATTTAACCTAAAATCGTCAGTTGAACCTCAGTTGAGGTGGTTTTCCGCGGCGCGAC
>CAMOCC010000012.1 GCA_946610035.1 uncultured Verrucomicrobiota bacterium
GCCGTCGGAGTTAGATTCCGGCGGAGGATGGGACGGTCATTAGTGACGCATTACTGCCGCGTTTTTCATTCATTTGCACTGCAAAGCGCAATTATGGTATAATATCTACAACTTATATGTGCATGCTTGACGAGATTCGCGCGAAACGAGACGAGATATACGCTATCGCGAGGAGACACAAGGCTGAGAAGCTTTGGGTCTTCGGCTCCTGCGCCCGAAAGGAGGAGCGCCCCGACAGCGACATTGATTTTCTCGTGAAGTTTAGTAGCGGGGCATCTTTGTTCGATCAAGGAGCAATTCAGTCAGGATTGTCTTCCATTTTAGGACAGGGCGTAGATGTTGTGGATAGTGATGCGTTGTCGAGGGAACCCTATTTCGCTTATACCGTGAGAAAGGACCTGGTGGCGTTATGACGGATATCGAATCGGTGAAGAACGCCCAGCGTCTGCATCATATATTGCAGGCTGTTCAACGTATACATCGGTCGGTGAGCGAGCTGTCGTACGAGATGTTCATGGCAGATGAAGACAAGCAGGGTAATGTAGTCAGGTGTCTGGAGATAATCGGAGAAGCGGCCAACCATGTTTCCGAAGAGATATGCGCCGCCAATCCCGAAATTCCGTGGGCTGCGATTATAGGGATGCGTAACAACCTCATACATGGGTACAACGAGGTGAACTATAGTCTTGTATGGGCGACGGTGCAGAACGACCTGAAAGTGTTGGAAGAAAGAATTCCGCAGATTGTCGGCAGTCTGAACATGCCGCCGGATTTCAAGTTTGATCAATCTGCCGATGAGAACAACAGCTTTGATTAAACCAATCTCAAACCGAGAACTGCAAATGAAAGGAACTACAATCAGTCACTAACCGGTACATAGGCGGGCAGCCTCCTTCGCCCTGTGGGGCTACGGAGGACGGGTCTGCCGCATAGACAATTTGCGCTGCAAAGCGGTCGCCGTAGGAAATGTAGAGAGTTTCGCGAAGGACGACACTTAGCAGAGAAAGTGCATAAAGCGCTTCCTCTCTTTGTGTTTCCTTCAAGGCAATCTCTACAGCCTCCTACGGAACACGAAGAGAGGTTTTCTTTTTTCGTTCCGATTGCGAGCAGTAGAACAATCGACAGAAAAGGAACGAAAATGAAGATGAGTGGGGTGATAAAGTTGATATGTGTATTGGCGGCGGCGGTTGCCAGTGCGGTGGTGCCGGTGGCAGTCCAAGCAGCAGATTCCGCAGCGTGGCTGGATGCAATGTGCGGATCAAGTCCATTGCTACTTCGCAAGGTGAATTGCTTGCGAAGACTTGACTCAAATGACGTGCATGGAGGCTGGTCCTCTCAAGACGCAGGTAAAGTTGTTGTAAAATGCACTGGAATAGAACTGTCGGGTCTGTTTACATGGGAGAACGCATATTCGGCTACTGACGGCGAGAGGGTGGATACATGTTATTTTACGGCGGATGATGGAACTGTGAATCACTTTTCTGTCTTGACTTGCCGTAGTACGCTTTCACCATACGCTTGGACTTCCGATTCTGACAAAGCGGAGGATGATTTCGATCCAATCGAATTTGTGCGGTCGAGATTCAATGCATCGGAAATGTCATCAGTCGCTTGGATTGACCGTCTGGTATCTGCCGCCGATGTCGAAATCAGAGAATTGGGCGAGGTCGTCGCTGTTCCGTGGGAAAAGTACTATTTCTTTCTTATTGACGATCAGCCCGGCGCAAATTGGTCGCATCCCTGCCGGTATGTCTTTTTGTCGGAGGATGGTTCGTCGTTTGCAGTTCTGTACAAGCAGCGACCTCCGCGCATTTTTTCTGTCGCAGACAAATCCAGAATATACCTTAAATCGACGAGGACGCAGGATGAAAGCGAAAAGACGGATGCCATCAAGCAGCTTAATGCAGTCGCGGCGAAAGTCTATTCGTACGCAAACAGTCTCAAGGATGAGAACGATCTCTCCAATTCGACTGGGGACAGATCAAGATCCCATTTTGTCTTGATTTGCGGCGGTGCCGACCCCGAAAGCAATGGCATTCGCTTCTGGTGTGACACGGCAATGTTATACTCCACGCTAACGCTCAAATACGGTGTTTCAAAGGACAACATCCATGTTTACATGTCAGACGGCACATCTTCGGACGCAGATGCGAATCTAGGTTCTGACGTTGCACCAGTCTTGGTTTCGTCGCCACTTGATCTTGATGGCGACGGATATCCTGATATCGACGGAGCCGCCATCAAGTCGGAAGTCCGTTCTTGTTTCAACTCTCTCAAGAATTCACTTTCTTCTGCAGATCAGCTGTTTGTGTTCGTTACGAGCCATGGAAGTCCGGACGGAAGCGCCGGCCCCGACAATTACGGCTGCCTTGCTTGGCTCTACGCGGCGGATGGGGGCTCTTATGGTTCAGATGGCGAGCGTGCCTACTTCTGGGATGAAGACCTTGCAGATTGGACGTCCGGCATGGTATGTCCTGTCGCGTTTGCAATCGAAACATGTTATTCCGGCGGGTTCATCGATGACATCACACAAACGCCTAAACGTGTGATTGCGACGGCCTGTAACCATTACGAGTCATCGTATGGATATGGTGCTGGAGGTATGTGGGATAAGGGTGTTGTTGGTTCTACCGGTGCTGTCAACTGCTGGGCGGTTGAATTCATAACGGCTTTACGTGGCTACCAGCCAAAGTCTATAATGTATTATGCATATCCGTGGGAGAATGGAGACGAGAAAAATGCCGATTCCAGTGGTGATGGTATCGTCAGTTTCAATGAAGCTCGTACTTATGCCTACAAGAACGATAAGGCAAGATGCACACTTTTGTCACATACCTCGACATGCGGTAAAGATAACGAAGTAGAGCATCCGCAATATGCTGAATCGACAGGCGGGTTGGGAGACAATTTCTTTGTGCTAAAGCAATCGACGTCGATTGATCCTCGTTGGTCGTTTTCTTTGACGGATTCCATAGTTGGTGCAGATGGCGGGTGCATATTGGAAAAGACATTTGGCGCCGACGGGGGAACGTATGATGTGTCGATAACCTGTGACGGCTCATATATGGGTTCTGACGCTATCTTCTTGCCAAATAGAAGCGTTAGCAACATTTGGCCGGATTGGTTCAATGATGAAATCTTGCTTACTTCATCTTCAAATGTGACAAAATGGAGATTGAAAGTCGCGCCCAACAATTCAACCTCGAATAGATATGTTTATGTCACAGTATCGTATAAAGAACTGTCGCAACGAGTCTTAATTTACCAAGAGAAGCAATCTCAGTCAGTTGCGACATATACTGTCACATATAAGCCAGGTTCCTATGCAAGTGGATCGACATACACAGCGACAAAAACTAACAACGTTGCCTTGGCCTTGCGAAATGCAACTTACACTCGCACTGGTTATACGCATGCGGCCTGGTCAACGAGTAGTGCAGGAACATCAAGGAACTACGGATTTGGCGAGAGTTACACGGCGAATGCGGTTCTGACGCTTTATCCATATTGGACGGCAAACACATACACGGTCGCTTATTCGCTGGATGGAGGATCGCATGGGACGACGCATCCATCTTCTGCTACTTACGATACGGCGTTCTGCGTCTCAGCACCGTCGAAAAGCGGCTATACGTTCACTGGTTGGACGGTGACGAGCGGGTTGAACACGTCCACGGCGAAGTGGGGCACGACGTCTTCTGCGTCCACTTCTCTGACAAGCTCTTCGACGAAGTGCGCAAACGGCGCAACCGGCAATGTCTATTTCAAGAATCTGAGAGCGACATCGGGCGGTGTCACGCTATCGGCACAATGGCAATGCAACCACGCCACTACGACTATTCGAAACGTCCGCGCGGCGACATGCACTGAGGCTGGATATACGGGCGACACGGTTTGCACCACATGCGGCGCGACCATTTCGAGCGGTTCGACTATCCCCGCGCTCGGACACCAAGAGGGCGAAGGCGTCGTCACGAAGGAGCCTACGACGACCGAGGAAGGCGTAATGACATACAGTTGCATTCGCTGCGGGGCCGTCATGCGGACCGAGCTGATACCGAGAATTGCAATACAAGTCGGCAAGCCGGTAATCATCGCCTCCGGCACTGCGAACTACGTGCAGCTCAGCTGGGATCCCGCCGACAATGCTGTCGGTTACGCCGTATGGCGGGCGACCAGCGCCAGTGGAACGAAGCAGCGTGTCCAGATTCCTGTTGGAACGGAAAACACCATCAGCTACACCGATGGTGTCGGCACATATGTACAGCGTTGCGTAGCACACGATACTACTGCTACGCCGGGCGTGGATTACTGGTACTGGATCGCCGCGACGAACGGAACAGTCTCGACATTTAGTGACGCCGTATCCGATTACAGGCACGTGAACTTGTCGCTTTCGAAGTCCAAGTCGTCCTTTGACTCAGACGGCGGCACGGACTCCCCTACCGTCACTGCAAACACCTCGTGGACGGCGACCAAGACGAAGGACTGGCTCACGCTGACTAGCGCATCGGCGTCGGGTGGCGGCATGCTTTCGTTCTCCGTCACGGCGAATACGGACGCCTCACCACGCTCCGATACTATCACCGTGACGGCCGGTGGTTCGACCGCGCATCCCGTCTCTGCGCCATTTTACGTGACGCAGGCGGCGTATGTCGTTCCCACTTTCTCCGTCACTTTCAACGCCAACGGCGGGACAGGTACGATGGACGCGCAGACATTTCAGGAAGGAGAGCGGAAGAACCTCACGTCATGCGCATTCACGAAGTCAGGCTTCCATTTCGTCGGCTGGGCGGAAAATCCCGACGCGACGGAGCCTGAATGGGAGGACGGCGAATCGTTCGCTCCGGCCGATGACGTCACCATGTACGCCGTATGGCGATCTAACAAGCACGCTGTGGAGTTCCATGCGAACGGCGGCACAGGAACGATGAAGGCGCAGGTCTTCACATGGAACGTGGCAAAGGAAATCTCTGTCTGCGCGTTCACGCGGGAGCATTACAACTTTGCCGGATGGGCGCTATCCGAGAATGGGCCTATGGTCTATGCCGATCAACAGCAAATCCAGATAGATGAAGACCTTGACCTATGGGCGGTGTGGGAGCCGAAGACTTACGCGATCACATTCAACGGCAATGGCGCGACTGGCGGCGCGATGGCGGCGCAGTCGTTCACATTCGGTGTGGCGCAGAATCTCCGCGCCAATGCGTACCAGAAGACCGGCCACGACTTCAAGGGCTGGGCGACTGAGCAGGGCGGCGCGGTGGCATATGCCGACGGTGCGAGTTTCTCCGCCACGGCGGACATGACGCTTTACGCCGTTTGGGAAGCGAAAATCTACACGATCACCTTCAACGGCAACGGTGCTACGGGCGGCTCGATGGCGGTGCAGTCGTTCACGTACGGCGTAGCGCAGAATCTCCGCGCCAACGTATTTCAGAAGACAGGCCATGATTTCAAGGGGTGGGCGACGGCGCAAGGCGGCACTGTCATATATGCCGATGGTGGCTCATTCTCTGCTACGAAAGACATGACGCTTTACGCCGTTTGGGAAGCGAAGACCTACACGATCACTTTCAACGGCAACGGTGCTACGGGTGGCTCGATGGCGGCGCAGTCGTTCACGTACGGCGTAGCGCAGAATCTCCGTGTCAACGTCTTTCAGAAGGCGGGTCACGACTTCAAGGGCTGGGCGACTGAGCAGGGCGGCATAGTAGCGTATGCTGACGGCGCATCATTCTCAGCCGCGAAGGACATGACGCTCTATGCCGTGTGGGAAGCGAAGACCTATACGATCACCTTTAACGGCAATGGCGCGACTGGCGGCGCGATGGCGGCGCAGTCGTTCACGTACGGCGTAGCGCAGAATCTCCGCGCCAACGCATATCAGAAGACCGGCCACGACTTCAAAGGTTGGGCGACTGAGCAGGGCGGCATAGTAGCGTATGCTGATGGCACATCATTCTCAGCTACGAAGGACATGACGTTCTATGCCGTATGGGAAGCGAAGACTTACACGATTCGTTTCCTTGCGAACGACGGAACTGATTCTGTGCTCGGGACGCAGCAATTCACATACGGTGTTGAGACGCGGCTTGAAACTCCTTATCCTGTGCGGGATGGCTATACGCTCGCCGGATGGTCGGAAAGCGCCAATGGCGGCGTTGCGTATGTCGGCGATGAGACGATCACGTTCGACAATGACGTCGATCTCTACGCCGTATGGTCTGCCGGCCTTGGAGGGGCTCTTGCCGGAACAGAGTCGCTTGTGTGGCGAACTGGCGGCGACGCTCCTTGGACGGGAGTTGCGCTCGACGGCGAAGATGTCGCGAGGAGCGGCACTGTTCCAGACAGCGCCAACAGCTGGGTCGCTACCGATGTCACAGGTCCTGGCCGCCTGACATTCAGATGGAAGGTCTCGAGCGAGTCGTACCGCGATTACCAGATCGACTATCTGTCGTTCTTTGTCGATGGCGAAGAAATGAATTGGATCGGCGGAGAAGTTGATTGGGAGGCGCAGACTTTTGATCTTGACGAAGGCACGCATACTCTTACATGGACCTATTTCAAAGATGAAGTCGATTCCGACGGCGAGGACTGCGCATGGCTCGATAGCGTGTTCTTCCTACATCGCTCCGGCGTCTCGTTCGTTGCGTCCGACGCCATTTCCGGCACCTTGCCAGCCGCCATCGAAGGATGGGAAAACGACGAAGTCGCGCTTCCGTCTGCCGACGGACTCCGCCGTGCGAAACATGAATTTGCCGGATGGACAGACGGCACGACGACGTATTCGCCGGGCGACATATACGTGCTTCCGTCTGCCGCCGCGACGCTGTCTGCCGTTTGGACGGCGAAAATTGTCGCCACGCCCGAAATTGTCACACCAACGCATTACATCAGCGAAATGTCGTCGGCGTCCATCGTTTGTGCGACGCCAGGGGCGACAATCCGGTACGCCCTCGATGGTTCCGACCCGCTCGGCGCGAATGGAATTATCTATACCGGCCCGTTTGCCGTCTCGGGCTGTCCGACGATTCTCGCTGCGGCGACGTTGGACGATTGGTTTGACAGTGCCGTCGCCACTGCAACCGTCTCTCGCGTCTGGACTGCGGCGGAAGTAATGAACGCTCCGGAGAGGTTCTTCGATCTTCGCGCAGATGTCCCATGGACTCGCGACTTCGCCGTTTCGCACGATGGCGTTGCGTCATTGCGCAGCGGCGCGATAGGGAACGATGAATCTACCGCGTTTTCCACCATCGTGTACGGCCCCGGCACGGCATCGTTCTGGTGGAAGGTGACTAGCGAAATCTTCAAGAACCGCAAGATCGACTATCTATCGTTCCAGGTCGATGGAACGGAGGCTGCCTGGATCGGCGGCGAAAAGGATTGGACGCAATACAGCGCGAATGTTTCCGGCGATGGTGCGCATACGCTCTCGTGGATATACTCCAAGGACTCCGAGGGAAGCGCGGGTGACGATGCCGGATGGGTGGACGAGTTCGTCTGGACGCCAGCCGTCTCCGCGTACATAATGGTTGACGCGGGCGACGTTGGCAAGGTGGCTGTCGATCGCGCTTGGCTGGAAGAGAAGTTTCCGGGCGCCGATCCTTCTGCTTCCGCCGCTGGCCTTGCCGCAAACGGGGAGCCTGTCTGGCAGGCGTACGTCGCAGGCTACGATCCGAACGACCCGAACGCCGACTTCCGCGCCACGATTCGCATCGTGAATGGTGTTCCCGTTGTCGAGCCGGATCCCGATCTCGGCGACTCGCGCACGTATGTCATCGAGGGCAAGCCAACGCTTAAAGACGACTGGAGCGAACCAGACGCCGGCAGCCGCTTCTTCCGCATTCGCGTGCTCACGCCTGAAGTTTCCGGTGGCGGCGGCAATGTGTCCGCTTCGCTCGTGGCGCCAATCGGCGTCACGGCCACAAGAGACCGTGAAGATGGTGTGCTTGTCGAGTGGCAGGCTGTGTCCGGCGCGACATCCTACGAATTGTGGAAAGGCGAATCGGGTGCGCCGGATCCATCGTCGCTGGTTGGCACGGGTGCGGAAACAAGCCGTCTCGATTCAAAAGCAGCGTCCGGCATTCAAAGCCGGTATTGGGTAAGGGCGATAGGGTCTTCGTCCTCCAGTGCCCTCTCTGCACCAGTGGAGGGCATGAAACGCCTTTCCGTTCCGCAGAATCTAAAAGCCATCAGCAGCGGCGATCCGATGGTTCTTTCGTGGGATGCCGTGATCGGTGCGACTTCATATGAAGTCTTGCGTGCCCAGATCGATGACATATCCAACGCCGAAAAGTTAGGCGAAACAACCGCGACGTCCTATAGCGATGATTCGCTTTCTCGCGGATTGAAGTATTGGTATTGGGTAAAGCCAATGAATGGAGATACAGAAGGAAGCGCCTCCACGTCTGCCTCAGGTTGGCGGTTGTTGGAGAAGCCTACAGGAGTGACGGCTTCGCAAGGCACAGAGGCAGCTGGAGTGCGCATTACATGGAACGCCGTAGATGGTGCTATGTCGTACAACGTGCTGCGCTCTACTAACGCGAATGATTACACTAAGATCGGAGCAACAGCCACGACTTCATTTCTTGATCCAAATCCTGGCATAAGTGGCATTTGGTTCTATGTTGTAGAGGCCGTCGGCAGAGATGTCGGAGCGATTGGTTGCAGCGCGTACGCCAGTGGATATCAAGGCATTTATTCTCCGTCTGAAGTTTCTGCCACGCAAGGCGAAGATTTTAGCGCAGTCACAATCACCTGGTCTGCTGTCGATGGAGCAAGCCGATATTCCGTCTGGCGTAATACATCGTCATCCAGTTCTTCGGCAACGTGTATCAATAGTTATCAAACTGGAACTTCCTATCGCGATACCACGGCATCTGGCGGAACAAACTACTACTACTGGGTGAAGTCTCACACGAGCAGAGGTGCTGTGTCGGATTTCAGCGCAAGGGCGCTTGGCTACAATGCAGAAATCGCTTCAATTGTGATAAACGGTGTTTCTACGCTTTACGGTGTTGGCGCGTCCGGCTGTTATGGCGCAATGGCAAAGACGCAAAGCGGGAAGACGTTGCCATTGCCGACGAGCGCGACATGGGAACTTGTCACTGTAGGCCGCCTAAATAAGGTGTCTACACCATCTGGGTTTGCCAATGCCGCCATACTTTATAATGACAAATCTGCCGCCACATTTGCAGTCACTAACGCGACCATCGGCATCGTTAATCCAACCATTAGGGTCTCTTGTACTTGGAATGGTGCAACAAAGTCGGCGACTAAGACAATTGCTTACAAGGCAGCAAGTTCGTCCGCGCAGTACTCAAATTACATAGTAGGAACTAACGGGTTTGTTGTGCTCGGGTCATATTCAGGAACGTCGACATCGGTCTCGGTGCCGACTACATTCAACGGCGGCACGGTCAAGGGTCTGAATGGAACGTTTAACAACACCGTCGTTGTATCCGTGACAATCCCGGCAAACATCGCGGTTATCTCCGGGGACACATTCGCGAGTTGCACTTCGCTCTCGTCAATCACGGTCAATTCGTCCAATCCAAGTTTCTGTAGTTCCAACGGCATCTTGTTCAACAAGAACATGACGACGTTATTGCGATATCCACCGGCTAAAACAGGAGCATCTTACGCCATGCCAGATTCTGTGACATCGCTTGGCGGCAATTCGCTGAGAAATTTGGCGTACTTGTCATCGCTTTATGTCCCTGCGCGTGTGCCGTCATTTCCGTTTCTTGGCACAACTTCGTTGAGCCAAATATACTTCTTTGGAAATAAGCCTTCTACCCCATCTAACATTCAAGGAATAGGAACGTCGAGCGGTACGGTCTATTATCTACAAGGAACTGCTAACTGGGGTGATAGATTCGGAGCTGGCATTCTTTCTTCGGCTGTGCCTGGTATTCCTACGGCTTTGTGGTCGAATCCGGTGAAATCGCTTGCCATTTCTGGAGTCGGTTCAATCACATCGGGAGGTGGGGCATCATTCACAGCCAAAGCGACGTTCCAGTCAGGGCATGCGTACACATATGTCGGAAGCCCACTGGCTTGGTCGATAACATCCGGCTTGGATTACGCATCGATATCGAGTGCAGGCGTGCTTACCGCCAAGTCCGTGACATCTCCGCAGACAATTACGATCAAGGCAACGGCAGCGATGGGCGGCGGAACTGCTACGGCAACGAAAACAATTACCATTACTCCGTAAAATCCGCTACATCACGGCAAGGCATACTCTGTCAGATTACGCCTCGTTACCTATGCGCATGTTCTGTCGTTGCAGGACATGCGCCAGCCTGTCACGCCAGATCATGTGATTCAATCAAGTTGGCGATTGTATTTGGTGCAACATGACATTGGCGCAATTCCGTGAATTGCAAAGTATCAGCGACGCGATAAAGGAGCTGACAAAGAACAGGAGCAACTAGCTGATGCGTAGAAGGGCTGATAGACCGGCAAAACGAAAGGAAGCGGCAGTAGTGCCGCTTCCTTGAAGGTGTCGTGTAGCGCAGAGTTGGTGCGGGGCTTCAGAACAGGTCGGCGTGAGAGCTGGTTCGGGTGAGGGGCAGGACAAGGACGTCGTTTTCAATCCTGTGTCATTTTCAATCCTGTAGAGAAGAAGCCAGTCGGGCGTTATGTGGCAGTCGCACGTGCCGGCCAAGGCGACCGTCACGCTCGACGGCACGCCGGTCGCGTTCTTCCTGCGCGTGAGGGTGAAGTAGCGCAAGCGGTCGGCCCACAATTTGCAAATTGTGGGCCGACTTTGTCATTTCGAGACGAGTTCATGTCAAATGGCGCAAAAATGCCGGTGGGGCGGCCGAGGACAATGCGGCAACACAAGACGCAGCGATTATGGTATAATTGTGTGCGTTCCGAACACAATAGAGGACTGATAGTATGACAACAACAATAACAGCGCGTATCGATTCCGAGAAAAAGCGGCAGGCCGAGGAAATCTTCAATGACATCGGCATGACGCTTTCGGGGGCGATAAATGTATTCATAAACGAAGTTGTGATGTATCAAGGCATACCATTCAGCCTGCGCCGCCGCCCTGTCGCGAGCCATAGCTTGGAGACTGTAATGGACGAGACGGACGAATACTGCAGTTCGCATTCCGAGCGGTTGTCGCATGCGCAAGTGTTTGGACATGCACGGGAGGTTGCAAATGCTGGGCGAAGATTACACGCTTGAGTATCTTCCGCTATTCGACGAAGAACTATCAGAGGCCGTCCGATACATTTCCGTTGAATTGAAGAATCCTGATGCGGCTGCGAGACTTGTTGATGATGTAGAAAGGGCGATAACAGATCGGTTGTTCGCGCCAGAATCCTTTGAGCCTGTGCAAACTGGAAAAGATCGCGAACATCCATACTATCGCATAGCAGTCGGGAACTATCTTGTTCTCTACTGCGTAATCGGGAAAGTCATGGAGGTACGACGCTTTGTCTATGCTCCAAGCGATTGGCGGTTGATGATATAACGCCCGACGACGCGTCGGCCTCGTTCTTTCTGCGCGTGAGGGTGAAGTAGCGCAAGCGGTCTGCCCACAATTTGCAAATTGTGGGCCAGCCGAAAGTTTCATCTTCGCATGTAGTACCCAAATAGGTATTTTCGGCGGGGGCGAGGTTTGGTAGAATGTCGGCATGAAAATCAAACTTTGCCGTCTGTGTATCTCCGCGGTTGCCGCGGTTTCCGTCTCTGTCTTCGCGTTTGCGGATGGAGGGCCAAATGCCTCTAAGGCCGTCGACGGGAAAAGCCTGGCGCTGGAGGAGTTCCAGGGAAGCGACACGCTGATGAACCGCGCGTGGCAGTTCCGGCTCGGCGACGACGCCTCGTGGGCTTCCGAGGACTGCGATGACGCGAAGTGGCGTTGGCTCGACCTTCCGCATGACTTCCAGTTCGAGCTTCCCTGGGACAAGGGGGCGCGTCCGGCACACGGCTACAAGCCGCTTAAGGTCGCGTGGTACCGCCGCCACTTCAAGGCCGATTCGGGATGGAAGGGGAAGCGTGTCTTCGCGGAGTTCGAGGGCATAATGGCCGTCGGCGACGTCTTCCTCAACGGAGAGAAGATCGCGTCGACCGAATACGGCTACCTCGGCTGCTGGGCGGACCTCACTTCGAAGCTCAATTGGGAAGGGGACAACGTGCTGGCCGTGCGAGCGGACTGCGGACGCAATGAGGGCTCGCGCTGGTACACGGGCGGCGGCATCGTGCGAGACGTCCATCTCGTAGTGAAAAGCCAGGTCTCCGTCTCGCGCAATGGATTCTACATCAAGTCCGGCGTGAAGGACGGCGCGGCTTTCGCGGACGCGTTCGTGCAGCTCGACGGATATATGGGGCAGGGCGGGAAGAACAAGCTTGAGATCATCCTCGAGGTGTTCGATCCGGACGGCAAGTGCGTGGCGCGCGAAAGCGCCGTTGCGCCGTGGAGCAAGAAGGCGCACCAGGAGGTGGAGCTTCCGCGCGCCGCGATCGCCGATCCGAAGCTATGGGACATCGACTCGCCGTACCTATACACCGCGACGGCTACGCTGAAGCTGAACGGAACGGTAGTGGACCGAGTGAAGGACCGCTTCGGAATCCGCACCATAGAGTTCGACAAGGAGTTCGGCTTCAAGCTCAACGGACGCAAGGTCTTTCTCGCGGGCATGGCGAACCATGCGGACCTCGGTGCGCTCGGCGCGGCGGTTTTCGATCGCGGCATCGAACGCCAGTTCCGCACGATGAAGGCATTCGGATTCAACGCCGTGCGCTGCTCGCACAATCCGTACTCCAAGAGCTTCCTCCGCCTCGCCGACGAGATGGGCCTGCTGGTCGTGGACGAGCTGATAGACAAGTGGTCGACGAATAGTTACTGCTGGAACGGACGCCGTCCGTTCATGGAGATATGGCCTCAGTTGATCACGGAGTGGGTGAAGCGCGACAGGAACCATCCGTCCGTCATCGTGTGGTCAATCGGCAACGAGACGCAGATGCGCGAGGACATCTGCGGATTCGATACGGACGACTGGGGTGTCACCGCATACCGCATTTTTGACACGATGGTGAAGCGCTGGGATGCGACGCGTCCGACAACCGCCGCGATGTTCCCTGCGCGCGAAGGTTCGGTGACATGGAAGGAAAAGGGCTTCAACGAGGATCCGAAGCCGCCGGAGCTTTCGCGCGTCACGGAGATTGCGAGCTTCAACTACTGCTACGAGGACTATCCGTCCTACAAGCGCCACGCACCGGAGCTCAACATCTTCCAGTCCGAGGCGAGCGTCCACGCGCTGCAGCGTCCGTATGTCGCAATGGACCGCAAGCATTCCATCGGACTCTGCTGGTGGGGTGCGATTGAGTACTGGGGCGAGTCGGACGGCTGGCCGAAGAAGGGGTGGTCGTATTCGTTCTTCAACAGGACGCTCGATCCGTTCCCGACGGCGTACCTGATAAAGTCGTTCCTCGCGTCCGAGCCGATGGCGGAGATCGCCGTCGTCGAGCCTGCGAAGGGCGACGAGGCGGTTGTTTGGAACGACATCAAGGTCGGACGCATGAACGCGGTGAGCGATTGGACCTTCCCGGAGGGGGCTGTGCTGCCCGTCGTCTACGTCTACACGAACGCGGAGGAGGCGGAGCTGTTCGTGAACGGAAAGTCGCTCGGCGTGAAGAAGAACAACGAGACCGATCCCAAGACGGCGCACGCGCTCCGTTGGGCGGACGTGAAGTACGAGCCCGGCAGGATCGAGGCTGTCGCGCGCACAGGCGGGAAGGAAGTCGCGCGCCGCGTCATCGAGACGGCGGGCAAGGCGGTGCGGCTCGAGGCTGCGGTGGAGAACGCGGACGACTGGAAGGGCGACGGACAGGATCTTCTCTACGTGCACGTCACGGCCGTCGACGAGGTGGGACGTCGCGTGCGCGCGGCGGCAGATTCCGTCAAGTTCGAGGTTTCCGGCGCGGCGACGCTACTTGCCGTCGACGATGGAGACGAACGCACCGATCTTCTTTTCCGCAACGTCGACGAAAAGCAGCTCCGCGACGGTTCGCTGCTCGTCATCCTGCGCTCGAAGGGGCAGCCCGGCGAAGTGACGCTCAAGGCGACTTCCGCCGCATTCGCGCCGCTCGCGCTCGGTCTTAAGACTCAAAGGTAATCATCCAAAATATATTGGCTCTTCGGAGTTTTTAGTGGAAATCTTGACCACGGAATGCTCTGAAACGCCTTCGGCGACACCGAAGGCGGCTATTGAATAGAGGCTCGCGAAATATCAGCCACCTCGCTTGCAGGGGGTTGCGTCGCTCCGCGACGCAACGTGAAAAGGTCGTGGAACAGTCGACTTCCAAGTCACTCTCATTCGCTTCCCTCGCGCGCTCCCGATTCTTTTGATTCGGCGCGCGAGTTGTGAATGTCCGTCGTGGAGCGACGGACCCCCCTTCATGGGAACAACTGACAGTGGTTGCGTCGCTCAGGGGGTTGCGTCGCTCGGGCTCTTGCGACTTTGCTTCGCAAAGCTCCTCGCTTCGCTCGTCGGCCAACCTGACGCCTTCGGCGCAGGCGAATCACGCGACGGAACATGGGAAGGTAGCCGAGTTGTTTACGAAGAGCCAAAATTCGTGTATATTCGTGTCGGGCGTAGCCGCGGTTCGTGGTCGCGCGTCAGCGCCCGAGAACAGATATTGCCCACAATTTGGCATGTGACTACGCAGCACAGGTAAAATTCTATCACTATTTGCTTTACATCGGCAAGCGCTGCGGAATGACAATTCATTGGTGAGGCGCATTTGTGTATTTTGTCCTCAGACACATGATTTACAGAATTAACAGGATTTGATGTAGTTGGAGATTTTTAGGCTCTTCGTAGTTTTTAGTGGAGCATTATAGAATAACTCCGACGGTTAGGGTTCACGCTACCGCTTCACTGCTCCGCAGTTTTCAACCACCATCAGAAGACGCTCTTTGCTGTGATTAGAGCGGCCTTCGGCCGATTTATGCGACGCAGTCGCATCCCCAAATGCTTACTCTGGCATATATACAGTCGTTGAGTGGCGCGAAGCTGCGGAGCGGTAGCGAGCCAAAGCGCTCGGAGTTTATATTTCTTAGAGGCATGCTGTTCCAAATTCTTTGAAGAACCGAACTAATTCCATCTTGAGAAGGGCTATTTCCACGGCTATCTTCCCGGAACGCCCGAGACGCGTCCGACATGCCCGACGGAAGGGCAGCCCGAACGACAGGTCGCGGTTCAGGCGTAGGCATGTGCGCTTAGCCGAGGCGCACTATGCCGCGTTCCGCGGCGATGCGAAGCGCCTCCACGCGATCCTTCGCGCCGAGGCGCTTGTAGATCGTGCGCAGGTGCGTCTTGACCGTGTCTTCGCACACGAACACCCGCTGGCCGATCTCCTTGTTGCTTAGGCCGACTGCGAGATAGCTGAGTATCTCAAGCTGGCGGGCGGAGAGTGGACGGTGCGCGTCCCGCTGACGCAGCTTCTCGGCGATCTCAGGCGGGACGCACGACTCCCCCGAAGCGGCTCGGCGCACTGCATCAAGCAGCTCCGCGCCGCTCGACTGCTTCGACAAATAGCCGTACGCGCCTGCCTCGATGGCACGAAAAACGTCCTCCTCCGAATCGAACGTCGAAAACACGACGGCCTTCGGACGAATCGCCTCGTCGATTCCGCGTAGCGCCGCGATAAAGCTTACGCCGTCCATCCCCTCGCCAAGACGGAGGTCAACGATGCATACGTCCACTCCGCCGCGGGACGCGATCTGCAGCGCCTCCTCGCCGGTTCCGACGGACGCCACGACAGAGACGTCGTCCTGTATCGAGAACACCGCCTCCAGGCCCATGCGCAGCACTGCGTGGTCGTCGACAAGCATTATTTTCAGCATTCTCCGCCTCCTCCGTTTCCTGACGCCGTTACTGGGATTCGCGCTTCCAGCCGGGTTCCCCTGCCTGGCGCCGAATCTATTCTGAAAAGCCCTCCGAGGCGACGCACCCGTTCGGCCATCCCAGACAGGCCGAAATGCCCGCGCGACGGACCTGGCACGTTCGCCGGATCGAAGCCTCGTCCGTCATCGGTCACCGCAAACACGAAATCCCCTCCATCGCCTCCTAGCGTGACCTGCACGGTCTTCGCGCCCGAATGCCGCAGCGCGTTCGTGACGGCCTCCTTCAGGACGCGGTGCGCCGTCGCCGCGACGGTCTCGCCGAGCTGCGGCACATCCGCCGCGACCAGCCTGACGGTGAAATCCCCCTTGGGCATGAGCGCGAACTCTCGCTCCAGCTCAGCAGCGAGGTCGCGTCCCTTGCGGTGCCTGAGGTTCCACACTATGTCATGGACATCGGATCTTGCCTCGGAAAGTATCGCACCCGCCTTTAACAGTGCCTCGCGCCGCTTTGGGTTCTCGTCCTTCCCCTCGCGTGCCGCAAGCGCCTCGATCTGAAGCGCCGCCGCAGTCAGGTTCTGCTGCAGCGAGTCGTGCAGGTCGGCCGCAAGGCGCGAGCGCTCTTCGAGGACCGCGTCAAACGCGATCTCGCTCTCGCGGAAACGCCTCGCCTGCGCGAGGAGCGTTCGCCTGTGCATCGCAAGCCCCGCGCCGAACGCAAGCACCAGCAGCACGAGCGTCGCAACGGCCAGCCTGCGGCACGTGCGGACCGCAAGCGGACTCATGAAGCGCTCGTCCCTGCGCAGCGCGACATCGTCCACGCCGCGCAGCAGCAGTCTGAACGCCACTGGGCTGTCCCATTTCTCCCAGTCGACGGCGCTTATGCGCTCCGTTATGCAGTAGATACCCGTTGCCGTCACTGCAGTGCCGGACGGAAGGTCGGCAAGTTTCTCAGCATCGCATCCAGGCGGCAGCTCCGCCTCCACAATGCGCCCGTCGAACGAAAGGAACACGATCAGAGTTCCGTCCGCAAGCTTGTCGACGTGCGAGAGCCTGGCGTCGAAGGTCACAAGACTGCCGTCCAGCGTCGCGACGGCGGACTCAGACCGGTCAGGACGGTACGGTGGGGTGCAATCCAGTTTCACAGGTTTGGGAAGCT
This sequence comes from uncultured Verrucomicrobiota bacterium, assembly GCA_946610035.1. Lineage (GTDB taxonomy): Bacteria > Verrucomicrobiota > Kiritimatiellia > RFP12 > UBA1067 > UBA1067. Next base: position 17,034 of record CAMOCC010000012.1, read on the forward strand.
CCGCCGATTCCTGTTTGTCCAATACGCGCCACCTCGCCCGCACAAGCCCCGCAAACGCCCGCTCGCGGCTGACGAATCCAACGACCTCGACGCGGCTGTCCACAGGTGGAAGATCGCCGTCCGCCGTCTCGACGCTGATCGCGCCGTTCTGTTTGTCCTGCAGGAAGAATCGCCCGCTCCGCGCCAGTGTAACCGTGCCAGCCACTTTCTTGCGGTGGCAGTTGCGCGCATCCCAGAATGTCGCCAGCGAGTCTATGGGTGTAAGCGCCATGGATGCTGAATCCTGCGGAGGCACGATGATCTTGACATCGCCCGCCGAGGACGTCACGACCGTTGCTCCGCGCCATTCGGCGCGCGCGTTGAAGTCAGTCCCCACAACGCCGGTAACGGAAAGTTCTGCGTCGACAAGTGCCTCTGGGCGCAGTCCGCTCCCCGACGGCGCTATGACGCGGAACACGCCGTCCGGCGTGGCGCATTCCAGATCGACGCCGTAAGTCCTCTCGACTACGCGCATGACGACCGCATCTATGCGTACGCGGAGCGAGTCAAGACGACCGTGCGCGAGATCTGCAAGCGTCACGAGCGGCGCTTCTGGCAGCGGAACATGTCCGTGTACCGAGAGCCGCGTTACGCTGACCACAGGCGCAAATTCACCGCGCTCAATCCGTCCGGCAAGTTCAACCTTGTCGCCAGGCTCAAGAGGTTTTGCGGGGAAAGGGCTGCAGCCATCGCCAGCAGTTGCGTAAATACCCGGCGAGCCAGGTCTTGCATCATCCGCTATGACGAAACAACGTCCCGTTGTGCCTGGATACACTCCAGTCACAACGGCGCTGAGCTCAACTTGGCGCACATCGCCCGCTTCGTCAGGACCAAGTGCGCGAAGCTCCGCGACTCCGCCGTGAAGGGCGGAGACGAGGAGCGTCATCGCGACGGTAAGCGCGAAGCGGTTCATATGTCGAGTTCTGCCGATACCTTCTCCCCCGGTTTGATTTCAATGCGGCGTCCGCCGGACAGTACAAGTGTTCCCTTCCCGCCCGTGGAGAATACGGACACTTTTCCGTCCTTTACGGCAACCGATATTTCTCCGAACGGCGCGGGAACCTTCCCCTCCATCCACTTTAGGCCGCCTAGGTTGGGCCTGACTTCGTAGGTCGCAAAGCCTGCCGATGTCGGAGTGACGCCGAGATAGTAGCGACCGAGCAGATACACCGGCGAAGCGCCCCAGGCATGGCAAAGCGACTTTCCGAAGCGGCGCTCGTACATCGCGTAATGCGCGTCTCCGTTCTCCGACGGATTGTACAGCTCCCAGAAGCTCGTTGCGCCGAGCCTGAGCATGCCGCCCCAGTACGACTTGATCTCCTTTGTCACGGAATCCTGCATTCCGAGCGAGCAAAGCGCCTCGAGCTCGTAGAAGCGCATGTACGGCGTCTGTATCTTAAGCACATCGTCGTTCAGCATGACGTTCTTGACGACGCTCGCCTTCTGCGCCTCGTCGAAGTAGCCGTAGAAGAGTCCGAACATGTTCGGGTAGCGCGTCACCATCGGATCGACGCGTCCGTCGTTGTAGATCATGTGCATAAGCGCGCCGTTTTCCTTGTTCCAATAGCGCGGCACGATCTCCGCGCGCAGCTTCTTCGCGCGATTGAGATACGCTGCCGCGTCGTCCTTCGCGCCTACGTCGCTCGCGACTCCCGCCGTCGCCTCCAGCGCGCGGACGAGGAGCATCTGCTCAAAGCTCGTGACGCCCCCGTAGTTAGGAAGCGTTTTCGAGTCCCAGTCGATGAACATCCAGTCGCCCTCGCGGTCGGCGGGACGTCCGTCCTTGTCGAGCCGCGCGATTGCAAATTCCATCAGCGACTTCATGCGCGGATAGACCTGGCGCGCGAAGAAGGGGTCGCCCGAATAGAGGCGGTATTTCTCGACGGCGTCGAACCAGTAGAACGTATAGTCCATTATGCGGTTAAGATGGCATTTCACCGGATCCTTGCCGCGGAGCGTCCAGAGGGTGTCGCGGCATCCGTCGTAGTCGCCGAACACGTAGTAGTTCATGAGGAAGCTCTGCACCGCGTCGCCGCTCCACACCCAGTGGTCGCGCTTCACGCCCTCGATGAAGACCTCGCGGCAGGTTAGCTCGAGCGTGTGCACCGAGACGTTCCAGATGCGGTTCAGCTCCTCGTCGCTGCACTTGAACGAACCGCGCACCGGCATGCCCTTTGTCTCGCTGTCCATGGCCATGTCCTTGATCGTTACGTCGCCAGAGACTCTTTCGATGCTGACGTAGCGGAATCCGTGCGCTATCTCGCGGCGGTACTCCGCTGTCTCGGAAAGCTCGAGCATCTCCCATCCGTCCAGTGCACCAGGCTTTGTGTTGGCGAGATCCACCGCCAGCCTCTCCGGGTCGCTTTCGGCGTAGATCACCTTTACGACGCCCTTGCCCTTGACGTCAAGGAGCCTGAGGTACCCGTACGTCTCCTCGCCGAAGTCGGCGGAGACGAAATAGTCTTTCCCGACAGTCGCATGGGAAACCCATTCGGGCAGCTTTTCCCTTGTCGGCAGCTTTGCAAGTCCAGGAGGCGTCGCTGGATCGACGAAGCGGGAAGACGAGTCGCATGGAACGTCCTCCGTCTTGTCCCACGTCGTCGTCCAGCCGGCGTTCCATGTGGAGTCGGACACGAGGTTGGGGCCTTTTACCCAGATGGACGGAGGGCGTTCGTTGTTCTGTATCTTCACCTCGATCGAGGTTGCGTTCTTCGGAAGCGTGAACTTTCCGAGGATGGCGGAGCTTTCGGTGTAGTTGCCCTTGTCGTCCCACCAGCAAACAGCCGCGTTGCCGTCGCATCGGATTTCCAGGGGCTCGTCGTCCGCGAGCTTGACGTCCCTGCGGAAGAGCACTCGCGAATGCGGTTCGTAGAGCGGCCAGAACGGGGTGAGGCGAGAGCCCCACTGGAGGCGCTCGCTCTGAAGCTCGTTGCCCCACCATATCCCGTAGTCGCCAGGATACCATATCCAGCGCGCTTCCTCCGCGTATGCCGCCGCGCCTGCGGCAAGCAAGGCAATGGCTATAAGTCTATTGCGCATAAAGACAATTCCCCTCTATCGTATGACGATCATGAGTCCGTTCTTGTAGATGGAGTATAAGCCGCTTTCCTCCTTTAGCTTCCACCCATCGGCGGCAAGTGCGCTTGAGAGCTGGACGTTGAACTTGCTAGTGTCGGTTACTGCAAGAACGGGGTTGCCACTGCGGCTTCCCGCCTCGCCCGTGATGGTCAAAACGCCAGTATCGCCGGACTGACGGTCGCTGATGGTGAGCGTCGAGTTCTGCGGATTGCTGACACTGATGTTGTTTTCCCAGGTCTTAAGAGTCCCGATAGTGCCCTTGCCTGAAAGGACTGTGCCATTCAATGCCGCGACGGCGTGACTAGACCAATCGTCATCCATGACAAGGGTGCCAGATCGGACGTCGATTTGATATGTTGCCGTGCTTTGAAACGTCGGCAGTGAAAAGGAATCCGCAATTGTCAAAATGCCTCCATCCGATTTGTCAAATGTTCCGAAACTGCAGTGGACGGTTCCCCACTCTGTCCATGCATCCGAACCTTCAAGTTTTCCTGCCCAAACCCTATTCATAACACGTGTTCCTGTTACTATCGAAGGATTGTTGCCGTTGGCGGAAAGGAGCTTAGCCGTTGCGCAGAAATTGCCGAGCCTAATCGCCCCACCATTTCCTGCGATTCGCATCTCCTTTCCTTCTGGGAAGGCATTGAAATTCCAAACGGAACCTTCACCCGTCGACTGTATGCCGGAAGATTCACACACGAACCATTCCAATGATTTTGCAGAAATGTCAAGATTGATTATGCCGGTAAAGCCTGAATAATTACCGTTGAAATAAAAACCCCTTCCTGTGGAAACGTAATTTAGAGTTCCGCTGCCTGTTACAGAACCTGACATTGTGACGTTGCATCCTTCTTGCGTGTATGCGTCTGTAGTGTTGCGAATCGCGTTTTCTGTACCATCCGCAATGACAAAAGCATTCGGCAACGCAACGTTTGCACTGTCTGCTCCCGAGAACCCCTCGATTGTCGCACCGCGCATCTCGACTATGGCTGTATCGGTAAATATTCCTCTTGCCAGCGTAAGCTTGACGCCGCTTTCCAGAATGAGCGTGCCCGCCACAGTGCCGCCGTCGACCGTCTTGCTCTCGCTAAGCGTAAGCGTCTCGCCTGACGCAACGTTGAGCTCTTCGGCAAGGAGCGTTCCGCACAGGAGCGCGGCTGCGATCGTCATGAGTTTCTTCATTGTCTTTTCCTCCGTTATTTATTATATTGAAGCGGGACGTTGGCGAAGGCGGCTCCGCCTTTGCCGTCGAAAACGTATGCGTAAAGTCTGTATATGCCTGGTTTAGGCAGGCTTACCTTCACTTTGGGCGTGCCGCGTCCTTCGACAACGACGCCCTTGTGACCCTTGGGCGCAGCTCCTCCGAGGCCAGTGTCGCCGTAGTAGCCGTTCTCGTCTATGAGCGCCCAGCGCCACACGAGCGGATCGCCGTCGGGATCGGTCGCTGAAGTCTCGACTGTCACGAGGTCGTTTGTGGACGCGACTTCAAGCCTGTCCGCATTCAGCGGCTTTATCTCCGGCACGCGGTTGGCGCTTTTCGCCACGCCCCATTTGTCCTGCACGATCTGCGCGCCTGCGAGCATGTCGCCGTTGGGGAGAAGGAGCCCGTGCCATGTCGGCGTGCCTTCGACCTTCGTGCCCCAGATGAAGGCGTATCCGCCGAGGCACCACTTTCCGCGCAAGGGCGCGATGGACGTGTCGTATATCTTCCCTATCCAGTCCGCCTTGTCCGTCGAAGTCGGCTCGAACGGCGCGCCGAAGCCGGTGCGGCCAGTTTCGTTGGCGCCGAAGAGCCCGTATTCCGTGAGCACGTACGGAATCGCGCCCATCTTCGCCCAGCGTTCGCCTATTGAGTGCGCGCCGCCGTAGCTGTTGATGCCGAGGAAGTCTAGGTTGGGGCAAAGCCTTGTTATCATCGCGGCCTTTTCGGGCCAGACTTCCGCGACGACGGTGCAGACCGGGTGGTTGGGGTCGATTTTCTTCACCTCGGCCGCTGCCCTGTCGATGAACCGCCACAGCTCCTCCTGGTGCGGATTGTTGAGCTCCATCTCGTTCCCGAGAGCCCAGCAGAGGAGCGCGTCGTGATCCTTGAGTTCCGCAACGGTCCTGAGGATGCTCTTGAGCGTCGAGTCGAGGGCTTTCGTGTTCGTGTAGTCGAATCCGTGCTCCGCATGTCCAAGCCAGAAGCCGACCATCACGGTGACTCCGCACTTTTCGGCGCGATCAAGCTCCTTCGCCGCATCGTCTGCGCCCCATGTGCGCACTGAGTTCCCTCCTGCAGCGGCGAACTTTTCGAGATCCCTGACTCCGCCGGCTCCGCGGATGAAATACTCCTCGCCGTTGCGCGTCATGCGCCAGGAGCCTTTCGAGCCTTCGATCCTGACGACCGAGGCGGAGGCCGCAACTGCCGCCAAACATGTGGCAAATAATACTGCTGGTGTTGCTTTCATATGTCTTAATTATAGCAAATTTGGGTGAATTGGCAATACTACACGAAAGAGTGAAAATCGCCGTCAGTCGAACTCGACCGTCTCGCCGAGCGTGAACTTCGCCTCGGAGCGGATGTCTCGCGAGCTAGCTCCAACCAGCAGGCGGTATTCGCCTGCCTCCGCCCTGAAGCGGTGCGTCAGTTCGTCGAAATACGCAAAGTCGCGCGGAGAAAGTCGTATTTCCGCAATGGACGTCTCGCCAGGAGCGACGGACACCTTGGCGAAACCGCGCAGTTCCTTGACAGGACGTTCGACCGAGGGGTTTACCGGCGCGACGTAGACCTGGACTACATCGCTTCCAGCTCGGCCGCCCTTGTTCGTCACCGGCACCTTGAGCGTGAGTCCGTCCAGCCTCGGCTCGCCCCACTCGAATTTCGAATAGCTAAGCCCGTAGCCGAACGGGAATAGCGGCTCGATTCCCTGCTTGTCGAACCAGCGGTAGCCAACGTAGAATCGCTCGTTGTAGACGACGCGAGAGTCGTTGTACGTGCCCATCCGCGCCACGCCGGTATCCTCGAAGCGCCTGGGCCACGTGCAGGGGAGGCGTCCAGACGGGTTGACGTCGCCGAAAAGCACGTTTGCCAGCGCGCGTCCTGCCTCCTGCCCGAGATACGGCAGCTGGACAAGGGTCTGCGCCTTGCTTGCCCACGGGAGCTCCAGCGGGGCGCCGGACCTCACAATGACGACCGTGTTCGGAATGTTCCACGACAGGATCTTCTCGATCGCGGCGTCGTGTCCCTCCGGAAGCTTCAAGTTCGGCCTGTCTCCGCCTTCGCATTCGCGCCCCTGGCCGTGCCCAATCTCCGTGCCGGTGAACACGATCACGGCATCGGCCTTTTCCGCCTCGGCGCGCACCTCGTCCACGCCCATGCCGGATTCGCTCGGCTGGATCCATCCGAAGCGGCACACGGATTCCGGCGATCCTGACCTGTATTCCACGGCTACGTCAAGAAGAGCACCCTTGGTCAGCTCGACATCGGACGAAAGGCCGCCTTCGCGAACGCCGTTCCATCCGTCAGCCACCGTCTTTCCGCCGACGGACAGCCTTGCCCCGCTGCCGTCCGAGACCTTGACGGACAGTCTGTAGCGTCCGGTTTCAGGAGCCCTTAGCCTTGTCGTGAACCTTGCCGAGAAATCGTATGCCTTGACGCCTGGGTAGGGTTCCTCTCCCTTCCAGTCGACGTCAAGCCTGCGGATCGCGCCATTGCCGAACGCCTCGCCAGCGAGATCGCGTCCCTTCCAGTATGTGGCATGCCAAGCCTTGACGCTCATGCCCGCGTCGTGCGCATTTTCGTCGAAAGTCTCCATCGCGGCCTCGACGGGATGGACGGCGTTTGCCGATTCGTCGCCCGATGTCAGAGGCGCTGTGACGATTACCGCTCGCGAAGCGCCCCCTGATAAGGCGTTCGCTCCGCTCCGCAACGCACTGCAGCCGAGCCTTTCCTCGAGTCCGCGCAGCGGAGTGATCTCGTAGGGCGGATTGCCCTCCATGCTCCATCCAAGGCGGCACGCTTCGGAGGACGCGAGGCGTCCCACGACGAGGATGCGCCTGGTTCTGCCCGCATCGAGCGGCAGGGTGCCGGCGTCGTTCTTAAGGAGGACGATTCCCTCCTCGCCTATGCGCCTTGCGGCGTCGCGGTGTTCCTGCGTGTCGCGCGATCCCTTCGCCCTGCGCTTTTCGTCGAAGAATCCGACCTTCTCCATCACGTAGAGCACATGGAGCGCCATTTCGTCCACGACTGCCTCCGGAACGTCGCCGCGACGCACAGCATCGGCGAGAGGGAGCTTTCCTTCAATGGGACGCACGAAGTGCCGTATCTCGTCGCCGCGGTTCATCTCCACGCCGCCGCCGGAAAGCGCGCCTTCGACAGTCGTGTGCGCGCCGCCCCAGTCGGTCACGATCATGCCGGGGAAATGCCAGCGGGACCTAAGGATGCCGCGTTGCAGGTAGGCGTTTTCGCTGAGCCACTGTCCGTACGCCTTGTTGTATGCCGTCATGACCGAAAGGCCGTCGGCGTCGACAAGCGCAGCGCGGAAGGCTGGCAGGTATATCTCGTGCAGGGTCCTCTCGTCGCACACCGTGTCCACGTTGTTGCGGTTGAGCTCCTGGTTGTTCAGGCAGAAGTGCTTGACCGTAGCGGCGACATCCTTCGACTGCAGTCCGTGCACGAGGGAGGACGCTATTTCGGAGGCAAGACGCGGATCCTCGCCCATGTACTCCCAGTTGCGTCCGCAAAGCGGAGTGCGCATGATGTTGACGCCGGGGCCGAGCATCTGGTCAACGCCGCGCGCGCGCGCTTCCTCTCCGAGCACTTCGCCATGCAGTCGGGCAAGTGCGGGGTTCCAGGTGGAGGCAAGTGCGCTCATGGTGGGGAGCGACGTGACATAGCTCGATGCCGGATCGCCCTCGTTGTCCCATGTCCAGCGGTTCAGAGGCATGCGGACCGACGAGGAGTTGTCGGAAAAGGTCCATTCCCTGTCGATTCCCACGCGCGGAATCGCGGCGAGCGTCATTGTGCCGGATCCACCGGTAAGCATGACCTTTTCGTCAAGGGTCATTCTGCCGAGGCGCGCGCGGGCCCGCTGGAGGGCTTCGGAATCGACGCCTGCGAATGCGATTGCGGCGACGAAGACGGACACTGCTGTGAGTACTTGCGTTTTCATATGCCTTCATTATAGCAAAACACACTCTCCGTGTCGCCTTACACGAAAGAGTGAAATTGCAATGGGTGCAACGTACCTCTTCATTCTTCTCCCTCGCGCGCTCTTGAAGGCCACTACCGACTAACGACTAGCCCCAAATCGCACGATTTGACGCGCCTCTGACGAGGTTTTCACCTGCTTCGCAGATAGCCGCAAGGCAGTTGAAATGTTCGCACCACCAGCATAGGCCGCGGGAGGGGCCCTGTGAAGGAGGATTGTGGAATTGTGGAATAGCGGAAATGTGAAATTGCACCTCTTCCATCCTCCCCATTCCCCACTCCGACACGAAAACGCCCCTTCGGGCAGCACGAAATATAGAGACTACTTTAGACCAAGTGCGGCAAGTACCTTGCTCTCAGGGGGTTTCGTCGCTCCGCGACGGAACAATGGAAAGCAGCTGAAAGGCACTTTGGCGGCACTCTGCCTTGTTGCGTCGCGGAGCGACGCAACCCCCTACAACGACAATGCTCAGGGACGTGACGCTCATGAAGCGCTACAACGTCAACACCGTCCGCACCTCGCACTACCCCTGCCACCACCTCTGGTACGACCTCTGCGAACCGCTTCAAGCCGTCGGAACCGACCGGGTGGACGATGACCATCGAACCCGTTGAGTGAAGCGCCCTCGTTTTGATATAATACGGGGGATATGGGAACATGTGGAAGAAAACCAGGCGACGGGGCGCCTAACCTCCTCATCGAGGCATCGGCGGGCACCGGCAAGACGCAGGCGTTGGCGGGACGGCTCATCGAGCTTATCCGCGCGGGGCTGAAGCCGCGCGAAATAGTCGCGCTCACCTTCTCCAGGGCGGCGGCGGGCGAGATATTCGAAAGGTTCGTCTCGCTCCTGGCCGAAAGCGCGGCGGAGAACCCGGGGGACGCAGCGCTGCTGCGCGAGGTCGTCGCGACCCAGCACCTCTCGCAGATCGGCACCCTGGACAGCTTCCTCATGCGGATGGTGCGGTCGTTCCCGCTCGAACTCGGGCTCAGGGGCGACGTGGACATAATGGACGACTACACCGCGTCCGTCGAGCGCGCCCGCACGTCATTCGCCATACTCCGCCGCTCGGACGCCTCCACAAAGCGCGCCTTCGTCGAGGCGTTCTCCCTTGCAATGAACAGGGAGGACGTAAGGAGCTTCGTCCAGTCCTACAGGAAGTTCATCGCGAGCTGGCACGAACACGTCCTCGCCATCCCGGATCCTTCGGCGTGGGGGAACCCGTCCGCCATCTGGGCCGAGCCGCCTGATTACGCGGGGGCGACGGGGGCGGACGTCGCGGCTGCGGCGGACCGTGTGCGGGGTGCGACGAACGAAAGGCTTGTCCTGGACTTCGCCGAGTGGGTCCGCTCCTTCCGAGGCGTGCTTGCGGACGCCAGGGGCCTCGCCAAGAAGCTCCTGGGAAAGGACGACGTCTTCGACGGAGCCACGATTGAAATCACCTTCAACAGGAGGAAGTACGTCTTCGGGGGCGAGGAGTGCGCGGCGATCAGGCACGCGCTGCGGACGGTCTTCGGCTACATCCTCAGGCAGAGGCTGGAACTCGCGAAGGGCGTCTACGCGCTCATATCGGCCTACGAGAGGGAGTACGCGAAGAAGGTCCGCGAACGCGGCAGACTCGTCTTCGCGGACGTTCCGAGGCTCATAACGGCGCTCGGCGCAGACTCGCGGCTTGCGCTCGAATACAGGATGGATGCGAAGATTCGCGCCTGGGCGCTCGACGAATTCCAGGACACGAGCCGCGAACAGTGGCGCGCACTGGGGCCGCTCATCGACGAGGCCAAGCAGTCCGACGGCGAGAAGAGCGTCTTCATTGTCGGGGACCGCAAGCAGGCGATCTACGGCTGGCGGAACGGGGACGTCGGCATCTTCACGCGCGAGCGCGAGAGCGGAGCGTACGTGACTGGCGAGCTGAGGAGGACGTACAGGTCCGGCCCGGCGATCGTGGACGCCGTAAACAAGATCTTCGTGGACGGCCCGCTGAAAGACGACTTCCCCGCATGGGAGTCGCCCGTCCACGAGACGGCCAGACCGGAACTGGGCGGCTTCGTCCAGAGAATAGAGGCGTCCGGCACCCGCGTGGAGGACTTCGTCGACCCCGTCTTCAACGCGCTCGCCGCCGTCGATCCGGTGAAAAGGGGCCTCGCGACCGCGGTGCTCGTACGCACGAACGCGTTTGGCGAGTTTCTCGCGGCGGAGTTGCGCGCGCGCGGACTCGAAGGCGTCGTGTGGGAGGGCGAAAGCGCGATCTACGACACGCCGGCGCTTTCGGGGTTCATGGACCTTGTCGCGCTTGCCGACCATCCGGGCGACACGCACGCCTATTCGCACTTCGTCACGACGCCTGTCGCGAAGGCGAGGTTCCCCGAAGGCGTCCCTGAGGCGGGGGAGCTTTCGGTGATCGCCGCGCGCGCGTTCACGACGCGTGGACTCGTCCGCGTCTTCCGCGAACTGCGCGCGAAGCTGCCGGACGATCCGTCCGAGGCGTGGAGCGCGTTCACGGAGTCCAGGTTCACCGACCTCCTGAGGGCGGCGTCCGAGTTCGAGCTCGGCATGGAGCCTGGGGTGCGCCTTTCCGACTTCGCGACGTTCGTCGCGTCCAGGAAGAAGCGCAACATCGCCGAGCCGGGCAGGATAAGGATAATGACGATCCACCGCTCGAAGGGGCTCGGCTTCGACTGGGTCGTGCTTCCGCTGTACGAGCACGATGCGATAAACGCCGCCGCCGAGGGTCCGCTCGTCGGCCCCGGCTGGATACTCCCCGACCCCGGGGTGAAGGTGACGCGGTCCGTCCCGGGGCTTGCGGACGCCGCGCGCGCGCGTCAGGAGCGTGTCGAGCAGGAGGCGCTTTGCACGTGGTACGTCGCAATGACGCGCGCGAAGAGGGCGATGACGGTCGTCACCCAGCCTGCGCCGAAGTCGGGCGGGGAGTCGAGGAGGTTCTCGGACTACGTGCGCGCCTCGCTTCCGGAGGAGATGGGCGACAGGGAGTGGTACATGTCCGCGCCGCCGAAGGCCGGGCCCGGCGCATCCGCGCGGGCGCGGGACGGCGGCGAAGGCGGCGACCGGTTCAGGCGTCCGCCTCGCGAGAGGATTTCGAGGAGGCTTCCCTCGCAGAACTTCAGGTCCGGCATGAGCGCCGGGGAGCTCTTCGACGCGCAGGGTCCGCGCGATGCGGCGAAGCGGCGCGGAACGGCCGTGCACGAGGCGCTAGAGCGCGTGGAGTGGATCGATCCCTCCGCGCCGAAGGACGATCTGGAGCGGCGTATCGCCGAGACGCCTGCGTGGCGCGAGGCGTTCGTCAAGCCCGCCGGATTCGCCGCGCTCTGGCGCGAGAGGTCGTTCGAGCTTCTGGAGGGCGGACGCTGGACGTCCGGCCAGTTCGACCGCGTCGTCTTCACCGGGGAGGGCGACGGGAGGCGGGCCGTCGTGTACGACTTCAAGACGAATGCGCGCAGGCGCGGCGAGTCGGACGCCGCCTTCGCCGCGCGGCTTGAGGCGATGTACGCGGGGCAGATGGCCGCGTACCGCCATGCGGTGTCGGTCCTGGCCTCCATCCCGCCCGAACGCGTGGAGACCCGCATCCTCTCGAATCTCCAGGCGTAGAAGTTCTTGGGGGTAGTGCTTTTTTCGCGTTTTTTTGGTACAATATAGGCCAAACCGTGAGGAACACACATCTAAGGAAGAACTAAGGAAGAACGACATGCAGACACTAATCGTCTTGGTGCTTGTCCTCTTTGCCATTGCCGTCGGGGGGATCGCGGCAGTCCTCGTCCTGCTGTTCAAGCGCGTCGCAAAGCTGGGCGAAAGGCCGCAGACGACGTACGTCGCCGTGCCCGGCGTCGGCAAGACGGACGCCGAGCTGGCGGCCGAGCCTCCGGCGTCCATAAGGAGCCCCGTAAACCAGAAGGATGGGACCGACAAGCCCGGCGCGCCGCGCACCGTGGCCCGCGCGACGCGCACGCAGCTCGCGTTCCTCGGCAGAATCGTGGACATCCTCCCGTCCGCGTGCGCGATCAAGGACGCCACGGACGATTTCCGCTACCTCGCCTGCAACGACGAGTTCGCTGCCATATCGGGCCTCCCGAAGGAGAAGATAGTCGGTTCGGTCGATTCGGACCTCCTGCCTGCGGAAATCGCGGCGGTTGCGCTTGAACGCGACAAGGAGGCCGCCGCATCTGAGCTTCCAGTCATCTACGACGCCTACGGTCCGTGCCCTCCCGGAACCGTCGGCTACACCATGACGAGGAGCAAGCAGAGGATCGACCTGCTCGACGGCAGGCGCGTCATCTTCTTCACGCTGAGGGACACGATGAAGGAGTCGCGGAGGGTCGACTCCGAGGAGTACAAGGTCAAGCTCCTCAACTACCTCGTCGACAACCCCGACTTCGAGGACGGCGTCAACTTCACGGCCGGGCTCATCATGGAATACTTCGGATGCGAAAGGGTTGTGATACGGTTCTTCGACGGACCGAGGCGCACCTGGTCCGCGGACGATGCGGACGAGGGGGACGACGGCTGGGATGCGGCGCAGACCGTGGCGTGGGAGGCGTTCGGGGTCGACGACATGGTGTCCGTCGAGGACGCGAGCGCGCTCAGCCACGAATCGTGGCCGCACGGCGTCGGGGTGAAGGCGTTCCTCGCCGCAAGGGCGATGAGGAACGGCGAGACGGTGGTCCGCATCGCCGCGCTGTACACCAAGGGCGCCCGCCACTTCTTCAGTCCGTGCGTGCAGCTGATGAAGTTCGCGGCGGAGACGCTGGCGCTCATGCAGGAGCGCGCCCGACTGCAGAGGCCGTACCAGGTCGCCAACGCGAACTCCAGGACGATGGAGCGCGCCCTGCGCGAGCTGCAGCTGGACGAGACGCTGAACGACCTCACCCCGTTCCTCAAGATCGTCTGCGAACGGTTCAGCGCCGACTACTGCTCGCTCGTGCGCATCACCGACGATGACGACGGCGGCGCCGTGATCGACTTCAAGTACGAGGGCGAAGGCGGCTCGCTCGCGCGCTACGACATAGCGGAGGCGGTGTCCGGCTTCGAGGAGGCGTTCGGCTCGGACGACTTCCTGGAGCTGGACGAGGAGAGGCTCGGCAGGCTCTGGAAGGCGGAGGGCTTCACCGACGACCAGATCGCGCGCGCGGAGGTCCGCCACGCGGAGCTGGCGGCGCTGAGGGTGAAGGGAAGTTTCTGGGGCGCGATAGAGCTGTGCCACCGCGAGCAGTACCGCTTCACGGACGAGGAGCTCAACCACCTCCACCGCCTTGCGGACATCCTCGCGATCGCCATCCGCCGCCACGACGACTTCGAGGAGCTCAAGACGGCCGTCAAGCGCGCGCAGGCGGCGGACAGGGCGAAGATGTTCTTCTCGACGGTGAGCCACGACATCAGGACGCCGCTCAACGCCGTCATCGGGCTTTCCCAGATGCTCAAGCTCGGGTTCGACACGGAGGCGGAGCGCGACAAGGCGATCGACTCGATCATCGTCAGCGGCAAGACGCTCCTCCAGCTCGTGAACGACGTGCTGGACCTCTCCAAGCTCGAGGCCGGGAAGATGGTCATATCGCCGGAGCCGACGGACTGCAGGAGGCTCGTCTCGGAGATCGTCGACTCGTTCAAGGCGGCGTATCCCGACACGGCGGTCGACATCCGCGGCAGGACGAAAGCAATGCCGATGCTCATGGTCGACCCGCAGCGCATCCGCCAGATCGTGTTCAACCTCGTCGGCAACGCCGTCAAGTTCACCGAGAAGGGGTTCGTGGAGATCCGTGCGTCGTTCGCCTACGCCTCGCAGGGCGCGAAGACGGGGACCCTCACGATCGAGGTCGAGGACACGGGCTGCGGGCTCTCCGCGGAGGAGCAGAAGCTGATAGCGTCGCCCTACGTCCAGTTCGGCAAGGGCGTGAAGAAGGGCGGAACCGGCCTCGGGCTCGCCATCTGCCGTCAGCTGATCATGGCCATGCACGGGTCTCTTGAGCTCGAGAGCGAGGTCGGCAGGGGGACTACGTTCTTCGTCACGATACCGGACGTCAGGACCGGCACGGACATGATGAGGGCGAAGCTATCCGCGACGCAGAGGATATCCATCGACTCCGCGGCGTCAGGGAAGACGAAGTCCCGCTACAACCGCATCCTCATAGTCGACGACTCGAAGATCAACCTCATGGTCCTCGACTCGATGCTCAAGCGCTTCGGCGTGAAGGATGTCGTGCAGGCGGGGAACGGACGCGAGGCGATGAACATCCTCGCGAAGGAGCCGTTCGACCTGGTGCTCACGGACATGTGGATGCCGGAGCTCGACGGCGAGGGCCTTATAAAGGAGATTCGCGCGAACCCGAAGCTGAAGGACCTGGCGGTCATGTCGGTCACGGCGGACGTAGAGGTCCGCTCCAACGCCGCCGCAATGGGCTTCAACGGCGTCCTGCTGAAGCCCATCACCTTCGAGACGCTGAAGGACGCCCTGGCCTGACGGTCGTCGGCGGCCTGCGGCGCAAGCCGGCTATCTTCGCTTCGGCAATGGTCAAACGCGGAGTTGTTTGGTATAATAGTGGTGGTTTAGCATCCATTGGAGGGGAAAATGAAGGGATTGGCAACCGCTTGCATTTCGGCATTGGCGCTTTGCGCCCACGTATCGTCCGCCGACGAGGACTGGTCGCGCATCTACCTCGGGTCCAATCCGAGCGTGGCGGGGGACGGACGCAGCTTCGTCTTCGAGTGGAACGACCACCTGTGGCTCGCGAGCACGTCCGGCGGGCACGCGCGGCGGCTCGGGACGGGGTCCTCGGCCGATTCGTGGCCCGTGATGAACATGGACGGGACGAAGGTCGCCTTCTCCTCCGACCGCGACGGCGGGTCGAAGGTCTTCGTCTTCGACATCAAGGGCGAGACAGTCCGCCAGGTGAGCTACCACTCCGAGGTGACGTGGCCGAGGGCGTGGATGCCGGACGGCCGGGGGCTCGTCTGCCTCGGGTACCGCGACTCGTCCGGGCCGAAGACGTGCCAGCGCGCGATCATGGTCCGGACGGACGAGCGGAAGGCGGAGCGGATTCCGTTCGACGTCCCCGCCGACGATCCCGTGGTGAGCCCTGACGGCTCGTCGATGCTCTTCACGCGGCGCGGCGACGAGCAATACAGGAAGCGTCCGCACTCCATCGGCCCGGTCGCAGGGCAGATATGGATGTTCAAGTTCGCGACCCGCGAGTTCACGCCGATGATCGTCCACAAGACCGACTGCCGCAATGCGCAGTGGCTGCCGGACGGCAGCGGCTTCTACTACCTCGACGCCGCGGGGGGCGTGCGCAACGTCTGGCGGCACGACATCGCGACCGGCGCGGAGACGCAGCTCACCTTCTTCACGGACGACCACGTCTTCCAGCCGAGCCTGAGCGCGGACGGGAGGACGATGCTCTTCCGCCAGAAGTTCGACTTCTGGAGGTTCGACCCGACGGCCGCGGGCGCGAAGCCCGAGCGCATCGTACTGAGGCCCGAGCCCGGCTACGTCGAGCGCGGCGAATCCAGGAGGCGCTACTACACGAGCTGCTGGAACAACGACTCGGACGGCGACGTCGCGTTCTGCGACAACGGAATGCAGATCGCCTTCACGACGGGCGGCGACCTGTACGTGATGGACACGGTGATATGCGAGCCTGCGCTCGTCCACGGGACGACGCGCACCCACGAGAGGGAGTGCGTGTTCTCGCCGGACGGGTCGGCGCTCTACTTCCTCAGCGACAGGGGCGACCTTTCGTCCGTAGTCAAGGCCGTCCCCGAGGATCCGGCGAAGCCGTGGTGGGAGAACACGAAGTTCATCGAGAAGGACGTCGTCGGCTTCGATGCGCAGAAGATGGGCCTCAGCATCAGCCCGGACGGACGCCGCCTCGCGTGGCAGGACCCGAACGGCGTGTTCGTCTTCGCCGACGTCGACGGGGGGAACATAGTGAAGGGGCCGCCCGCGACGCAGGGCGGGGCGTACGCGTGGAGCCCGGACGGCAGGTATGTCGCCGCGCAGCTGGCGGACGAGTTCGCGAACTTCGACGTGTGGATCGTCTCGACGGACGGCTCGCGCGAGCCGTACAACCTCTCGCGCAACTACAAGTACGACGGCGAGCCGGCGTGGAGCCCGGACGGCAAGATGATAGCCTTCGTCTCTGAGCTCCCCGAGTTCGGCGACGGCAAGTTCCTCCGCTACGTGTACCTCGACCGCGCCATCGAGGAGGTCGAGACGTACGTCTACGAGATCGACAAGTCCAGGAAGACGATAAGGGAGAACGCGGTCGACTCGGCCCGCTTCGAGGGGCTCGACCTCCCGGGCGAGAGGTTCGTCGCGCAGGAGAGGTCCGACATCGACTTCACGGACCTCAGCGAGCGCGTGCGGACGGTCCGCATCGGCGCATTCTCCCCCTTCTTCAAGTGGGACTCGCGCACGATCGCCTTCGGCAGCGCGTCCGGCCAGACTGACACGATACGCATCCCCGACAGGATGAAGCCGGAGCGGCTCTTCTCCTGCACCGGCACGCCGCGCGCGTGGGTGGAGAAGGGCGACAGGGTGCTGTGGATCGTCGACAGGCTCCCAGCCCACGGCGAGAGGAAGTTCGGGTTCAGCGTCTACCAGAACACCAACTACGAGGACTACCAGGAGCTCGCCTTCAGGACTGCGTGGGCGCGCATCAGGGACACGTACTACGATCCCGGCGTCCACGGCGCCGACTGGCCCGGGATAGGCTACAGGTTCATCGAGCCGGTGAGGCACGCGTCCAGCTACTCGGTCTTCATCCGCATCATGAACATGGTCCTCGGGGAGCTCGACTCGTCGCACCTCGGGTTCTATGCGGACGACAACTCGCGCCGCGAGTGGGCGCGCAAGACGCAGAGCCCTGGCTGGACCGAGGCCACCGCGCACCTGGGGCTCCGCTTCGAGAGGGACGACGCGCCGGACGGATGGGTCGTGAGGGACGTCATCCCCGGCGGACCCGCCGACAGGCGCGGCTTCGACATGAAGCCAGGCGACGTCGTCACGGCTATAGACGGGGCGAAGGTCGGGGGCGGAGTGGACCCGACGACGGTGCTGAACGGACCCGAGAACCGGAAGGTCCGCGTCACCTTCCGCCGCTCCGCGACCGGCGCAATCGACACGGTCGTCGTGCCGTCGTGCAGCTACAACGAGGCGCGAAGGCTCATCGGCCGGGAGGAGCTCAGGGCGAAGAGGAGGTCCGTGCACGAGCTGAGCGGCGGAAAGCTCGGCTACCTCAACATCGACGCGATGAACTGGGAGAGCTTTTGGACGTTCCAGCACGACGTCTTCTCCGAAGGGTACGGGCGCGACGGGCTGATCATAGACGTGCGCCACAACTACGGCGGGTTCACGGCGGACCAGATGCTTCAGATACTCCTCGGCGGCGACCACTCCCGCGCGGTGACGCGCACGTGCGGCGCCGGATACCTCTTCGGCTACTGGGGGCGTCCGGTGTGGTCGAAGCCCATAGTCGTCCTCTGCAACGAGTACACCGGCTCGAACGGCGAGATCTTCTCGCACGCGATCAAGACGCTGAAGCGCGGCAAGCTCGTCGGGCGCGAGACGGGGGGCGGCGTCATCGGCACTTACGACAAGCCGCTGCTGGACCTCGGCAGCTTCCGCGACGCGCGCTACGGGTGGTTCGTGCTCGACGGCACGGACATGGAGCACCACGGTGCCAAGCCGGACGTCGAGGTTGACGATCTCCCTGCCGACATAGACGCGGGCGTGGACAGGCAGCTTGAGAAGGCGATAGACGTCCTTTCGGACGAGGTCGGTGCGTGGCAGAGGTCGCATCCGCCCGTCGACTTCAAGTTCGCGCGCTGAGGCGGGGTCCGCTTCCCGTCGGCATGGCTTTCCGGCGGTTGATTGCCGACGGTCGATTATGGTATAATAGTGGCCGTTAGTGATAAAAGGCACGGTGGGATGGCCGAGCGGTTAGGTAGCGGACTGCAAATCCGCTTACAGCGGTTCAACTCCGCTTCCCACCTCCAATATTGAATATGATAACACTGTGGGGCTTCATACTTGGTCTGCCGCTCCTCGCCTTCGGCGGGGTGCTCCTCCTTTCCCCTGGCCTTGCCAGGCGTTTCGTCGAATGGTTCCGTGGCTCCAGGTCCGTCGCTGCCGTCCTCACGACGGTGGCGTGGTTCTGGACGGCGTACGAGTGCGACAACCTGGGAATCGCCTCCATCGACCGCTTCACGAAGATGTTCCCCGGTCAGCTCTGGGTCATGGCGACGGTCCTGGTGCCGCTGACGATCGCGTGGATGCCGAAGAGCCTCTCCGTAAGGGCCCTGTCGGGCGTCCTCATGCTGATGCCGGCGGAGCTCTTCAAGACGACCCACATGTACCGTCCGCCGTCCGGCGTCCTTTTCGCGCCGATCGACCTCTTCGTGTACGCGGCCTACGTCGGCATCGTCACGGGCATGTACGGAATGTTCTATCCGTGGTCGCTCGAGGCCAAGATGGACCGCCTTCTCGCGAGCGGGGTTGCGGCCCGGGCAGCGGGAGGGGCGCTTGCGGCGCTGGGCGCCGCGATAACCACGACGGGGTGCCTGGTATGACGACCGCCGCTGCGACCCCGCCGCCCCCATCCGCCCATTCCGCTGCGGATTGAGAAAGGAAGCCGATGAAAGACGTATTGACTATCCTGTTGACGGTGCTGGGGGGGCTTGGGACGTTCCTCCTCGGGATGAAGCACCTTTCGGAGGGGCTCCAGGCGACCGCCGGCGGCAGCCTCCGGAAGTTCATGTCCAACGCGACGCGGCACCGCATCTACGGAGTGGGCACGGGCATCGTCTCGACGATCATCGTCCAGTCGAGCTCCATCATAACGGTGATGCTCGTCGGCTTCGTCTCGACGGCGCTGATGACGCTCCCGCAGGCGTTCAGCGTGCTCATCGGCGCGAACATCGGCACGACGGCGACGGTCTGGATAATCGCGTACGCGCCCGATCCGCAGATGCTCGGCTTCGTGGGCCTTGCGATAGGCGGGGCGATGTACTTCTTCCTGAGGGGCGAGAGGATCCACAACCTCGGCCTCACGCTCATCGGCCTCGGGCTCGTCTTCCTGGGCCTCTACTTCATGTCGAAGGGCGTCGCCCCGATAAAGCAGAATCCCGACATCGCGCGGGTCTTCACCTCCATGAGCGCCGAGCACTTCGCAGGCGTCGTCGAGATTGCGTTCTGCGCGATGCTCCTCACGGCGGTGATACAGAGTTCGGCGGCGACGATAGCGATCGCCATGGCCCTCGCCCAGCAGGGGCTCATCACGTACGAGGTCGCGATAGCCGTCCTCTTCGGCGCGAATGTCGGCACGACCGCGACCGGCTGGATCGCCGCGATCGGCGGGACTGCGGACGCGAAGCGGACGGCGCTCTCGCACACGCTTTCGAACCTCGTCGGCTCCATGGTCCTCCTCCCGTTCTTCGGCGCGTTCGTCTGGGTCGGCAAGACGCTCTTCCCGCACTTGGCGGAGGCGGAGACGATCGTCGTCTCGGGCGTCGAGACCAAGGCGTACCTCCACATGATGGCTCCTATCGCGGTGACGGACACGATATTCGCAGTCTGCCGCGGAATCATCTTCTTCCCGCTCGTCCGCCCGTTCGCGCGCCTCATCGAGAAGCTCGTCAAGCAGCCGGAGAACGAGAAGCCCCACCTCTCCAGCCTCAAGTTCGGCTCCCACCTCTCGCCCGTCATCGCCTGCGACCAGGCGCTGCAGGAGGTCTTCTTCATGCGCGAGAGCAACATCGACCTCCTCAAGTGCGCACGGGCCGTCATCGCGGGGGAGTCGGACGACAAGATGGAGGCCCACATCACGCACCGCGAGGAAATCCTGGACAACGTGCAGAGGGAGGTCACCGAGTTCCTCGGCTCCATCATGTCCAAGCGCCTCCCTCAGGACGTCGCCGAGCGCGCGCAGAGGATCCTGCGCTTCACGGACGAGCTGGAGAGCGTCTCGGACGAGGCGGCGGCCGTCCTCAAGGCGGTGAAGCGCCTCAGGAGGCAGAGGCAGGAGGTGTCGGCCGTCTCCCGCGCGCTGCTCCTCTCCGTCCACGACCGCGTCGCGCGCTTCGCCGAGATGGTCACTCCGTGGATCCGCTCGCCGCGTCCCGCCGTCGACATCAAGGAGGTGCAGGCGGAGTCCAAGGCGATCCACGAATTCGTGCGCGACGCGAGGAAGGCGCAGATCGGGCGCGTCGGGCCCGAGGACCCCGGTTCGCCCATACGCGTCCTTGCGGAGCTGGACATCATCAACGCCTACGAGCGCGTCCGCTCCTGCTACTTGAACATCGCTGAGACCATCGCGGGCGGCAAGAAATGAAAAGGCATTTGATCGGCATCGGCGGCGTCGGCATGAGCGCGCTCGCCACGGCGCTGAAGCGCCTGGGGGACGAGGTGACGGGGGCGGACAGGAACCTCTCGACGCCGAACATCCGCTTCCTCGAGTCGATCGGAGTAAGGTGCTTCCCGGACGACGGCAGCGGAGTCGACTCGTCGACGGACGAGGTGGTCGTCTCCACGGCGATCGAGCCCGGCAACCCCGGCCTCGCCAAGGCGGAGTCCCTCGGCATCCCCGTGACGCACCGCGCCAAGGCGCTTGCGCGCACGCTCGCCGGCTACAGGCTCGTCGCCGTCGTGGGCACCTGCGGCAAGTCGACCGTGACGGCGATGCTCGGGCACGTCCTCGCCGAGTGCGGGATGGACCCGATGTGCGTCAACGGGGCGAACGTCCCCGGCTGGGAGGGCGCGGTGAGGTTCGGCCGCGGCGAATACGCCGTGGCCGAGGTGGACGAGAGCGACAAGTCGCTCGTCGCGTTCTCGCCGTATGCCGCCATCGTCACGAACGCGAGCGCCGACCACTACTCCGAGGAGGAGATGAACGAGGTCTTCGACGCGTTCGTCAAGGACCTGCCCGGACCCCTGGTCGACGGCAGGACCCGGTCCGACCCGGATCCGGACCTGGTCGTCCCCGTCCCCGGTCGGCACAACCGCCAGAACGCCGATCTCGCCGTCCGCATGGCCGTGGCCCTCGGCTGCGCCCCCGCCGACGCCATAGCGGCGATGCGAACCTTCGGCGGCGTCGAGCGCCGCCTCCAGCGCATCGCCTCTCCGTCTGCCGCCGTCTACGACGACTACGCGCACAACCCCGAGAAGCTGCATGCGATGTGGACCACGGTCGCCGAGGCCCATCCGGGCGGGATTTGCGTCGTATGGCGTCCGCACGGCTACGCCCCGCTCAGGAAGATGAAGGACGCGCTCGCGGCGATGTTCAACGAAGCGGCGGGTCCGAAGGACAGGCTCCTGCTCCTTCCCGTGTACGACGCCGGCGGGACTACGGACAGGTCGATCAACTCGGACGCCCTCGCGGCGCTTCTCAGGCCGGGCCTGTGCGAGCTCGTCCCGGACCTTGACGCGGCGTTCGAATGGATTGCGGCGCATTCGCGCGAATTCGCCGCGTTCGTGACGTGCGGGGCGCGCGATCCGGGGCTGCCGGAGCTTGCGCGCCGCATCGCGGGGATTGCAGATTTCCAAGGACAATCGACAAATGAAAGAACCTGACGAGAAGAAGATAGCCGCGCTTGTGAAGAAGCTCCTTGTGGAGCTTGGCGAGGATCCCGAAAGGGACGGACTCAAGCGCACGCCCCTGCGCGTCGCGAAGTCGCTCGCGTTCCTCACGCGCGGCTACCGGCAGAACCTGAAGGCGGTGGTGAACAACGCGAAGTTCGCGAGCGGAACGAACCACATGGTCATCCTCAAGGACATCGAACTCTATTCGCTGTGCGAGCACCACATGCTGCCTTTCTACGGCAGGTGCGCCATCGGCTACATCTCGAAGGGGAAGGTCCTCGGAGTCTCCAAGCTCGCGCGCATCGTGGACATGTTCGCGCGCCGCCTGCAGATACAGGAGCGCCTTACCGAGGAAATCGCGGACGCCGTGATGGAGGAGTCGGGCGCGGAGGGCGTGGGCGTGGTGATCCGCGCCAAGCACCTGTGCATGATGATGCGCGGCGTGGAGAAGCAGAATTCCGAGATGACCACGTCGGCCGTCCTGGGTTCGTTCCGTTCGGACGAAAAGGTCCGCAGCGAATTCCTCTCACTCATCCGCTGATTCCCTGCCGCTTAACCGCATCCGGCATGCGACTGGAGGCGTTTCCATTCGCCCGTCGTCATCCCCGTCACGCGCTTGAAGAAGTGGGCGAGCTGCGCGGCGGAGGGGAAGTCGCAGCGCGCGGCGATCTGGGAGGCGGAGAGGTCCGTCTCGGCGAGCAGCCGCTTGATTTCGGCTAGGCGGGCGGCGCGGATTTCCCGTCCGACCGACGTGTCGCGCACCTGGCGGAAGCGAAGGTCGAGGAGCTGGCGCGAGACGCCGAGGTGCCGCGCCACGTCGTCGGCGGAAAGCGCGTCCGACGCGCGGGCGCGTATGAAGTCCAGGGCGCGGTCGACGAGATGGGCCGCGGGCGGGATGCGGCGCGTCGAGTTGCGCTCGACGACGGCGTCCGGCTGCTGGCGGATGAAGAGGGGACGCTTCGGCGCGGCCCGTCCCTCCATAAGGCGGTCGAGGACGCGGGCGGATTCGTAGCCGAGCTCCTCGTGGTTGACGGCGACGCTGGAGAGGTTGGGCGAGGCGAAGCGGCACAGCACCTCGTCGTTGTCCGTTCCAAGGACGGCTACTTGCGCGGGAATGGCTAGGCCGGCGGCTTCGCACGCCTCCGCGACGGCGAGCGCCGTCACGTCGTAGACGCACCAGACGGCGGCGGGCTTGGGGAGGCCATTGAGGAAGGCGCCGAGCGCGGCGGAATCGAGCGGACGCTCGTCCGAGGTGCAGGTGAAGGCGCGGAGGTCCCACTTGCGCTCGCGGGCGATGGCGCGGAAGGCGCGTTCGCGCTCGTAGGACCAGCGCCGCTCGGCGCGGTCGGAGACGAACGCGACGGACTTGAAGCCGCCGCGATATGCCAGGTGGTCCGCCGCCGCCGCTGCGATGGAGGCGTTGTCGACATCCGTGAAGGCGGTGCGGCGGATCGCGTTCCCTGCGACCGGGAATTCCTCGGGAAGGACGTTGAACGAGACGGGAAGGTCCGAGACGAGCAGCTCCCTGAAGCATCCCGACGCCTCGGGAAGGCCCGCAACGACGCCGTCCACGCCCGCGCTCTTCAGTTCGTCCACGAATGTCGCCGTAATGCGCTCGAAGTCGGCGACGATCTTCAGCTTCCAGCGACGCCCGCCGTTGACATAGCGGAGGACGCCCCTGAGGGAGCTTCGCCCCGAGGCGTCGTCGAGGTTCAGCAGGACGGCGACGGTCTTGGGCTTCGGGAGTCGCCTGACGGAGGAGTATTTGCTGTTTGTCTTCTTCATCGCCGATGATTATATCATATTTCGGACTTGGTGGAAATGGCAATGAGGTGTTAGGCGAAAAGTCAATGGAATGTATTGACTGCGGCAATGTGTTTCATGTAGAATAGCGGCGTAAACACCACATAAAGGAGTTCTTGGATGAATATGCCCACGCTTGCAAAAAGGACGTTCGCCGTTGGATTGGCCTTCGCCTGCGGCACGGCCCTCGCGGAGGCGGCGAAACTCGCCGGCACAACGGGTGGTTCCGCCATCGACGGACGGCTACACGCGCGCCCGTTCGGTGTATGTCGCGAAGCAGGCGGGCGACGAGAGCGCGTTCATCGGCAACGTCGCCGAGGTAGAGGTGTGGGGTTGCCGCGCAGACTATGCGAGGCCGCTGATGATCGCAGTCCGGTGACGGATTCTTGCATCAAGGCGTTTGTTTGTGGTATAATTCCGAACATGAAAGCTCGTTCTTATTCAGCGTTGGTTGCGGGACTCCTCCTAGCTTCGCCGCTCGTCGCGGCGGAGAAGTCGCCTGAGGCTCAGAGTCTCCTTGCGCGCCTGAAGGAGACGGAGTCGTCGGGACGCATCCTCTCCGGCTGCGCCGCGCAGGTGAACTGGAACACGAACGAGGCCGCGTGGGTCTATCGGCACACGGGCAAGTGGCCTGTCGTCAACACCTTCGACTTCGGACACGACGTGTACAGCGCGAAGGGCGGATGGATCGACTATTCCGATCCGGGGCCGGCGCTTGGATGGGCCAAGGCGGGCGGCATAGTCTCCATAATATGGCATGCCGTCCAGCGCACGAACGACGGGAAGGGATGGACCTTCTACGCCGGCAAGGAGCCCGGGCAGACGGATTTCAGGCCGGAATGCATCTTCGACCCCGGAAGCACCGAGGGCTCGAACTACATCGCGCGGCTCGACCAGGTGGCGCGATGGCTCGTCCCGCTGCGCGACGCGGGCGTGCCGGTCCTGTGGCGTCCGTACCACGAGGCGCAGGGCAACTGGCGGGATGAGTTCCCCGGCGTCGACTGGCATCATGCGTGGTTCTGGTGGGGATCGTCCGGTCCCGAGACGCTCAAGCGGCTCTGGCGGCAGATGTACGATAAATTCACAAATGAATACGGACTCACAAATCTCGTCTGGGTCTGGACGGGGAGCGACATAGAAGGGGACTCCCTCAAGTGGTACCCCGGCGACGGGTATGTGGACGTGGTTGCCTTCGACGCCTATCATCTCGATGCGGACGGAGTGAAGAAGGTTGCCGACATGCTCGCTGCGAAGTATCCCGGCAAGGTCAAGGTTCTCGCCGAGTGCGGAGACGTCCCGACGCCGGGCGAATACCTCGACAAGGGCGCGCGTTTCGCCCTCTTCTCGGCGTGGTACGATCCATGCAGGACGGTTGATCCCGCTTCGGAGGTCTACGCGTCTGGTGCGCACGAGCACTTCCCGGCGACGAAATGGAAGGCTGCCTTCGCCGACCCGCGCGTCCTCTCCCGTGAAACGCATTTTCCGACACCGCTGTTTCCGACACCGCCGTTGCTGAAATCAGGGGTAAGATTCAAGGCGGAGACGTGGCCAGGAAGCCTGTAGATTGGCATTGGCTGAAAGGACAATCGGGTTTTAGGTGAAAGGGCAATGGGATGAGTTGACAAGGCTCTTCTCTTTGGTGTAAAATAGCGTCGTCGAAAATCTTAAAGGAATGACAGGCATGAATAAGACTCTGATGGTGACGGTGGCCATGGCCGGCCTCTTTGCGGGCGCGGCGGAGACAGTCCGCCTGGACTCGCTCCCCCTGGCGGAGATGACTGCCGGCTGGGGCGGGCCCAGGGCGGGGCGGAGCGTTGACGGCAAGCCGCTCTCGCTGCGCGGCAGGCGCTACGAGCGCGGCGTTGGAACGCATGCGCTTTCGTCCTTCAAGGTCCATGCGGACGGGAAGGCTCTCGCCTTCGACGCCGTGGTCGGCGTTGATGACGACGTCGGCGAGGCGAAGGGCAGCGTCGTGTTCTTCGTGAAGGCGGACGGCGCGACTGCGGCGAAGTCGCCCAAGCTGACGTCCGCCTCCGAGCCGTATGCGATGCACGCCGATTTGAAGGGTGCGAAGGTAGTCGAGCTCTTCGTGTGCGATGCGAGGGACGGCGACAACTACGACCACGCCGACTGGTGCGACGCGTACTTCACCGTCGAGGACGGCTCGAAGGTCGTGCCGCTGGGCGCGATGGCCGAGCAGCTCGGCGTTCTTACGCCAAAGGCCGGCGACGAGCCGCGCATAAACGGTCCGTCCGTCTACGGCGTCAGGCCGTCCCATCCCGTCATCTACCGGCTGCCTGTCTCGGGCGCGCGTCCGATGAAGTTCGCGGCGGAGTCGCTGCCGCAGGGCCTTCGGTTCGACGCGGAGAAGGGCGTCGTCACGGGCGCGGTCGCCGAGAGGGGCGACTACGCGGTCCGCTTCACCGCGGCGAACGCAAAGGGGACGGCGGCGCGGACCGTCGTCTTCAAGGTCGGCGACAAGATCGCGCTCACGCCGCCGATGGGGTGGAACAGCTGGAACTGCTTCGCTGGGCGCGTCACGGACAGGGACATACGCGCGGCGGCGGACGCGTTCGAGAAGTCGGGGCTCGTCGACCACGGATGGAGCTACGTCAACATCGACGACTTCTGGCAGAACGCCGTCGGCAAGACGGACGACGAGACGCTCAAGGGTCCGCAGCGCAATGCGGACGGCACGATTAATCCGAACGTGCGGTTCCCGGACATGAAGGGCCTCGCCGACTACGTCCACGCGAAGGGGCTCAGGATCGGCCTCTACTCCTCTCCGGGTCCGTGGACCTGCGGCGGCTGCGAAGGCAGCTGGGGGCACGAGTGGCAGGATGCGAAGAGCTACGCCGACTGGGGATACGACTACCTCAAGTACGACCTCTGCGGCTACCGCAGCATCGAGGGCATCAACCCCGATGCGGACGACCTCGCCTGGAACTCGCTTCCATACCGCCTCATGGGCGAGGCGCTTGAGGCGCAGGGCCGCGACATCGTCTACTCGCTCTGCCAGTACGGATGGGGACACGTCTCAAGCTGGGGCGCGAACGTTGGCGGCAACAGCTGGCGCACGACGGGCGACATCACGGACACCTGGCAGTCGATGAGCTCAATCCTCGATGCCCAGGCGGAGCTGTGGCCCTACGCCGGACCAGGTGCGTGGAACGATCCCGACATGCTTGTCATAGGTCCGCTCGGCTGGGGGAACATCCACCCGACGCGCCTCACGCCGAACGAACAGTACACCCACATGTCCTTCTGGTGCATCCTCTGCTCGCCGCTTCTCATAGGCTGCGACCTCACGCAGATAGACGACTTCTCGATGTCGCTCCTTACGAACGACGAGGTGCTGGAGACGAACCAGGATCCGCTCGGCGCCGCCGCCGCGCGCATATACTCCTCTTCCGCCGGCCACGAAATCTGGGCGAAGCCGATGTCCGACGGATCGCTCGTCTTCGCGCTCTACAACAAGGGCTTCGAGAACGCGACGATAGACGTCGATTTCGCCGCGTACGGACTCGAGGGCGAGTGGAGGGTCCGCGACCTCTGGCGTCAGGCGGATGTCGGACTCTGCAAGGGACGCGTCTCCGCGAAGGTCCTGCCGCATGCGACGACGCTCTATCGCCTCTTCCCGACGGAGGGCGCGCGCCTCGCCGGGGGAGTGCGCGACATCCGCGACCAGGCTACCTACCGCTACTTCGAGAAGTTCCGTCCCGTCGGCAAGCCGGGACTCGCATCCGGCTGGCGCAAGCCGTGCGCCGACTGCCCGAGGTGATATGGAAACAAGGAGGCCTAAATGACATCTATCGTGCTTGCGGCGGCCATCAGCCTGGCCGGTGAGTGGACTTTGACCGGAACGGACGAGGCAGGCGCGGCCGTGGAGTGTCCGTGCAGGGTTCCCGGCGATGTGCAGTCAGCGCTGTTCGATGCGGGGCGCATGGCCGATCCGTACATGGGGCGCAACGAACTGAAGACGCAGTGGGTCGGCAGGCACGACTGGACGCTGCGCCGCACCTTCGAGGTGGACGACGAGACGCTGGCGAAGAAGGCCGTCGTCCTTCGCCTTGAGGATGTGGACACCTTTGCGACGATCAGGCTCAACGGACACGAGCTCGGGCGGACGGACAACAGGTTCCGCCGCTGGGAATACGACGTGAAGCCGTTCCTCAAGAAGGGCGTGAACGAGTTGACGGGCGAGTTCGAATCGGCGGAGCGGATATCGAACGAGATCGCGTCCGGACTCGACCGCCGCTATCCCATGTCGAACGTTCCGTGGGCGGTGAACATTTCGCTGGTCCGCAAGCCGGCGTGCCACGGAGGCTGGGACTGGGGCCCCGCCCAGATGGTCGAGGGCTTTTGCGGAACCGTCGAGCTCATCGCGTACGACGACTTCAAGGTCGACTATGTCTACACGCATCAGGATTTCAACGACGACTATTCGCACTGCGACCTCACCGTCTTCGTCGAGGCGACGGACGCGGAGGGATGCGCCTTCGTGTCGACGAACCGCATTGCGATCGCAAAGCCGGAGCTTTGGTGGCCGAACGGCGCGTTCGGCAACGACGGGGCGGCGAAAGCGCGATGCGGACGGATGTTCGACTACGAGGTGGTGGTCCGGGGCCGCAGGATAAAGGGCCGCACGGGTCTCCGCAAGGTGGAGGTCCTCAACACGCCCGACGTGGACGAAAACGGCAAACCGGGGGCGCGGATGGCGTTTCGCGTCAACGGGCGCGAAATCTTCATGAAGGGCGCGAACTGGATTCCGTGCGACGCATTCGAGAACCGCCAGACCCCGGAGCGCTACCGCGATCTCCTGGAAGGCGCGGTCGCGGCCAACATGAACATGATTCGCGTGTGGGGCGGCGGCGCGTATGAAAAGGAAGTGTTCTACGACCTCTGCGACGAACTTGGAATCCTCCTGTGGCAAGACATGATGTTCGCCTGCGCGGCATATCCGGGCGACGAGGCATTCCTCGCCTCGGTCGGGGAGGAGCTGCGCCACCAGTTGAAGCGCATACGGCGCCACCCGTCCCTCGCCATGTGGTGCGGAGACAACGAATGCGTCGGCGCGCTTGGGTGGTTCGAGGAGAGCAGGAAGGACACCGCGTTCTACAAGAAGGCGCTGGAGGCGCGTCACGCAGTGTCCGGCGCGGCTGTCGCGGCGTGGGATCCGGACAGGATGTTCTGGCCCAGCTCCCCGTGCGCCGGACCGGGCAACTACGCCAACAACTGGAAGAACGACTCGCAGGGAGACATGCACAACTGGACCGTCTGGCACGACAACGCGAGCTTCGACGCCTACTACAGGTTCCGTCCGCGCTTCTGCAGCGAGTTCGGCTACCAGAGCTTCCCGTCGCGCGAGGTCGCGGAGACGTTCTGCGATCCGGCGCGGCTCAATCCGACGGCACCGGACTTCGAGTGGCACCAGAAGAACCCGGGCGGCAACCAGCGCATCCTAGAGACGATGGCCCGCTACTTCAGGTTCCCGCAGGGGACGGACGCGATGCTGTACCTCTCGCAGGTCCAGCAGGCGATTGCAATGAAGACCGCGGTGGAGGGATGGCGCGCGCAGCGCCCACGCTGCATGGGGACGCTCTACTGGCAGCTGAACGACATGTGGCCGGTCTCGAGCTGGAGCTCGCTCGAATACGGCGGAAAGTGGAAGCACCTCCACTACCAGGCGAAGCGCTTCTACGCGCCGCTTGCGGTCGTCGGCGTCCCGGCGGCGGACGGCGCGCCCGTGGCGACGGCTGTCGACGGCGGGGGGAATCCGGTGGCGGCCGCAGGACGGACGGCGTGCGCTGCGGTGAAGGTCCTCAACGACCTGCCGCATCCCGTCGATGCGGAGGTGACGGCGGAGTTCATGGATTTCGACGGAAAGGTCCTCAAGACGTTGAAGCGGCGCGTATCGCTTGCGCCGGACTCTGTGACGGACTGGGGCGGGGGTGTCCTTTCCGAATCGGACGTGGAGGGTCCGTCCTTCCTCGTCCTGACGCTCAGGAGCGACTACGGTGTGTTCCGCAACGAGTGGCTCTTCGACTACTACAAGCGCTACGAGCTTGCGGACGCGAATGTCACCGCGACATTCGACGGGTTGTCCGTGACGCTCGCCGCCGACAAGCCTGCGTTCTTCGTCTGGGCGAATGAGAAGGGCGTCAATGGCGAGTTCTCCGACAATTCGTTCACGCTCCTCCCGGGCGAACCCGTGACTCTGACATTCAGCCCGAAGTCGCCGCTCTCGTCCGAGGACTTCCGCGAGCGCTTCTCGCTCACCCACCTGCGCAGGACATACTGACGCCGAAGGTGCCCCTCGAAAGCAGTCCGCCTCCAGGCGCAGTGCCTTGAATGAGTGGCACTCGGCTCTGACCCTCTTGCCTCTGTCGGGTAGGGCGGAGCCGGGGCGGATGTGGTAGAATATCGGGCATGAAAACTACATGTCTTATCTCATGCCTGGCGTTTTTGGCGACCGCCTGGGCTGCCAATCCCGACGTTGGCGCCGTGGACAACGCACACGGCGCGCGCATCGTCCGCGAGGGCGTGAAGTACCGCGGCGTTTTCATCAACGACGAGGACTGGGGGCTCAGGCCTTGGGCGGTCCGGCACTTCGGCAAGGAGGAGCAGATCGGCGTACGCGCCTACGAAGAGGTCTTTAAGATCATGAAGGCGGACGGACTCAACCTCCTGTGGCCGGCGATGCACGAAGGCGGATACGAATTTTCGGAACGCCCCGGGAACCTCGACCTCGCGACGAAGAAAGGCATCACCGTCGGAACGAGCCATTGCGAACCGATGCTCCGCAACAACTGCTACATTCCGAAACGGGACCAGAAGCTCTGGAGCTGGCTGAACCACCGCGATTTCGTCGCGGACTACTGGCGCGAAGGCGTGAAGCGCGGCGAAGGGCACAACGTCCTCTGGACGATCGGCATGCGCGGAATCCACGACGGGCGGATGACGGACGGGAAGACGACGGAGGAGAAGGTCGCCGTCCTCGAAGACGTCTTCAAGTTTCAGACTTCGCTGCTTGCGTCCGATGCGCCGAAGCTGTTCGTCCCGTACAAGGAGGTGCTGCCCCTGTACAATGCGGGGCTCAAGGTCCCCGGTGGCACGACGATCATGTGGGTGAACGACAACTTCGGCTACATCCGACGTCTGGGAGGTCCGCAGGCGGAAGGCTACGGCGGCGGAATCTACTGGCACGCCTCGTATTGGGGCCGTCCGCACGGATACATCCACCTTTGCACCACCCCGCCCGCATTCATGTGGTACGAGCTTTGCGCCAAGGCGTGGAACAACGGCGTCCGCGACGTATGGATGCTAAACGCGGGCGACGTCTTCCAGGCCGAGGCGCTCCTGTTCTGCTACGGACAGTTCGCGGCGAACCCCGACGCCTTCGGACCCGACGCGCAGCGTCGTGCGCTCTCCCGCTGGTGCATTCAGACATTCTCGTCGTTCAAAAACGAAATGCTGCACGAAAGGATCGTCGGGCATCTCGAAGACTACTACAACCTCGGATTCATCCGCAAGCCAGAATTCATGTGCATTCAGTGGACGACCAACCTGCCAGCATCCGTGAAGGCGCACCTCGTGAATCGCTATCGCGCACATCTGGTGCGCGATGCCGAGATCGAGTCCGAACTCGCGAGGATCTCACCCGAATCGGTGGATGCGTACTTCCGCACTGTCGGCTTCCAGTCCCGCTTCCTCGCCAATGCCGGACTCGTCCACCTCGAAGGAAGGACGAAGGAGGAGGCGCGCGCCGTCCTGGATCCGCTTTATGTTCGCTGGGACGCGCTCGACGGCGGGAAGTGGTCCGGCTTCTGGGTCGACACCATCGAGGAGCGTACCGGACAGTATCAGCCAACGCCTCACAACCGATGGTCGTCGCAGATGCAATGGCCGTGGAACGAGCCGCCTGATCCGCAGGCCAGGGACCGGCACGGTGTTTCGCGCGACGACTACATTGCGACGGCGTACCGGGCGGACGTTCCCGAGCCGACGTGGCTCGAGCCGGTCGCGAACGAAGCGGCGAATGGCGGAGCGTGGACGCGCGTCGGCGGACTTGGCACTTCCGGCAGTGCGCATGCGCTTCTTCCCGTCAAGCCAGGCGTCGGTGAAGGAGCGACGATGGAGTTTTCTTTGACGGGACTTAGGACTGCGGACTTCGGACGGAAGAAATCGCCTGGGGTCAGAAGTCCGAAGTCCGAAGTCCTCGTCCTCCAGTTCCTGCCGGACTTTGCGCTTTGGCCTGGCCTCGGACTCGGTGTCGAGGTCGCTTTCGACGGAGAGAAGCCGCAGTATGTGCCGGTACCGAAGAGCGATTCGAACATCGGCGAGAGGGATCCGGTCCGAAACGCCGCAGTGCAGGACAACTTCATTCGGGTCGAAGTTTCGATTCCCGACGGGGCGAAGCATGTCGAGATTCGCGCGGTCGACCCCGGCGTCGTCGTCGACCGCGTCGGAGTGCGAACCCGTTCCGATCGTTGAGTGCGATGTTGATTCGCTGTAATTCTCTACCAACTAAAAAAACGGCGCGGAGCGACGGAACCCCCTGTGACGCCTGGTTGACACAAGTCACTGCTGTAGGGGG
The DNA here is from genome assembly GCA_946610035.1 of uncultured Verrucomicrobiota bacterium. Taxonomy (GTDB): domain Bacteria; phylum Verrucomicrobiota; class Kiritimatiellia; order RFP12; family UBA1067; genus UBA1067. The sequence continues at coordinate 49,325 of CAMOCC010000012.1, forward strand.
TTGCGTCGCTCCGCGACGCAACAAGGAAGTCCCAACCGCAATTGGGAGACAGTCCCCATGGGTTTTTGGAGACGCGGCTTCCAGCCGCGTCAAGTGCGCTAAATGTAGTCGCAGGCCA
>CAMOCC010000013.1 GCA_946610035.1 uncultured Verrucomicrobiota bacterium
GGCTGCGGCGTTGTTATCGGCGAACTCAATTATATTTCAAAGCACCGCAAGAAATGATAGGGCGATGTAAGATTTCCACGTCAGGTGCGAGTATTGGATAGGGAGGATGTGCTGTGAAAAAGAGAATAGTGATCATAATCGGCTGCCTGATATTGTGCATCGCTTCGTTGGGCGGGTGCAGATATGGCGAGGTTGGGCGAGAGGGGGGCGCATGCGACTCTGTTGTGAAGGATGCCGATGTTTTTGCACGGGATTTTGGGAATTTCCTCGATTGCTATGTGAACGAGGTCCGGGATGTCTTTGGCGATAAGAACCTGGCGAGCTTCTTCGAGCCGGAGGGCGGCGGGTTCTACATGCTGACCACACGGGAATACAAGTCTGAATACAGGGTGGTTTATACCGACCAACGTACGTTCTTCAGCTATCGCTGCGGCAACATCACGCGGCAGGCCTTCGACGCGGCGCGTGGGGAAGGGCACTTCCTCGGCCTGCTCTGGGGCGGATTCCCAGGCGCAGATGCGCCGAGCGTCGGGACGGAGAAGACGGAGTATGAGAGATGTAAGATTTCGCCGCTGGCGGCGAGTAAGGGATAGAAAGGGCATCGAAAGAAGAGAATGAAGAACGCATTGACAGTATTGGCCTCGACGGGAGTGTACGGAGCGGTGCTTGGCTGGTGGCGTTCGCCGCTGATGGCGGCGTATGTCGCGGCCAAGCTGCCGGTCGTATTCTTCGGCGCGATGCTGGCGGTAAGCGCATTCTGCTGGGTCGTCAGCCTCGCGCTGGACGCCGACATGCGCTATCGCGACGTCTTGTCCGCCGCGTCCGACGCGATGGCCACGGCCGGACGTATGCTTCTCGCCGCCGCTCCCGTAGTCCTGTTTTTCGTCGCGACCGCCGCGTCGGACTCGGGTTCGCGCAACGAAATGCGATTTGCCCACTCCTGCATCATGCTCGTGCATATCGCGGTTCTCGCCTGCGCCGGGTCTTTCGGCGTGTGGCGCCTCCACGGGAGGCTTCTGCGCCACGCCTCCGCGAGATGCGGCGCGCGCGGGCTGATCGCGATATGGCTCGCCGCATTCGGCGTCGCCGGGTGCCAGCTCGGATGGATGATGCGTCCGATAGTCGGCAGTCCCAACATCTCCGTGGAGTTCGTGCGCGAGGACGCGCTGGACAGCAACTTTCTCGAATCCCTCTTCGGACAGATAATCCCCCATTTCATAAACAAAGGAGCAGTGAGAAAATGAGCACACAACAACAGGAAACAAAGGGCTGCGGGGTCTCCGCCATGCTGCGGAACCCGGGCGAGGTCGTGCAGCGCATCTGCGAGGGGAGCCCGCGGCAGTGCGCGGCGGACATGGCGAGGATGGCATTTGCGGCGGCATTCGGCTTCGGGCTGTTCGGATTCGTCGCGGGGCTGTTCGTCGGATGGCAGGTCGCGCTTTGGGACGCCGCCAAGGCGGTCGGAATCGTAGCGTTCTCGTTCTGCATCTGTCTGCCGATGCTGCACGTCTTCTCGAACCTGGCGGGCTGCGCGCTGTCGTTCTGGCGCATCTGCGGCATGGGACTCCTCTGCCTTGCCACGCTTGGCTGCATTTTCGCGGCACTTGCGCCGATCCTGTGGCTGTTCGCCGTTTCCACGGAGTCTGCGGGGAGCATGGCGCTAATCTTCGTCGTCATGGCCGCAGGCGCGTGGTGCTTTGTGAGGGTGCCGATTGACGGCATCTGCAAGAAGGGTGCGATCCCGAACCGTCGCGTCCTTTGCGCGTGGGCGGTCGTCCTGTTCGTTGTAGCGCTTCAGATGGTCACCGTGATGCGTCCGATGCTCTCCAGCCCCGAGGAGGGCCGCCTCCCGTCTGCTAAATGCTTCTTCCTGAAGCACTTCTCCCAGCTGTGGCTAAGCGGCCAGGACCTTGGCGATAGCTGATGCCTGTTCCGCCTCTAACAGCGTTCGGGTGTTATTCTAATGGAATTCTAGCGGCATTGCCAATGGGATTTTGGTAAAGGTTCAAAAGGAGAATGAAAACATGAAAATAGCAAAATGGCTGAAGTGGATTGTGTTGGCGACGGGCGTCGCCCTGTTTGCATTGCTGGGCTTTGCATATTATTGTCTGGCCGACGAATACTATGTGCTGCGTAGAAACCGCGACTTTGAGTTTGTCAGGCGAATGCTGGACTACGACGAGGGCGAGGAGTTCCAATGCCTGGGCATACGCAATTATCTCAATGACGATCCTCGCAAATCCTATTCCTGTATAAGCCTGCCTGATGGACAGACGGTTTTTATGCCATGCCTTGTTCAAGCTGGCGACAACATGTATGGCGGATATAAGGACGGCTATTACTATGCCGCAAAGCCTATGAACGGCGATTGGCAGATCCGGCGGCAACACGAGAATGCATTGTTGCGCACAGGCATGCCGCCGCGTGCAAAGTCCGCAGATTCATTTGCGCAGGGCTTCGATGATTTCCTTGAACGCTATCTCGGCGAGGTGCGGGGGATATTTAACGACAAGAACCTGGCGAGCTACTTCGAGCCGGAGGGCGGCGAGTTCTACATGCTGACCACACGGGAATACAAGTCTGAATACAGGGTGGTTTATACCGACCAACGGACGTTCTTCAGCTATCGTGCGGAATGCTTCAGGTACACTGGTGGAGCGCATGGCGGCACGGTTGTCAAAGTCGGGACGATAGATGTGAGGACGGGGAAGCGGCTGACTACCGCCGACGTAATCCCGGAAGGCAAACGCGCTGAGGCGATTGCAAGGGTGCGAGAGGCCGTAATCGCCAAGATCGGCGGGGAAATGAATCTGCTGCCGACGGCAAACGAGGTGCTCGCCTCGCTTTCGGAGAATTTCTATGTCGGCAAGGATGGTCTGCACTTCGTTTTCGCAGAATATTCTGTCGCGCCATACCATTATGCGCCGGAGTTATACGGTCCGCTCGAAATCGTGATCCCTGGGTATGGGATGTCGCGGTAGCGGCAGAAGGATGCGAGCTACGGTGCGGAGGGCGGAGCGGGACGGGTTCTTCTTCGCATCGCGATTCGACAGCCTAAACTGTTTGCCGATGCCGTGCGCGAGGATTGCGCGGAGATGGTGTGAGCTTATCCTTTTGCTGAAAAGCAGTCGCAATCCGATGTGGCAAGGCAATCTCGCCCATGCCACATCTCCGGAGGAACCGGCCTTTGCATCGTCCGCGGGTGCTTTCAACCTTTCAACTTTTCAACTCTTCAACCTTTCAACTTACTTTGTGTTCATGCATTACCTTGCCCGAGAAGCAGTTCGGCGGGAACAAGGTAGTCGAAGAAACCGTCTTCCTCTACGGAGAGGTCGAGTTCACCTGCATACACCAGCACAAGCTTTACCGAGCGGCTGCGCGGCAGCTTCAGCCGATTCAGCTTTTCCTGCATTTCGTCTTCGATGGCGGAGGTAATGCGGCGCTTTCGCTTGATCTCGATCACATATGTGCATTTCGGCAGCTGCACGAGGTAGTCGATCTGCACGCCCATGCCGGTCTTGCGCCCGCTCTTGAAATACGGCGCGGCAGAGACAACGCTTTTCCCCATCAATCCGATATGGGGTGCGAGGGACGGTATGTTGTTCAGCACGAGGTTCTCGAACTGCAGTCCCATGATCGCGTCCCAGCCGGGGAGTCGTTCCAGCGGGATGTACTTGTAGAACCCGTTGGCGATGGACTCCTTCCTTGGCAGAATGTAGCGGAGGTAGAACCTTGTGTAGTTGTCCTTCAGGCGGTAGCGGACTTCACGGACGCTTTTGCCGGTTATGGGATTGAGCCCCCTGGATCCGGCGATGAAGCCTGCTTCGACCAGTTCCGAAAGATTCTCGGAAAGGTGTCCGTTGGGGTCGCCGCCGAGCTCAGCCGCAAGCTCCGAGACACTTGCTGGCCTTTCGGCGAGCATGGCGAGAATGCGCTTCTTGGCGGGAATCGATCCGCCGAATATGTCGTCGAAGATGCGGTCAAAGTCCTTGAAGAGATATCCGTCGGGGTCGTAGCAGAGTCGGCGGATGTTCTCGTCTGGCGAAAGCGACGGGTCGATTTCGTTCAAGTACTTCGGGACTCCGCCGGTCACGGCGAGCACGTCGAGGATGTCGCCTGTTGCCGTGCGGTTGGCTTTCCGCCCCCAGAAGCCGAGGCATTGGGCGGGGGTGAGTTCCGGCAGGGTGAAGTCAAGCGAGATGCGTCCGACGTAGCCCTTGGACTTCTGGATGTTTCGGTTTATCCAGGCCGAGACGCTGCCGGCTACGATGAATATGAGCTTGTCCCGCCTGGAGAACTGGGTGTCCCAGGCTGTCTTCAGCAATGCGGCGAAAGAATCGTCGTATTTGCCCATCCATGAGATCTCGTCGAGGAACACAATGGTCCGGCCGCGGCCTTTCAGCGCATCGTCGAGGGCGTCGAACGCCTTGGCCCAGCAGTCAGCGTCCCGTCGCGGTACGCCGCATCGGCTCGACAGACGCTCGCAGAAGTTGTCGATCTGCCTCTGGTTCGTCATCTTGTCGTCGGGCGCGAGGCCGACGATCTCAATGAAGTCGCACTTTGAGCGCGCGGCGAATTCCTCGACAAGCGTAGACTTGCCGATTCTTCTGCGTCCTGCGACGACGACAAAAGAGCTCGTCGTCTTCCGCCACAAGGCGTCGAGCTTTTCAAGGTATGATTCCCTGCCGAAGAACTTTCTCATGGTGTCTGCTCCCTTTGACGAGGATATTATACCAAAATCGCGCCGACATTTGGGCGACTAAATTGCAAAATCGTATTTAGTCGCCCGTGAAAATTACGATTCGTCGGCTGTCAGATTCCTGCGGCTCTCTCGTATACCACATTGACATTAGGCAGACATCCGGCTGAGAGAGCCCGGGCAGGCCTGCGGGCGGAATTTTCCGCGATTTTTTCGTCCGCAGGTCTGATTTTTTGGTTCTTCAAAGAATTTAGTGGAACAGCATGCCTTTAAGAAATATAAACTCCGAGCGTTGGGGCTCCCGCTACCGCTCCGCAGCTTCGCACCACTCAACGACTTTGCATATGTCGATAGAAGTATTTGGGGATGCGACTGCGTCGCATAAATCGGCCGAAGGCCGCTCTAAACACTATGAATGGAGTCAATTGATCGTGGTTGAAAAGCGCGGAGCAGTGAAGCGGGAATGCGCCTGTCGCGGAGCGATCAGGTTGCCCGACGAGCAAAGCGAGGAGCCTTGCGAAGCAAGGTCGCAAGAGGTCGCGCGAGAACCCTAACCATCGGAGTTTTTACTCATGCTCTTCCACTAAAAATTCCGAAGAGCCAATTAATTAGTATTTCAAAAGACGAAACCGAGGCGAAGAACGGATGCTGAGTAAACCCATATAAACCCACTTGACGAACAATGGGTTTATGGTTTATACTATGCGGTGAAAGGGAGAAAACGATGTCGAGGGCGCTTTCGGACAAGGAGATAGGGCGTTATCGCGTGCTTTTTACGCAGCCGGGAATGCGCTACTGCTAGGCCGAGGCGCTTGTAAGGGCGATGATGAAGGACTCCTCCTTTTCAAAAGAGCCGCCTGCCGAGCAGGAGTATGTGACTGGATAGAGGAGGCGCTGTCCGATTTTATGACGCATCGCGTTACACGCGAACATGTCGCCGACATTGCGAAGCATGGATTCATTCTGACTGGAGACTGCGCACGTTTGCCCGGCTTGGACAGGCGGCTTGCCGCGGCAATGGGCATACCCGTCCGCATCTATTCCGAGTGGGGCTGTGTCTCCGGCCTCTCCGATCCAGTCTGCGAGCTTGCGTCATAGACGGGGCGGCTGGCGGTGGAACGCCAGCCCTACCGGTGCGGCGGGCGGAGCTGGAAGCTCCACCTCCTTGGGGCGGCGGAGAAGGGCGGTGGAACGCCAGCCCTACCGGTGCGGAGGGCGGAGCTGGAAGCTCCACCTTGGGGCGGCTGGCGGTGGAACGCCAGCCCTACCGGTGCGGAGGGCGGAGCGAGACGCTCCACATCTTGGGGCGGCGGAGAAGGGCGGTGGAACGCCAGCCCTACCGGTGCGGCGGGCGGAGCGAGACGCTCCACATCCTTGGGATGTGTCGGGGACGATAGCATGGTGAGGCAAGCATTGTCATTCGACAGATCCTCGGTTGAGAGAGCCCGGGCAGGCCTGCGGGCGGGTGTCGCAAAAGGATATTTCCTTTGACGGCAATAGCTAACAGACGACGAGCATATTTGATATTATATTTACAGGCTCGTACAACTCCATCCAATCCAAGGAACAGGAATCGAAATGAACAGAACTTCAGCGGCTCTCGCACTTATCTGGCTGGCTTCGTCCGCAGCGGCAGGCGCCTCGCCTGATGTCGACATGGGCCCAATCGAGCGGAACGCGGAGATGCTGCTGCGTTCCATGCGCGAGAACGCCCGCTCTGCCGAAGCGGAAGGGCTTCCACGGCTATTTCCGCGCACGTTTGCCGACGGGAAGGTCGTTTTCGTAGATCGCGAGGACTGGTGCGCGGGGTTCTTCCCCGGGTCGCTCTGGTTCCTCTACGAGCTGACCGGCAAGGACGAGTGGCTTGCCGCGGCGAAGGAGACCACGATGATGCTGGAGAAGTCGCGGCATCTCAAACGGACCCATGACGTCGGATTCATCCTCGCCTCCAGCTTCGGCAACGGCTGGCGCATCGCGCGCGTCCCTGGATACGACGAAGTGCTGAAGGACGGAGCGTCCGCGCTCGCGACGCGCTTCTCGCCTGCGCACGGACTCGTCAAGAGCTGGGACTGGTGGGAGACTTCGCCCTACACGTTCCCAGTCATCATCGACAACATGATGAACCTGGATCTGCTTGAAATCGCCGCTTCGATAGGCGGCGACGAGTCCTTCCGCAAAATCGCCCGCACACACGCGGCGACAGTCAGCCGCCGTCATTTCAGGCACGACGGGACGGTGTACCATGTCCTTGACTACGACGCTTCGAGGCCAATCGTCCGCGGCATATACGCCGGACAGGGCGAAAGCGTCGACGGTGCATGGGCGCGCGGGCAGGCGTGGGCACTGTACGGCTTCACGATGATGTATCGTCATTCGCGCGACAAGGCTTTTCTCTACCGCGCTGTGAAAAGCGCCGAGGCGTGGCTTTCCGCACCGGGCATGCCAGACGACGGCGTGCCGTACTGGGATTTCAAGGCGCTTGACATCCCCAATGCGCCGCGCGACGCTTCCGCCGCGGCATGCGCCGCGTCTGGTCTCGTTGACCTGTCCGGACTTGTCTTCGGCGGCGATTCGCTCCGTTACCGCGCCGCGGCTGAGAAGATCGTCGCGTCCCTTTCGGGCCCTTCGTATCTTGCGCGGCCAGGCGAAGCCGGAGGGTTCATTCTGCGGCATTCAACCGGGAACGCTCCGGCAGCGCACGAAGTGGATGTGCCGCTGTCCTATGCGGACTACTACTACCTTGAGGCACTTTCGAGACTTCGCAAAATCGAAAACGGGAAAATGGAGGGGACACGATGAAGCGTGTATTCATTCTGACGGCTGCCGCGGCGGCAGCAATGCTTGTTTGCGCCGAAACGCCGGTTCTTGCGCCGGGTGGCGTGGAGACCGTGAACGGGGCGGACATATCGTTCGGAAGAGTCGGCGAAGCCAGGCTCAGGATATATACGCCCGAGTGGGACGGAGGAATCAGGTTCGTGCCGAGGAACGGAGACTCGTTCGATCTCTCGGGTGCGAAATACCTCGCCATCGACGTGGAAAACCTCTCGCCCGACCGCCAGATGCGGCTCACGCTCCATGCGTCCGCCGGAGGCAAGGCGACTGATTCCGGAGACCACGCGAGCGCGAACTTCACGAAGAAGCGCTCGATCAACACAGGAATCGGGCTCAATCCTGGCGAGAAGGGAACGATGAAGCTCCTGCTGCCACATGCGGACATCTACAGGGCCCCTGAAGACGCGCGCGGACTCTACTACATCGACACCGCGCACATTTCGCCCCTCGAGCTGAAGGTGCAGTGGCCCTTCGAACAGCCTATGAAATACCTCGTCGACTGCCGACTGTCCAACCTAAGGCTGGAAGGCGAGCCCGACGTCTCGCGCAAGATCGACCCCGAGAAGTACTGTCCGTTCGTCGACAAGTACGGACAGTTCAAGCACGTCGACTGGCCCTACAAGATGAAGGACGACAAGGTCCTTCCTAAGGACCTCGAACTGGAGCTGAAGGCTCTCAAGTCCGCGCCCGAGTCGTGGGACAGGTTCGGCGGCTGGAAGGACGGTCCGCATCTCAAGGCCACCGGACACTTCAGGACCGCGCGCGTCGGACGAAGGTGGTTCCTCGTCACCCCAGAGGGAAGTCTCTTCTTCTCCCTCGGCATCGACGTGTCGCGCATTGAGACCGACATAGCCGACGGCAGCAAGCATCCCGGCTGGTACGAATCGTACGACCCTTCGTCGCCGCGCATGGTGTTCACCGGCAAGACGCTCGAGAAGAAGTTCGGCAAAAAGGACTTCGCGCAGGAATACTACGACCTGATGCTGAAGCGGTTCGATTCGTGGGGAATCAACACGATAGGAAACTGGAGCGCTGGCGACCTCATGATGCTCGGACGCAAGCCGTACGTCATAAGCGTGCTTGAGAACGCGAAGGGCGTGAAAATGGTTTCCGGCAACGGAGTGCGCTTCTACGACACCGCCGATCCAGCATTCCCGGAGAAGATGAAGAGCGCTGTAAGAAAGCGCTTTGCGGAGGATCCCGCGCTTGCAAAGGCCGCGACCGACCCCATGTGCATCGGGTTCTTCATCGACAACGAGCTCAAGTTCCCCGGCGATCCTGAGCTCTTGGAGCCGTACTTCAGGACATGCCGCGAAATACTGAACGAGCTCGCTCCGAACAAGCTCTACCTCGGCTGCCGCTTCATCGGGTTCAGGCAGTCCAAGGAACTGTGGGCCGTTGCCGCCAAATACTGCGACGTCGTTACTGTCAACACGTACTCCAACGCGATATACAACATACCCGACGACATCTACGAGAAGGCGGCCGCCGAAAAGCCGCTCCTCGTCGGAGAGTTCCACTTCGGCTGCTTCGACCGCGGAATGTTCAAGGCGGGGCTGTGTCCCGTGTGGAGCCAGAAGGAGCGCGCGAGGTCGTTCACCCGCTTCGTGCAGGGCGCTCTCTGCAATCCGCGCGTCGTCGGCTGCCACTGGTTCCAGTACCGCGACCAGCCGCTGCTCGGACGCGGCGACGGCGAGGCGTACGAGATCGGGTTCGTCGATGTCTGCGACAGGCCGTATCCGGACCTCTGCCGCGCCGCGAGGAAGGTCGGAAAGCACATGTACGACTACCGTAGGCGCGGGAAGCTCGAGAACGAGATGGAAGTCCCAGTGAAGAAACTGCCGACGCCCCTCTCGGGACATCCGCGCCTCTGGAACGAATTCTCCCCCTCCGCCGAGGAGATGGAGGCTATTCGCCGCACTGCCGCCGAAGCGATGGCGCAGCCCGTGTCCGAGCGCGAAATGGAAGGCCGCAGGCTTCTCGGTACGGCCCGACTCGCACTTCGCCGCATACTCGCGCTCTCCGCTGTATACGTTGCTGACGGCGACAATGCCGCCGCAGAGCGCGCGATTGCGGAGATGAAGGCCCTCGCCTCGTTCGACGACTGGAACACAGAGCACTTCCTTGACACGGCCGAGATTGCGTTCGCCATGGGAATGGGATACGACGCGCTCTACGGCGTCATGGATCCTGAGACGCGAGCGGAACTTGCACGCGCAGTCGAACGGTTCGCCGTGGACCCCGCGCTTTCTCCAAGCAGATACACGTGGTGGCGCGATTCGTCCGGCAACTGGAACCAGGTCTGCCATTCTGGCGTTGTTGTCGCCGCGCTTGCGTTTGCGGAATGGTTTCCGTCCAAGACGGAGATGCTGGTGGGCGAAGCTGTCGCTAACCTTCCTGCTGCGCTCGCCGTCTACGCGCCGAACGGCGCGTATCCCGAAGGCCCGAGCTACTGGGACTACGGAACGCAGTACACTTTTTTCCTGCTGGACGCGCTGCGCCGCGTCTACGGGACGGATTTCGGGCTAGGCGACGCCCCTGGATTCAAGGAGACGCGCCGCTTTCCTGAAATCGTCAGAGGGCCGTCCGGACTCTCCTTCAACTACGGGGACGGAAGGGCAAGCCCGCAGCAGACGCTGTCGAGCATCTATCTTCCCGCGCTCGTACTCGCAGGCGCATCGCGGTCCGCGGACGGATGGCGCGCTCCGGCGGTTTTCAGGGCTGACGGCGCGGTCCAGCTTTCCGTTCAGCGCAATGGCGACGGCACGGCGTTTGTCGGAGTGGTCGGAGGACCGGCCTCGCGCGGACACGGCCACATGGATGCCGGCTCGTTCGTCTACGACGCAGGCGCGAAGAGGTGGGTCGTCGACCTTGGCATGGAGGAATACGCACGCGTGGAGGCGTTGGGAATTGACCTTTGGAACAGCGCGCAGGACGGCGGCAGGTGGCGCCTATACCGCCTGAACTCACGCGGACACAACACGCTTTCCGAAAAAGGTTCGCTCCACAAGGTCGAAGCATCCGCGGTTTTGCAGTCCCTGACAGAGAGCGACGGCGCGTCGTCCGCCCTTTGGGACATGTCTGCGCTCTTTGGACGAAGCGTAACGCGCCTATTCGAGCTTGGCGCTGACGGGTCGCTGAAGCTCACGGACACGGTTGCGGAAGGGGAGCCGCTGGAGTTCACGTTCCACACTCCGGCGTCCGTCGAGAAGGACGGTCCGAATCTCGTCATGACGCTCGACGGCAGGCAGATGGTCGTCACGGCTTCGCCCGAAGTCGATTGGACCGTCGGCCCGACGCCTGTCGATCCTGCGGTTGATTCGCCGAATCCTGGCATAACGCGCGTTTCAGCCGAAGTGCGCGGGAAGGTCGAATTCACCTTTGTGCTGCGTTAATTGTAATAGGGCAAAAAAAGGAATTGCAGAATGAAGAAGGTAACTATGCTGGCCGCCGCTCTCGCAGCGACGCTTATCGCGCGCGCCGAGACGACGGTGATCGAGGCGGAGTCGTTCGAGGACTGGGGCGGCTGGGTCAACGACACCCAGTTCATGGACCAGATGGGCTCGCCGTATCTTCTCGCACACGGCATGGGCAAGCCCGTGGCCGACGCGAAGACGACGTTCGTCGCGAAGGGCGGAAAGTACAACGTCTGGGTGAGGACGAAGAACTGGACTAGTCCGTGGCATCCCGATGTCGGCGCGGGCACGTTCAAGCTTGTCGTCAACGGGAAGATGCTGCCGAACCTCCTCGGCGCGCAAGGCAAGGGCGAATGGCTCTGGGTCAAGGCGGACGACGTGTCGCTTAAGAAGGGCAAGAACACGCTCGCGCTCCACGACCTAGACGGATTCGACGGACGCGTTGACGCGATCTGCTTTTCGACGAATCCGCAGCCGGCCAGCATTCTCAATGGACCGCGCCCTCCTTCGGTCATCGCCCAGCCCATACCTCTGCCCAAGTTCGACCTCTGCGTTGTTGGTGGCGGCATAGCGGGAATCTGCACTGCGGTTTCGGCTGCGCGACTCGGGCTTTCGGTTGCGCTCGTCCAAGACCGTCCCGTGCTCGGCGGAAATAACTCGTCCGAGGTGCGCGTCCATCTCGGCGCGTACCAGAACCTGCCTCCCTACCCGAGGCTTGGCGACGTCCTTGCCGAGTTCGGTCCTAAGCGCGGCGGAAACGCCGAGAGCGCCGCGAACTACGAGGACGAGAGGAAGCTTGCGATAGTCAAGGCGGAGAAGAACATACGCCTCTTCCTCAACGAGCATGTGAACGGAGTTAAGACAAACGAAATGGGACGCATTCTATCTGTCCGCTCCATCAATACGAAGACTGGCGTTGCAACCAGGTTCGAGGCGACGAACTTCGTGGACTGCACGGGCGACGGAACGGTCGGGTATCTTGCAGGCGCGGACTTCCGCATGGGCCGCGAGGCGAAGGGCGAGACTGGCGAGCCGGACGCGCCCGAAAAGGCGGACATGGTCACGATGGGCGCGTCAGTCCAGTGGAATGCCGGAAAGGCGTCCGGCGACGCGGCGTTTCCGTTCAGGCCGTGGATGCTCAAGACGATCAACGAGGAGAATTGCTCTGCGCACCTCAAGGGCGACTGGTGGTGGGAGGCTGGACTCGGCCGCGACCAGATTGCGGAAGGCGAATACATTCGCGACTACGGGCTTCTCGTGGCATACTCGAACTGGGCGTTCGTCAAGAACTCTTATTCGAAGAAGGGAGACTTCGCTGACAAGGAGCTCAAGTGGGTCGCATACAACGCCGGACGCCGCGAGTCGCGCCGGCTTCTCGGGGACTTCATCCTCGACCAGAACCACATCCGCAACAAAGATTTCCAGCCGGACGGAACGTGCGCAACGACATGGACGATCGACCTTCACCTCCCGAAGTCGGCGGACGAATCGAAGTTCGAGGGCGAGCCGTACCAGTCCAACTCGCTCAACGAGAAGATATGGCCGTACCCCGTTCCCTACCGCTGCCTCTATTCGCGCAACGTGCCCAACCTCTTCATGGCCGGACGCGACATCTCCGTCACTCACGTGGCCCTCGGCACGACGCGGCTGATGCGCACGCATGGCATGATGGGCGAAGTCGTCGGCATGGCGGCGTCCATCTGCAAGAAGCACGGGTGCACTCCGCGCGACGTCTACACGTCGCACCTTGACGAGCTGAAGGCATTGATGACAAAAGGCGTGGGCGACGGGAAGAAGCATCCGCGGCAGGACTACAACGTGCAGGAGTCGCTGGATCCGGAGATCAAGGCGAAGCACGTCGAAAGCTCAAGACCCCTCGTGCCGGAGCTGAAGGTGCTCATGATCGGCAACAGCTTTTCGCGTCCCGTTGTGCGCACTCTTCCTGCGCTCGCAAAGTCCGCGGGTGTCAGGCTTGACATCGCAAGCCTCTACATCGGAGGGTGCTCGCTCGAACGCCACGCGAAGAACATCAGGAACGACGCAGCGGAGTACCTCATCGAGCGAAACAACGACGGCGAGCGCCTCAAAAAGGAGAAGGCGCGCATAGGAGAATGGCTTTCGATGGCGAAGTGGGACGTAGTAACCATCCAGCAGGCGAGCCATTTCAGCTGGCGTCCGGAGACGTTCGAGCCGTGGGGCGACGAAGTCATAGCCGAAATCCGCAGGCTTGCGCCGCAGGCCGAGATCGTCGTGCAGGAGACGTGGAGCTACAATGCCAATGACGGACGCCTGAAGAAAGGGCGGAAGGATTACTGGGGGTTTGGACAGGACGAGATGTACAGCCGCATACACAAGGCCGTCGGCTCGTTCGCGAAGAAGCGCGGCCTGCGCGTCATCCCCACCGGCGCGGCAATTCAGGCGGCCCGTGCGAAGGGCGGACCTGACGTCGTAGGAAACGGAGGCGACACAATCCACCTGAACAAGGCCGGCGAGAAGATACAGGCCGAGGTATGGCTCAAGACGCTGTTCGGAGCTGGCGTCGGCTCAGCCGACTGAACCTAAGCCTGATCACGTCATTTTTTGCCGTTGAGCAGACTGCGGCGCCACTGCGTCATAGACATGCCCATTCGCTTCTTGAAGTAGCGCTTGAGGTACGTGTCGGAGTCCCACCCGCACATGTTCGCTATGGGGGCGAGCATCTGGTTCGGATTGGAGAGCATGTCCAGAACGCGCTGGAAGCGGCAGTCGAGAATCTCCTCGAGGATGCTCTTGCCGGTCGCGCGCCTGAAGCGGCGCTCGGCGGCTCGGCGTACCGGGGAAATGCAGGCCACGACCTCAGCGGCCTTCAGCCCCTCGCACGCCTTCTGCCGTATCAGCTCGACGGCCTTCTCGACGGCCGGGTCGTTGACGAGAAGCCTTCTGGAGGATTGCCTGCGGACGATGTCCTTCGGCGCATACATGCGCTCTATGCGTCCGTTGCACCTTCCCGAAAGGATGTCGTCCAGAACGCGTACGCTCATGAACCCGCCCGCGAAGAAGTCCGGCTGGACGCTTGTGATAGCCGGCGCGATGTTCTCGCAGAGGCGCTCGCTGTTGTCGATGCTTACAAGCGCATAGTCGCCAGGCATCACTAGACCGGCGTGCCGGACGGAGCGGACGACAATGTCGGCCGACTCGTCGTTCGCGGCCAGGATCGAGCATGGACACTCCTGCGCTGACAGAAACGACGAAATGTCGGCCTGAGCCTTGAGCAGGTCCTCGCGTGACCAGCCGGCGGAAAACGTTCTGTAGGACACGCCGGACTGCTCCGCAAGCTCTGAAAAACGCTCCTGCCGCCTGATGGACCAGTCCACCGAGGTGCACCACGGGATGAAGGCGTACGATTTCGGGCGTATGCGCGAAAGCTCCCTGAACGCAATGTCGACGCAGGCCGCCGAATCGTTCTTGACGGTATGGACGATCCTCGGCGTCTGCCTTTCGTCGCAGTCGAGATAGACGAACGGCACCGAAGGATACTTCTCGGGGGCTATCTTCCCCAGTTCGTCGTCGCAGTCGACAATGCAGCCGTCCGGCTTGAAGAAGTCCATAAAGTCGACGAAAGAGCGCTTCGTGCGCTGCATCTCGACATCCTGGACGATCCAGCCAAGATCCTTGGCGGCAGCATACACGCCCGATAGCTTCTGTTCGATCGTGTCGACCTTCTCGTCTGTCAGAAAGAGTATTTTCATTTGTGTCTCAAATTATAACATCCTCTGTCGCAAAAAGTCAATGTTTCGCCCATTGACGCCTACGGCAGTTCGGCAACCGGCATTCAGGTGGCTGGGTCTGATGCGTTGGCGCTGCCTTGGTTCAGGCGGCGCCATTCGCGCATGGACATGCCGAAGCGCTGCTTGAACAGGCGCTTGAGGTAGATGTCGGAATCCCAGCCGCAAAGGTTCGCGATTGGCGCTATCGTCTGCGAGGGACGCTTCAGAAGCTCGATGACGTGTTCAAATCTTACGTCCGTGATCTCCTGGGTGATGCGCTTGCCAGTCGCATTCTTGAACTCTATCTCCGCTTGGCGCTCGGAAGTGCCGAAAGACATGACGACATCGGACGCCTTGAGTCCGTTGCAGGCCTCGCGCCGTATGAGGTCGAGTGCCGAAAGCACGCGCTTCGAATGCGCGTTGACTAGCCTCGTAGAAAGCCGCGAGGTAAGACCGAACGGATGGTAGACCTTCTTCTCTACCGGCATGCGCGGATTGTCGATCAGCTTGGCGAGCAGCGACATCGCAATGCGTCCGGCGTTGACGAAGCCTGGCCGGACACTTGAAAGCGAGGGCCTAAGGTTGTCGCAGACCACTGGATCGTCGTCTACGCCGACTATGAACATATCGCCGGGAATCCGTATCCCGTCCGTCGTGCAGATGTCGAGGACCGTCGCGGCAAAATCGTCGTTCGCGGCAAAAATGCCGCACGGACGCGGGAGCTCTGCCAGGAAGGGGCGAGACATCGTGGCGAGCATCGTCTTGTCGTAGAACGTCGACGTGTCGTTCATGACTGAAAAGGGTCGGTTCATTCGCTTGAGCAGTTCGCAGAACCTCTCCTGGCGTCTATAGCTCCATGCGATGTGCTTGTCCCAGCCGAGGAAGGCAAAGTGCTTGCAGCCTGTCTTGACCAGTTCGGCGACTGCAAGGTCCGCAATCTGCCTGTTGTCGCTGGAGACGGTGAAGGCGTGCGGCGACGATAACACGCTTTCGGAGGGATCAAGATGCACAAGCGGCACGTCGGCGTAGGCCGACGTGTCCGACATGTTGTTGCCGGAGTCGTCGAGAATGCATCCGGCCGGCGCCCAGTATCGAATAACCTTTTCGATTGGATCCTCTATGCGCGAGGTTTCGATTTCCTCGATGTGGTAGCCGAGATGCGAGCAGACTTCGCGCGCCCCGGCGAGCTTGTGGACTCGCGAGCCTGAGAGCATGTCTATTATGAAAAGTATCGTCTTCATCTGTCTTATCTTATTTATGCCAGTATTCTAGCACATGCAGTCTTCCATGCGCAAGCGGAAAAATTCGGTTTTGGTTTGGTGATTGCTTCGGTTTTGGGAAGTTTTTCTTGAGCAAAGTATATTAGAATGTATGATGTCAGAGGGAGATGAGGTGTCTCCCCTAAAACGAAAAAGGAGAAAGGCGTTGAAGCAGGACATCATCAAGCGATCCTTTTTTGCGATGGCAGGAGCCATCGCGTTTTCCGCTACGGCTGCCGATTACTTCGTCAGCCCCGACGGCAGCAATGCCAACGCCGGCACGTCCGCAGGCGCACCATTTGCGACGATCGACAAGGCCGTTTCGTCCGCCCACGCCAACGACATTATCCACGTCGCGCCCGGCGACTATTCAACGACGGCGCAGTGGGGTCCGAACCTCACCGCGCGCCTTGTCGGCGAAGGCTCGTCGCGATCGGACGTCGTGATCCGCTCCTCGGGGACGTACCGCACGCTGCGGATGGCCGCCGGCTCGCGCGTGGAGAACGTGACGATCATAGGCGAAGGAACCGGCAAGGCGGACAAGGGCGGCGCAATCGAGATGTACGGCGGGGTGCTTACGAACTGCACGATCAGCGGCGGCTATGCAGTCAACGGATCAAACGGCCCTGAAGGCGGCAACCTGTATGTCGCAGGATCTTCGCTCGTCGTCGACTGCGCAATCAGCGGAGGCAAGGCGTCCAGGCGGGGCGGCAACGTGTTCCTTGACGGCGGTACCGTTCGAGGCTGCACGATTTCCGACGGGGTGATCACGTCAAACAACGGACGCGGCTCCAACGTTCATGTAAACGGAAACGCTCTTTTGTCGGGATGCCGCCTTGCCGGCGGAACGAACAGCGCTTCATATAACGGCGGAAGCCTCTGCATGTACAACACGTCCGCCGTCGTCGAGAATTGCCTCGTGACGTCGAGTGGTTGCGGCGGTGTGCTTCTCGAGAGGACGGCAAACGTCTACAACTGCACAATCGTCGCGAACGAAAAATACGGCGTCTGGGCATGGTCCGCGTCGCAGCACGTCTTCAACACAGTCGTCTACGGCAACAAGAATGGCTCGAACGTCGCCGAGTGGAACGGGGACATGCCAAGCGGTTCGTCATGCGATTTCAGAAACTGCGCATTGTCGTCCAACAACGGACGCTTTGCCGCCGGTTCGTATCCTGGCCTGGCGCTTATATCCAGTAGCTATGCATTTGTCGACTACACGCACGGCGTATATTCTCCGTCGTCCAATGGCTCGCTTGAGGACGCTGGCACGCCCGACCCTCGCGGCGATGCAGCATCGCCATCGGACATCGCGGGGAACGCTCGCGTATGCGGGAATATCGACATCGGATGCTACGAGCGCGGGAAGCCCGAATTTGCGGTGCATATCGACGGAACGGTATACGGCGGCAGCTACGCTCCTGCATCAGTTGCATTTTCGCACTACGCCGAGAATTCCGCGTCGCCGGAGAAGGTGCGCTTCACGTATAACTTCGGCGACGGATCTGCGACGAGCACTACGGGCGAAGGGACGATTTCTCATTCGTATGCAACTCCGGGCGTCTATACTGTCCGCGTAACTGCGACCAACCCTTGCGAAGACGACGAGGAAGACGTGGAGGTCGTCTATGCAGACCTTGTACGCGTCGGTTCGCAGACGATTTACGTAAATCCGAATTCCGGCGGCGGTTCGTTCCCGTACAACACCCCGCAGTCCGGCTATTCATCCCTCAAGACTGCCGTCGAGGATGCCGTAGACGGACAGCAGCTGCTTCTCGCCTCAGGCGTACACTACACCGCAGATCAAATCCCTGTTGCAAAGGCGCTGACAATTCGCGGTCTTGGTGCTACGCCTGAGGCGGTTATTATTCGCAACACGACAACGACGCCGGATTCATACTACTACCGCACAATGGAGGTGGACAACGCCGGCGCGCGGATAGAGAACGTCACGCTTGAGAACGGATGCGTGAAGAACCAGTTCGGCGGCAACCTGCGACTCGTACAAGGTGTCGTGTCCAACTGCGTCATCAGAGGCGGACGCGCGGTCGCCAACAACGGAAATGCAGGTGGAGGCGGAGTGGAGCTTGCCGGCGCCGCGACGCTTACGCACTGCGTCGTATCGAACAACCTTGTCCAGGGGACGTCCAACGGCGGCGCGTATGCCGGCGGGGCGGTCGCGGTTCAGTACAATGCGAAGAACGGACGCATCTCGAATTGCCTGATTGTCCGCAACACGTACACGACAAGCGGAAGCGTCAAGGCCGGCGCGGCGGGAATACGGTTCTGCGGAAGCAACGACAACACCCAGATCGAGAACAACACCATTGCTGGAAACGTCGTCGAGGGATCGCTTTCGGATGATTCGGCGGGCGTCCACTGCACGACATGGTACGGACGGCTTCGCAACAACATCATCGTCGGCAACTACGAGACGGGCAAGCAGCGATACACGTCGATTAAAATGGACTATGCGCACGGCACGTACATTACCAACCTAACGGACGACGAATCAACGCCTACGCAGGTTTTCAGAAACTTCAACGCTGACGATTTCGACATCAAAGCGGGGTCGCTCGCCTACAACACCGGCACATTGAGCGGACTCGTCTTGACTCCTTCCGTCGACATCGCGGGAAATCCACGCTGCATGTTCAACGCGATTGATGTCGGTTGCTACGAATCATCACGCCGCGCAGGCTCGGTGCTTGCATTTCGCTAACTCCAAAACACATCCCAATGAAAAGCAAAATAGCAGTCGCAGTTGCCGTCGCAGTCTCATTGCCGTCCTTCGCCGGCGAACTATCCCTTGCAAGCAACCGCGTTGAGGCAGTATGGAGCGGAAGGCTCACGTACGAATCCGACACGTCGCTCGTCCTAAAGAGCTCCAGTGCTGAATATTCGTCGGGCTTCCGGCTTCTGCCTCCCCCGGGGAAGACGTCCTTCGACCTTTCTGCGGGAAGGTACATCGCAGTCGACATGGAGGGACTTGCAAACCACCAGCAGCGCATTTGTCTGCAGATCAAGGACGCAGGAGGGGAGGCATACGTCGGCGCCGCGCTGAACGAAGGCGAGAAGGTGACGGTCAAGCTTCCGCTTCCGCACGACTTCATCTATTCGTCGCCATCGGGCGCGAAAGGCGTCCGTACGATGGACACGCACCACATAACGAACATAGCGTTTATGGTGGTCTGGCCGTACGAGGGACAGTTCAACGGACTCATCCACTGCCGCATATCCAACATAAGGCTTTCGGGCACGCCTGACTACAAGCGTCACGTAGCGGAATCTGCATATCTTCCGTTTGTCGACCAATACGGACAGTTCAGGCATTCCTCGTGGAAGGGCAAGGTGATGACGGACGACGATCTCCGGGCGGAACTTACGCGCGAGGACGCGCAGCTCCAGAGTGCGCCTTCGTCGTGGGACCAGTACGGCGGCTGGGCGAACGGTCCGCAGTTGACGGCGACAGGGCATTTCCGGACGCAGAAGGTCAACGGCAAGTGGTGGCTTGTTACGCCGTCTGGACATCTATTCTATTCGCTTGGCATCAATGTCATCAAAACCGACAGCGATGCGCCAAATGGCACGTTGCATCCAGACTGGTATGAAAGCGCCGCGAAGTCCGCGATGTCCTTTCCGACGTGGAACCTGCAGAAGAAGTTCAACAAGACCAATTTCAAGTCCGACTACTATCAGTTCGTCCTTCGCCGCCTGAATTCGTGGGGAATCAACACAATCGGCAACTGGTCCGACGGCGCGCTGACGAACCTTGGGCAAAAGCCATACGTAATGACGATTGTCTCGAAGCCGTCGGGGCTTCCATATTTGTCGGGTGGATTCTACAACACGCTCGACAGCACCTTCGCGCAGAAGATGAAAAATGCGGTGGCGGCCGCTGTCGCAGTTAGCGGGTCGTCTGCCTCGATTGCCGTGAACGATCCGATGTGCATTGGATTTTTCATCGACAACGAATTGACATTCCCGAACGACAGCGCGTACTACGAGCCTTACTTCAAGGCGTGCAAGGAGGCGATTGCCGCGGTCGCGCCGAACAAGCTGTATCTCGGTTGCCGCTTCAAGGGGCTTCGCAACGGCGATGCGCTTTGGAACGCGGCGGCTGCCTGGTGCGACGTCGTTTCCGCGAATTCGTACGTGAGCAGCGTCGCGGTCCATGCGCAGGGTTCATACGCCGCGCCTAACATTGACCGCCCGATAATGCACACGGAGTTCCACTACGGGACGCTTCAGCGCGGAATGTTCTCGGGCGGGCTTTGTCCCGTCAGCGACCAATGCGAGCGCGGACGCAGCTATCGTCGTGTCGTCGAGGGTGCGCTCAGGCATCCGCTGTTCGTCGGCTCGCATTGGTTCCAGTACCGCGACCAGCCGATCGTCGGACGCGGCGACGGCGAGAATTACCAGATTGGTTTCATCGACGTCTGCGACCGGGCGTATCCCCAGCTCACGTCTGCTGTCCGCAGTATCGCCGAGACGATGTACAATACGCGGTTCTCGAACTGAGGTGGACTCATGTCTTAGAATCTTCGGTTTTGGTTAACTCATTGCTTCGGTTTAGGTAAGTTATTGCCTCCTAGGCTATGATAAAATTTAAAATGTCAGCAGGGGACATTTCGTTCCCGCATAACAAGGAGGACAAAAATGAAGCAGTTATTCAGCAAGCGATCACTCGCCGCCATCGCGGCATCCGTCGCGCTATGCGCAACAGCAACTGACTATTACGTCAATGCGACAACTGGTAATGACGACTTGAGCGAACATGACGGCCAGTCCTGGGAAGCCGCCTTTGCTACAATTGACTGCGCAGTAACTAACACAACCGAATCTACTGATATAATCCATGTCGCTGCTGGCACTTATCCTACAACAACCCAATGGGGACCCAATCTTAAGGCGAAGCTAATTGGCGAGGGTGCAACTCGCGACGACGTTATAATCCAATCTGCGGGAACATATCGCACGCTCCGCATGGCAGCGGGCTCGTGGCTCGAGAACGTCACGGTCGTAGGCGAAGGCACATATCAGGCCAACAAGGGCGGCGCGATCGAGATGTCGGGCGGCACTGTCACGAACTGCGTCGTCCGCGACGGCACTGCAAAGAACGACTCTGGCAACACCGAGGGCGGAAATCTCTATGTCAGCGGCTCGTCGCTCGTCGTGGACTGCGTCATTTCCGGCGGCCACGCCACTAAGCGCGGCGGAAACGTCTATCTCGACGCCGGCATGGTCCGCGACTGCACGATCACCGGCGGAATAAGCGACAACGTCGGCGGCAACGTCTACCAGTACCAGGGCACTCTCGCCAACTGTACGATTTCCGGAGGTACTTCTGTCAATGACGGCGGAAATGTTCGCATGAACGGCGGCGGTGTGATGCAGGATTGCGTAATATCAAGCGGAACAAACACGGCAACTTCAGGCGATAAGAAGGGTGCCAATGTTTATATTGATTCCACGGCTAAAATGTCACGCTGTCGTTTGACTGGAGGCGTTCATGAGTCATATAATGGCGGTAGCCTTTGCGTTTATAGTTCGACAGCAGTTGTTGAGGACTGCCTCGTAGAAGATAGCAATTGCGGTGGCGTTCTATTGGGTAGCGCTTCATATCTTTACAATTGCTCAATTGTGAATAACCGTGAGTATGGTTGCTGGTCGTGGAATAAGGCACAACATCTCTTCAATGTGATCGTTTTTGGTAATGACAGTGAATGGAATGGTGAGCTCCCTATAAACCAGTCGGCTGAGATAGTGAGTTGTGCTTCGTCGGGTTCGTCGCGTCTCGTTACTGATGGCGATTTTAATGTTGTTTCTATTGGCACCACTGATTTTGCTGACTATGCAAATGGTGACTATACTCCTGCAAGCGAAGCGCTTATTGACGCCGGTACGTCTGATCCTCGTGGCGCAAGCGCGTCGACGACAGACCTTGCTGGAAATCCGCGTCTTAGCGGCACCGTTGACATTGGCTGCTACGAGTACCAGAAGACCGAGCTCGTAGTTCGCATTGACAGTGCAACGCCGTCGCCTGTGTACGCGCCTTCCGTTGTGACGTTCCAGCACACCGCAGAGAATTCTGAAACTCAGGTGACGTTCACCTATGACTTCGGCGACAATTCGGAAGAGGAGACAACGGTTGAATCGTCCATAACCCACACCTATCAGAATCCTGGTGTCTATACCGTTACGATTACCGCGTCGAATGGACAGGATGAACCGGCCACGATGGTTTATAACAATCATGTCCAGATTGCATCAACCACAATCTATGTTACGCCAGGCAATGGTTCTGGTACATTCCCCTACAACACACCTGAATCGGGTTTCGGCAACTTCAAGTCTGCGGTTCAGTATGCGGCGGATGGCTACACTCTTCTCCTCGGTGAGGGCGTCCACGAAACTGTTGACCAGGTTTCGTTCAATAAGGCTCTGACGATTCGCGGTCTTGGCGCAACTCCTGAAGCGGCGATTGTCCGTAACACCACGGAAACACCGAACATCTACTATCATCGCACGATGGAAGTTAATAACGCTAATGCGTGGGTTGAAAACATCACGATCGAGAACGGCTGCGTGAAGAACCAGTTCGGCGGCAACCTCCGACTCGTCACCGGCGTGGTGTCCAACTGCGTCATCCGTGGCGGCCTGGCGGTGGCCGACAACGGAAACGCCGGCGGGGCTGGCGTTGAGCTTGCAGGCGCGGGGATCCTCACGCACTGCGTGATATCGAACAACACGGTCCGGGGCTCGTCCAACAGCGGCAGCTACGCGGGCGGCGCGATAACCGTTCAGTACAACGCGAAGAACGGACGCGTATCCAACTGCCTTGTCGCGTACAACACCTACGAGACCTCGGGCGACGCTAAGGCCGGCGCGGCGGGAATCAGGTTCTGCGGCAGCAACGACAACACGGCGATAGAGAACTGCACGATTGTCGCTAATACTGTAGAAGGATCTCTTGCAGACGATTCGGCAGGCATCTACTGCACGACCTGGTACGGACGCCTCCGCAACAACATCATCGTCGGCAACTATGAGACCGGCAAGAATAAGTATACTTCTATCAAGATGGATACTGGTCATGGAACGTATGTGAACTGCATTGATGATCCGCTCGCGTACTCAGTGTTCAAGAACTACGCCAATGGCGATTTCCGCCTGTCGCCGAATGGCGCTGCGTACAACAGGGGCACGACTGAAGGACTTGCGCTTCTTCCTGCGGTGGACCTTGGCGGCGGCGATCGCGTCAAGTTCTCAGACAAGATCGACATTGGCTGCTACGAGAGCCAGAACAGGCCGGGTTTCGTCATGGTGATGCGCTGATAGCCCGAAGGAAAGGACTATTCAATGCGTAAAATCTTCTTGATCGCGAGTCTGGCGCTGCTCGGCGGCGCGGGCGCATACGCGGTGACCCTCAGCGATTTCCATCCCGTCTACAAAGCGCAGATGGAGCGCGAAGGCGACAACGTCGTCCGCGTCAAGTTCCCGAGCGCCGAATGGGGCACCGGCATCAAGTGGGAGTCGAAGAAGGGCGCGGACTTCTCCAGCGCCAAGTGGCTCTCCGTCGATGTCGAGAACCTCTCGTCCAAGCGCCAGTCGCGCCTGACGATGCACGTCTCCGCAGGCGCGGCGGACGGCGATTCGGGCGACCACGCCGTCGCGATCGAGAAGAAGAACAGGTCCGTCAACACTGGTGTCGGACTCAACCCTCACGAAAAGCGGACGATGCGCCTCCTCCTTACGCATCCCGCCATATACGGCGCGCCCGAAAACGGGCGCGGTCCGTATGTCATCGACACGTCCCACGTGACCTCCATCCACTTCCAGATGCAGTGGCCATACGAGGACGAAGTCGACGATCTCGCCGATCTGCGCATCTCGAACCTCCGCCTTGAAGGCGAAGTCGACGCTGCTCGGCACGTCGACCCCGACAAGTATTTCCCGTTCATCGACAAGTACGGACAGTTCGCCCACGCCGACTGGCGCTTCAAGGTGAAGGACGACGCGACGCTCAAGAAGGACCTTGCGGCCGAGCTTCAGCGCCTCAAGCCCGCGCCCGAAACATGGGATTCCTTCGGCGGCTGGAAGGACGGTCCGACGCTCAAGGCGACAGGCAGCTTCCGCACCGAGAAGGTCAACGGAAAGTGGTGGCTGGTGACTCCCGAAGGACACCTCTTCTTTTCCGTCGGACTCGACGTCACACGCACGATGACTGACATCACCGACGGCTCCAAGCACCCCGACTGGTACGAGACAAAGGTGCCGGCCGACGGCAAGATGCCTTTTACTCTCTGGAACCTAGAAAAGAAGTTCGGCAAGAAGGACTATGCCGACGAATACTACGACTTCGTCTTGAAGCGCTTCGACTCGTGGGGACTCAACTCTATCGGCAACTGGAGCGCGCCCGAACTCTACCTCAAGTCCAGGAAACCATACGCTCTCTCCGTCCTTGAGCGCGCAAAGGGCGTCAAGCGCATGACGAAGTTCCACCTTTACGACTTCTCCGACCCCAACTTCGAGCGCAACATGCGCGCCGCAATCCGCGAAAGATTTGCAAAGGAACCCGCGCTCGCGCACGCCGCAAAGGACCCGATGTGCATCGGCTTCTTCATCGACAACGAACTTCAGTTCCACCGCTGGATCCCCGACGTCGGAGAAGGGCGCGCTGCGGCGTCCGTCGATCTCTACTTCCGCATCTGCCGCGAGGAGCTTAACCGCCTCGCGCCCGGCAAGCTCTACCTCGGCAGCCGCTTCGTCGGATTCCGCCAGCCCGGCATCCTCTGGCGCACTGCGGCGAAGTACTGTGACGTCATAACCGTCAACGCCTACGGCAACTCGGTCTACAACATCTCCAAGAAGATCTTCCCGAAGGGCGTCGAAAAGCCGATCATGATCGGCGAGTTCCACTACGGCTGCTACGACCGCGGCATGTTCAAGCCAGGCCTTGCGCCGGTCTGCGACCAGCTGGAGCGCGCCCGCAGCTTCACGCGCTTCGTCGAGGGCTGCCTCCAGCATCCGCTCTTCGTCGGCTGCCACTGGTTCCAGTACCGCGACCAGCCTCTGCTCGGACGCGGCGACGGCGAGGCGTATCAGATCGGGTTCGTCGACGTCTGCGACAGGCCCTATCCGGAGCTGTGCCGCGCCGCGCGCAAGCTCGGCGGCGAGATCTACGAGAAGCGTTCCAAGGGCGTTTGGTAAGTATTCCAGGAGTATAGTAATATGTATTGCAGAAAATTGATAACGGCAGTCTCAATTGCCGCGGCAGGGCTATCCGCTGCGGCGCTTACGGACGTGGAGATCGACGAACTCCTCTCGCGCATGACGCTGGAGGAGAAGGTCGGACAGATGGTCCAGGTCAGCTCCGGCGGCAAAAGTGCCGCGGAAGCCGAAGACGGAAGCGGACGCAAGATCGACGCTGTTCTTGCCGGACAAATCCGCAATGGCGAGATTGGAAGCCTGCTTGGCGCGTGCGGAGTAAAGAACTTCAACGCCTTCCAGAAGATCGCCGTCGAGGAGTCGCGCCTTGGCATTCCACTGATGGTCGGCCACGACATGATCCACGGCGTCTTCACCCAGCTCCCGATTCCGCTCGCGCTCAGCTGCGCGTGGGACGAGGAACTCTGGCGCAAGGGCGGCGAGCTGATAGCACGCGAGACTCCGCTCAAGGGCGCGAACTGGACCTTTACTCCGATGGTCGACATCTCGCGCGATCCCCGCTGGGGACGCATCGCCGAGAGCGCTGGACAGGACGCGCTCGTCGCATCGCGCATGAGCGCCGCGCTCGTCAGGGGCGTCCAGACGAAGGACGTCGCACATCCCATCGCCGCGTGCCTCAAGCACTTCGTCGGCTACGGCGCCGCGATGTCCGGACGCGACTACAACGAAGTCGAGATGAGCGAGTCGACGCTCAGGAACGTCTATCTTCCGCCTTTCGCTGCCGGCATCGACGCGGGCGCACTCACGGTCATGCCCGCGTTCCACACGTTCAACGGCGTGCCGTGCAGCGTAAACAAGTGGCTCCTCTCCGACATACTTCGCGGCGAACTCGGCTTCAAGGGCATGACGATTTCCGACTACAACGCCGTTGGCGAGTGCGCCTGGCCTGACCACCATGGCGTTGCAGACGGAGACGAGTCCGTTTCCGCAATGGCCGTTGCCGCGGGGATGGATCAGGACATGATGGCGGAATCTTATATGAAGACGCTCGCCTCGGCCGTAAAGAAGGGCCTTGTCCCCGAAAAGGCAGTTGACGGCTGCGTCCGCAACATCCTCCGCGTGAAGAACGCCCTCGGACTCTTCGAAAAGCCCTACATCGACGAGGCCGCCGCAAAGGCGGGCGTCGACTGGAAGGCGGACGCTGCGCTTGCGCGCGAGGCCGCCGCCAGGTCGGCTGTCCTGCTCAAGAACAACGGCGCACTGCCGCTCAAGCCCGGGATTAAGGTCGCGCTTGTCGGACCTGGTGCTGACGATCTCTGGCACACCGTAGGCTGCTGGGCGACGTGGGCCGAGAACACGAGCAATCCGACGCTTGTCGACGGACTCAAGGCCGACGGCGTTGACTTCAAGTACGTCAAGGCCTACGGGTTCAGAGGCGGCAAGGTAGATGTTGCGGCAATACAGTCCGCCGCCGCCAGCGCAGATGTCGTCATCGCATGCTTCGGCGAGCAGGGACGCGACGCCGGCGAAAACAACAGCCGCATGGACCTGTCGCTTCCCAAGGTCCAGCTTGACGCAATCGACGCGATCAAGGCGACCGGCAAGCCGTTCGTCGCAGTGCTCATGAACGGAAGGCCGCTGGCCATCCCAGAGCTCGCCGAGGCTGCGGACGCGATACTGGAGGCGTGGAACCCGGGCACCAGCGGAGGCTGGGGCATTGCGGACGTCCTCACAGGTCGCATTAACCCTTCGGGCCGCCTCACGACCGAGTTTCCATACGCTACGGGACAGTGTCCGCTTTACTACAACAAAACGCGCACGGGACGTCCGCACAAGGAAGGCGAACGCTGGACCACGCGCTATATCGACGGCCCCTACGGCGCGCTTTATCCCTTCGGCTACGGCTTGACCTATACTACGTTCGAGTATTCGGACGAGAAGGTCGTAGTTGATGGAGACAAGCTCGTCTTCACGGCGAAGATACGCAACACTGGTTCGCGCGAAGGCGTAGAAACGGTTCAGGCGTACACGCGTCAGCTCGTCGCCGTCGAGTCGCGTCCAGTCCGCGAACTGCGCGGATGGAAGCGCGTGGCGCTCGCGCCAGGCGAGGAGTCCGTCGTCGCAATCGAAGTGCCGCTCGCGAACCTCGACTACTGGGCCGCCTCGCGCAAGGTCGCGGCCTCGGGCGAGTTCGAGGCTTGGATCGCCCCCGATTCCACAAAGGGCAGGAAACTTGGATTCGCGATTAAGTAAGTAGTATCCGCAGGTGCCGTCATGTCAGCCGATGGCACCTGCGTGACCTTTGCAACTCGTGTCATTTTTAATATAATTTAACCAGCAGCAGGGAGGTACAACATGAGCACCAACACCGTTCGTTACTTAGCGACCGCGTTAGCGGCTGCCACTGCATTATTAACTGTCCGCGCTACAGACTACTACGTTGGCGGCGAAAACGCGAGCGACGGTAATGATGGCTCTTCCGCCGCTCCTTTCGCGACAATTGACAAGGCGGTTATTACAGCAAGGAACGCAAATGATGTTATCCATGTCGCTGAAGGCCAATATGAAACATGCAACCAAACCTATTTGGATTGGGATGCAAGCGAGCATTCTGACAATAACGATAAAATCGTTTGGTGGGGCCCAAAGCTTGTTTGCAAGTTGCTAGGAGAAGGCCAGTCACGAGATCGAGTCGTTTTGAAATCACGCGGACAGTATCGAACCCTTCGAATGGCGGAAAATGCTTGGGTGGAGAATGTTACTATTGTTGGGGAAGGCACATTTAAGGCGGACTTAGGCGGCTCCATAGAGATTAGTGGAGGTGTTCTAACCAACTGCATTGTACGAGGAGGGACATCCCGTGCGAAAGGGAATGTTTCTGGCGGAAACATATATGTCAACAATGTTAATGCTATTGTTGATGATTGTGAGATAATTGGGGGATGTGCAACTAATCGAGGTGGAAATGTATATTTAGATAGAGGTATTGTTCGAAACTGCATAATACGAGATGGCATTTGCACAAATAATGTGGGGGGGAATGTCTATCAGTATCAAGGTATTATTTCAAACTGCGTCATTAGTGGTGGCGTTGCTGATAAGGACGGAGGAAATGTTCGTATGAATGGCAGCGGCATTATGGTCGACTGCGTAATTACTGATGGTAAAATAATTTCAACCAGTGGTGATAAAAAAGGCGCAAATGTCTATATGGATTCCACATCTAAGATGTCTCGCTGCCACTTAAGAGGGGGCGTTCATGCGTCTTACGATGGTGGCAGTCTTTGCGTTTATAGTGCAGAAGTCGTTGTTGAGGATTGCATTATTGACGGTTCTAGTTGTGGCGGCGTTCTTCTTGGCTCGGCTGCTTCATTTTATAACTGTTCAATCGTCGCAAATCAAAAATATGGAGTTTGGGCTTGGTCTGGGGCTAAAAACACCCATTTTTACAACACCGTTATCTATGGAAACAAGAAATCGAATTCATCTAATGGAGACTGGAATGGAGATATGCCTACAATAAAAGATTCAGCAGTATTTGAGCATTGTGCAGTCACAAAATCTGAGTCTCGTTTTAGCAAAACACCGTATTCTTCGATTGTTTTATTAGATGGAGACGAAAGTTTTGTAGATTATGCCAATGGCATGTATTCGCCTGCATTGGGCAGCGCTTTGGTTGATGCGGGATGTAAAGATCCTCGCCAGGATAAGTCAACGACCGATTTGCACGGACATGCACGTGTCAATGGGGATGCCGTTGATATCGGATGCTATGAATTGAAGCGTGTCTGCGTGAATGAGAATACAACAGGTGCAGTTGAACCATACGACACCCGTGAAACAGCATTGGCCACAATACAAGAAGCTCTTGCTGTTACAGATGCAACGGTCATACAAGTCTATCCAGGCACCTATACAACTACAAGTCAGATGACGATTTCAAATCCCGTTCTCATAAGAGGCGTTCCATCAGGATCGGATGAGGTAATTGTCAAGAATACATCAACGGCTACTGGTTCCAATCCTTACTGCCGCGTATTTGAGTTGAATAATTCCGAGGTGAAGATAGAGAACCTCGTTTTGGAAAATGGACAGGTTTACAACCAAAACGGCGGCAATCTCCGAATCGCCGCTGGCGTTGCATCGAAATGTGTTATTCGCGGTGGACTCGTTTTCCCTAATCCTAATGTTAATGTAGACAACACCCTTGCGTCGGGGGCTGGTGTTGAGGTTTCTGGTAAAGGAGTCTTGACACATTGTGTTGTGACGAACAATGTTGTTAATGGAACGGCAAAGGACTCGAATTATGCGTATGCAGGTGGTGCAGTTTTTGTTCCGTATGGCGCTGCTCCGAAAATTAGCAACTGCCTTGTTGCGTTCAATACTTATGCTCCAACCGTTTCTTCTGTAGCTGGTTCTGCCGGTATACGATGCGGCGGATCAAACGAAACAGCTGTATTTGAGAATGTTACCGTTGTCTCAAATGTCGTGAATGGAACTATATCACCTAATTCGGCTGGAATGTATTGCACGTCATGGTCGACTACTGTCCGCAATTGCGTATTTGCGGGGAACTATGTGACAGGCACTGATTCATTGTCTGCGGCATATTTCCAAAATCAAGGCCATATGAATGTCCGTAACTGCGCAATGGATGTCGTTGACACTCATTATACGTCTAATATTGTCCAAGGAACGCCTGATGATTTCTTCAAGGACTTTGCAAATGGGGACTTTAGGCCTCGTACCGGTGGCAAGCTCTACAACAAGGGCGCCACGCCAAGCATTTCCACCTCTGTCGACCTGCTGGGGAATCCGCGTGCGTTTGGCAGGACGATTGATATCGGCTGCTATGAAAGTCAGGTTCGGCCTGGAGTCATAATGATCTTTTATTGATAGAAATTCACGGATATAATGGAATCGAAATCGTATATGAGAGTAATCGCAACAACTCTAGCCGCTATTGCTTCGCTTAACTTGATCGCGGCGGAAACTTCAGCTAGGTCTATTGTCTCGCTGTCCGGCAAGGGATGGATGTGCGACGGCGAGGAGGTCTGCATTCCGCATACGTGGAATTCGCTGGACGGAGCGGACGGCTCGCCGGAGGGTGACGCGCCGCCGGAGCGTGGAATGTCGATCGCCGCGGAATCGTATGTCCGCAAGGCGGCGCGCTATTCGCGTCCGCTTCCGAATCCCACAGCCGGACGTCGACAGTTCGTCCGCTTCGATGGCGTCTCCCGCGTGGCCGAGATCTACGTGAACGGGCAGTTCGCTGGGCGCCACGCCGGCGCGTTCACCGCGTTTGCGTTCGAGGTGACGCGGCTTCTGCAGCCGTCGGACAACGTGATGGAGGTTGTTGTCGACAACAGGTGGAATCCCGAAGTCGCCCCGCTGTCGGCGGACTACACGCTCTTCGGCGGAATCTACCGCGACGTGGAATGGATCGAGACGCCGCAGGTGTGCATCGACCCGGTGACTGACGGCGCGTGCGGCGTGGAGGTGGACGCGAAGGCGGATGGTTCTGTGCACGCGCGGATACGGGTGCTCGGCGGACCAGACGAGGAGCGCGACTTCAGGATCGAGAATCCCGAGCTCTGGTCGCCGGAGAATCCGAAGCTCTACGAGGAGACGTTCAGGATCGCAAGCGGAGACGAGGTGAAGGTGCGCTTCGGCTTCCGCACAGTCGAGTTCCGGGAGGACGGCTTCTACCTCAACGGCGTCAGGCGCAAGCTAAGGGGCGTAAACAGGCATCAGGACGCGGGGCTTTGCGGCTGGGCGGCGAAGCGCGAGGACGAGGATCGTGACTTCGCGCTGATCGCCGAAGTCGGCGCGGATGCTGTCCGTCTCGCGCACTATCCGCAGAGCCAACACGTCTACGACATCTGCGACGAGAAGGGGATACTGGTGTGGAGCGAGGTTCCGGCGACGAACTGGCTCACGGACTCGCCCGAGTTCAGGTCCAACCTCGTCGCGCAGGCGCGCGAGATGGTCGCGCAGATGAGGAACCATCCGTGCGTATTCGCGTGGAGCGTCTTCAACGAGATATACAACGACGTTCCGCAGGAGATGGCGGAGGAGGGCTGGATGGAGCGTATGCTCGCGGAAGTGCGGGACGCCGTGAAGGCGGACGATCCGACGCGTCCAGTCGTCGCCGCGTCGGACCGGCCGGCGAAGCGCGCACTCAACGACATCCCAGAGCAACTTGCGTTCAACGCGTATCCTGGCTGGTACGGCGGCACGGCGATGGAGGAGGACTGCTCCAGCTGGTTCGCGGCATCGAGGCGGAATATCCTCTGCATATCCGAGTATGGCGCGGGAGGAAATCCGTTCGAGCATCTCGATCCGCTGCCAGCGGGGCGGCTAGACCCGGGCGGGGCGATACACCCCGAGGAGACCCAGGTGAAGCTGCATGCGGCGGACCTGCGCGCTATCCAGGGCGAGCCGCGCCTGTGGGGTGCATTCATCTGGGCCATGTTCGACTTCGCCGCGGATGCGCGACGCGAAGGCGGCAAGAACGGCATAAACGACAAGGGACTTGTGACGCGCGACCGCGCGGTGAAGAAGGACGTGTTCTACTTCTACAAGGCCAACTGGTCGAAGGAGCCTGTGCTGCACGTCTGCTCGCAGCGTGCGGAGGAAACGGCGAACGCAACGTGCACGGTGGTCGGCTTCTGCAACGCTGGTCCAGTAACGCTCGTCGTAAACGGAGAGGTCGTCGGCACGCAGTCGCCCGATTCGGTCAAGGTCGTCACCTGGTCCGACGTGCCGCTGCGCGAAGGGGAGAACGAGGTGGTGCTGAAGGCGTCCGACGGACTCTGCTCGCGCCGCATGATCCGTAGACGCCAGCTCACGTACTGAAAATTGTTGTGTACAGGCCTGCGGGCGGGATTTTCCGCCATTACCGAAAGGACGCATGCGCCATTGACGCAGATACGCCAATGGTGTATTTAGTTATGTGAGGATGGTGTCAAAAGGTCTGCGTTTTCACTAACCTTTTGACATTGGTGGGTGGAGATACGGCTGGCGGTGGAACGCCAGCCCTACCGGCGCGGCGGGCGGAGCTGGAAGCTCCACCTCCTCTTGGATGTGTCGGGGAGGGCGATGGAACAACGACCCTACCATTTCTGCTGGGGTAGTTTTTGTCAAGTAGATACTCTTTTGTGGCTCAAAAATTGTCAAAAATCTTTATTTGCGGGTTGATTTTTTGACGTGGGATATGCTATAATTTGCCGCGAAAGGCTAAAGTATATGATTTATCGCAAAATAATGGAGAGACTGGAAAGGTTCTATCAAGAGGCAGGCAGAACGGCGCTCCTCATTGATGGAGCCCGGCAGGTTGGCAAGACTTTCATTATCGAAGAATTTGGCCGAACGCATTACGAATCGGTTGTGAAGATTGATTTCGTTAAGATGAAGAACGCTGCCAAGCTGTTTGAGGACGTGGAGGACGAGGGCGAGATTATATCCCGCATAAGCGCGTTTACATCCAAGCCGTTGATTGAGGGCAAGACGCTGATCTTCCTCGACGAAGTGCAGGAGTGTCCCGAGGCTGTCACCTACATCAAGTACCTTGTGCGTGACGATGGACGCTATCACTACATTCTCAGCGGATCGTTGCTTGGCGTCGAACTTAAGAACATAAGGTCGGTACCTGTTGGCGTTCTCGACGAGGAAACTATGTATCCGCTCGACTTTGAGGAATTCGTGCTTGCGACCGGAGAAAAACCGGAACTCGTTGCGCAGGCGAAGTCCGCATGGGAGAATCGTAGTCCGTTGCCGAAGGTCTTGCACGACAGACTGAGAAAGCTGTTCCGCTTCTATCTTGTCGTTGGCGGAATGCCTGCGGTGGTACAGCGTTACCTCGACACCAGGGACATGCGGCTTGTCATGGCGGAGCAGAAGAAGATACTTGTGGAGTATCGCAAGGACATTTCAAAGTACGACGAGGAGAATTCCATGCGCATAAGGGAGGTCTACAAGAGGCTTGCCCCGGAGCTTAACAAGAAAAACAAGAGATTCTACGCGGATAGTGTCGCAGAGGCATCCAGATTTGACAGGCTGCATGACGAATTCGTCTGGCTGCGCGAAGCCGGTGTGGCAATTCCCGCATGCAATGTTGCAGAGCCCAAGGTGCCGTTGACGCTGTCGGAGAAGCATACGTTTTTTAAGCTCTTTGCCAATGATGTCGGGCTTCTCTCGGCCATGCTGATGGGTGGAATACAGATTCGTGTCCTTAACGGCGAGACGGACTTGAACTTCGGCGCCATCTACGAAAATGCAGTCGCACAGGAGCTGACGGCGCACGGCTTTGCCGTAAGGTACTACAATTCAAGTGCCTTCGGGGAGGTTGATTTTCTCGTCGAGAAGGACTGCGCCGTTCTGCCGATCGAGGTAAAGAGCGGTAAGCACTACAAGCGTCACAGAGCACTGGACAAGCTTCTGGAATGCGATGAGTACGGGATTGAGTCGGCGATTGTGTTTGACGACGATGCGATGGAATCTGCCGGCAAAGTATACTATGCGCCAATCTACATGGTGATGTTCCTGCAGAAAGACTCGCTTCCGGCAACTATGATTTATGACGTCGGCAAGCCGCTGGAGTTGTGAATGCGCTTGAATCACTGTGTACATGTAGCGTGACTTGTCGGATTCGGACACATCCAACCACCTGTGCGGCGGGCGGCTGGCGGTGGGACGCCAGCCCTACCGGTGCGGAGGGCGGAGCTGGAAGCTCCACCTTGGGTCAGCCATTATTGGTCCTATAGTCCGAGAAGTTTCTTGAAGGGCACGATGGCGTCGAAATATCCGCGTATGAGGGGGGGGCGGGCATGATTGCTACAGGCCGCCCTAAAAAGTGCACACTCGGCGCGGCGGATTTGATATAATATCCAAATATGCTAGCAGAGTTCTTCGAGTTTGCAATGCTTTTCGCGTTCGGCTTCTCGTGGCCGTTCGCGATAGCCAAGACGTACCGCGCCAAGCGCGTCGACGGCAAGTCGCCGCTATTCATGTGCATCGTCCTTGTCGGCTACATCTGCGGGATTGCGGCGCGGCTTGCGGACGCCCGTCCGGAGAATGACTGGCTCGTCTGGGTCTACCTCCTCGACATGGCGCTCGTCTCGACCGACCTTTCGCTCTATTTCCACTACCTTAGGAAGAACCGCGCATGAAGCTCTTCGTCGCCACCCACAACCAGCACAAGATCCGCGAAATCTCGCAGATCCTCCCCGACTTCGAGGTCGTCCCGGACGATCCCGAGGGAGTGGAAGAGAATGCGCCCGACTTCGCCGGAAACGCGCTCATAAAGGTCCGCGCCATCGCGGCGCGTCACAAGGGCGAGTGGTGCATGGCGGACGATTCGGGCCTGGAGGTGGAGGCCCTTGGCGGCGCACCCGGCGTTCATTCCGCGCGATACGCGGGCGAGCCGTGCGACACGCCAAGGAACAACGCGCTCCTCCTGAAGAACCTGGAGGGCGTAGAAAACCGCCGCGCAAGGTTCTCCTGCTGCTGTGCGCTCGTGGACCCCGAAGGGCGCGAGCACGTGGTCCAAGGGCACTGCCCCGGGCGTATCGCAAAGAAGGCCGCCGGCGTGGAGGGCTTCGGCTACGATCCGCTCTTCATCCCCGACGGCCACGACAAGTCCTTCGCCGAACTGTCCGCAGACGAGAAGAACGCCATCTCCCATCGCGGACGCGCGCTTGCGAATGTAAAAAGCAAAATTGACAATGTAGTATTGGGGAGGCGTACTTCTCCCTGGCTCCAGCTCTTCCGCGTCGTAAACCTCCCGACCGTCCCGGGCGACGTGCTTGTCGGCGCGGCGGCGGTGATTGCATCCGTGCCCTCCGGCATCTGCGTCATGTCCGGCGTCGGAGGTCCGGAAGGTCCGTGGATCAAGCCGGTCGACAGCCTCCCCGCCGTTGGATGGGCGGCTCTCGCAAGCGTGTTTGTCTACATGTTCGGTCTCGCCCAGAACGACATCTTCGGAGCCAAGACGGACCGTGCACGTCCGATTCCCGACGGGCGCATATCGATTGCCGCGGCATGGTCCGCAGCCTTGGCATGCCTGCTGGCGACGTCCGCGACAGGCTTTGCCGCCGGATTGCCCAGATCGTGGTGGACGGCGGTGCTGGCACTGGCGGTGACTGCAACGGCCTACAACAAGTTCAAGTGCTGGTGGATGATGGGCCTGTGCCGCGCGCTCAACGTCATTTGCGGCGCGGCGGTTGTAAGCCCGCATTGGGGAGGCTACGACAATTTCAGGAGCATGGGCGTCGCCGTATTGTGGTGGCTTTACATTTCGCTTGTCACGCTCTATTCCGAGGGAGAGGAGGACGACCCAGCGAAGCGCCGCCGCGTCGGGTTGCTGGTTGGCGGCATAGTCTACCTCCAGCTTGCGGCTCTGATCGTCCTCACCGTTTTGAATCCCGTCGTGAAGCCGCTCCTGATCGCCGGAGCCGTGCTGCTCGTCGTGCTCCGCCTTTTCAAACGAATCTTCCCGAAAGTGAGCGCGTCATGAAGAAGCTGACCGTAGTCGCCGCCGGACTTGGATGGAAGCTCCTCGAGCGCCGCAAGGCGACCGAGATGGCGGGGCTGAGGTTCCGTCCGGAGAAAAGCGTCTTCCCGGCCGTAACATGCGTTGCGCAGGCGACGCTCAGGACGGGGCTTCCGCCGTCCGAACACGGCATGATGACGAACGGCTGCTGGTTCGACGACCTCGTGCGGCCCATGTTCTGGGAGCAGAGCGCGCGTCTCGTGAAGGGCAGGCGCGTATGGGCCGACCGCCGCGCGTCGGGCGGGACGGTGGGGCTCTTCTTCTTCCAGCAGTCGATGGGCGAGGAGGCGGATGCGATAGTGACGCCCGCGCCGATCCACAAGCACGGCGGCGGCATGGTGATGAGCTGCTATACGAAGCCGACGGATGCCGCGTCCGCGATCGAGAGGCGGCTCGGACGCTTCCCTCTGTGGCGCTACTGGGGGCCGCTATCCTCCGCGAAGGTCGGCCGCAGGTGCATCGACTGGTTCGAGGCGATGACGGACGAGACGGACGTGGACGAGGCGTACCTGTACCTTCCGACGCTCGACTACAAGGCGCAGAGGAACGGACCCGACTCGCCGCAGGACGTCGCCGCGTTCGCGGAGCTGCGCCGTCAGCTTGAACGTATCGCGGACATATGCCAGAGGCGCGGATGCGAACTTTCCGTCACGGGGGACTACGAGATAACGCCCGTGACCGCGGCGCCGTTCCGCCCCAACGTCGTCCTGCGCCGAGAAGGGCTCTTCAGGACGCGGACCGTTGGCGGCATGTCATACCCCGACTTCCACCAGTCGACGGCGTTCGCGCTCTGCGACCACGAAGTGTGCATCGTCTACGGCGAGCGGCGCGAGGAGGCGGCTAAGATCCTTCTTGCGACGGGCCTCTGCGAACGTCCTTCCGACGCCGACCGCGAACCGCCGAATGCCGGATGCGAGATACTACTCGCGAAGCCCGGTTCGTGGTGCGAGTACAAGTGGTGGACGGACAACCGCGAGGCGCCCGACTACGCGAGCCACGTGGACATACACAACAAGCCCGGATTCGATCCGACGGAACTCTTCTTCTTTGGCAGGGGGATAGTAAAGGGAACACACGGCCGCCGCTGCGCGGTCGCGACTACGGAGGACAATGCATGAAAGCGGAACAGATAATCGTGCCACTTGCGGCATTCATCATCGGCGGAGCGCTGGGCGTGGCCCTCGCGCCCATGCCGACTGCGGAGCCTCAAAAGCCGGTCGAGAAGCGCGTGGAGAAGGGCGTCAAGCTCGAGCTCGAGGACCAGAGCGCGGCAGT
Source organism: uncultured Verrucomicrobiota bacterium (assembly GCA_946610035.1). Taxonomy (GTDB): domain Bacteria; phylum Verrucomicrobiota; class Kiritimatiellia; order RFP12; family UBA1067; genus UBA1067. Next base: position 36,951 of record CAMOCC010000013.1, read on the forward strand.
CCTGCGCGCGCAGGTACAGGAGCTCAAGAAGCAAATCGCAGCGCTCAAGGCCGAGAAGGATGACGCCTCCGCTCAGGCGGAGGTCCAGGTCGCCGAGGAGGCGCGTCCCGAGCGCGAACGCCGCGGTGGCGGACGCGATGGATGGCGCGAACGCATGGAGCGCATGAAGAAGGAGAACCCCGAGCAGTACGCTGCGATGACCAACGGCATTGCGCGCTGGCGCAGGAGCCGTCTTGAGGCCGCCCAGAACAAGCTCGACTTCTTCGGGTCCATCGACATGTCCAAGATGTCCGACGAGGACCGCGAGCGCACCGAGAAGCTTCAGGACCTCCTGGTGAGGCGCGAGGAGCTGGAGTCCAAGATGAGCCCCGAAAGCGATGCGACGGACGATGAGCGCCGCCAGATGATGCGCGACATGTGGTCCATGGGCGGGGAGATCAACCAGCTGAACGGACAGGTCCGCGAGGCCCTGTTCAGGCAGACGGTCGCGGAACTCGGTTTCGTCGGCGAGGAGGCGGATGCCGTGTCCGGCGCAATATCCGCGATCATCGAGATGACCAGCGACGGCGGAATGGGCGGCCCCGGCGGACCCGGCGGCGGGCGGGGCGGACCCGGCGGCGGACGCGGCAGGAGGCGCTGAGATGAGGCGTACCCTTGCAGTCGGGCACTTCCTCAACGCACCGTTCCGGGAGGCGTGCGCCCCGCATCTGGGGCGCATAAGGGAGGTCTTCTTCGCCTGGCCGGGGGTCCTGTCGTGCCGTCCCGCACCCGATTTCACCGAGGAGGTCCGCGCACGATTCCTCGCGGACCTCAAATGGAGCCGTGAGAACGGGATTCTCCTCGACACGCTGTTCAACTGCAATTGCTACGGCGACATGGCGATTTCGCCGGACCTTGCGGACTTCGTCGACAGGGTGCTGAAGGAGATGGACGGCGAGGGCCTCTACCCGGACATCGTGACCACGACGTCCCCGTTCATCGCGACGGTGCTGAGGCGCAGACACCCGTCCGTGAAGATTCGCCTCAGCGTCAACATGCGCATCCACGGCACCCTGGGCTTCGAGCCTGTCATGGAGCTGTTCGACTCCTTCTACGCCTCGCGCGAACACCACAGGGACCTCGACTGGCTCGCCAAGCTGTCCGCCTGGGCGAGGGCGAACGGGAAGATACTCGGGATGCAGGCGAACTCCGGATGCCTCAGGCAGTGTCCCTTCCAGCAGTTCCACGACAACCTCCACGGGCACAACCGCATAGCCCAGTCCAAGGTCGGCGAGTCGTTCGACTTCTCCGTCTTCCGGTGCAAGACGAACTACGAGCGCGGCAACTACGAGGACTTCCTGCGGGCGACGTGGATACGTCCGGAGGACCTGCCCCGCTACGAGGGCCTGGTGGATGTCGTGAAGCTCGCCACCAGGCGCCATCCGCACCCCGTGGAGGTGCTGAACGCATACGCGACGTATTCGTACAGCGGGAACCTGGCGGACCTCATGGACCCCGCCCACAAGTTCCCGAAGTCCTTCGACAACAAGTCCTTCGACTCCAATCCGCTGTGGGACGCGGTCCGCGGCTGCAAATCAGCGAACGACTGCACGCACTGCGGCAAGTGCGCAAAGCTTCTTGAATCCGTCTTCGTCTAGCATCCAGCCCCAGGAAACCGCTCTATCCATTTCATGACATTATTAAAATGAGGATTGGACGTCCAGAGTTCATGAGGAAGGGCTCGCTGGCCTTGGCGGCGGCGTTGCTGGCGTCGATCGGTTTCCCCGGGGCGGGGGAGTGTGCGCTCATACCCGCGCACGAGTGGAAGAAGATACGCGAGGTGGCGGTGAACTACGACCTGAGCGAGGAGTCCACGTGGCTGCTGGCCGCGATACGGCGGCACGAGAACGGACGCCCCGGGCTGGAGTTCGGCATAGGGGGGCCGATGAACTCGGGCCACCGCGCCCACCGCTACCAGGACGGCTACAAGTCCTTCTATATCCAGGCCATGTGGGCGGCGGGGACGGTGAAGCGACACTACAAGGGGGACATTACGGCGTTCGGGAAGCGCTACAATCCGGCGAATCCGCAGAAGTGGACGAACGGGGTCCTGTCGCTCATCCGCCGGCTCAAGAAGGAGAACAACAACCGACTCCCAGGCGACAAGCCGGCCAAGCGCGAGATTTTCTTCCCCTGAAATGCGCCCCGGCGGACGGTTTGCAAAATTGGTGAAGTTTGCCATTGACAGCCAAGCCGTCGTTTTGATAGAATATGTCACTGTCGTGTCTCATTAGAGGCTCTTTGGCGAGGTAGCTCAGTCGGTAGAGCAAAGGACTCATAAGCCTTGGGTCGAGGGTTCGAACCCCTCCTTCGCCACCAATCCAAAACAAAATAAAATACCCCCTTGCGCATTGGGAGCCGAATATGATATACTATGCAAGTTTTCCGTCGCGGAAGATGCCACTTTAGCTCAGTAGGTAGAGCACATCCTTGGTAAGGATGAGGTCGTCGGTTCGATTCCGATAGGTGGCTCCAGCCGTGGCGGGGGCAAAGAAGACAAAAACAACTCACAGGAGTAAAGAAATGGCAAAGGAAACATTCGATCGCGGCGGAAAGCCGCACGTGAACGTCGGCACCATCGGCCACGTCGACCACGGCAAGACCACTCTTACGGCCGCCATCACGCACGTGCAGTCCCTCAAGGGCCTCTGCGAGGAGATCAAGTACGACCAGGTCGCCAAGGCCTCCGAGTCGGCCGGCCGTCGTGACGCCACCAAGATTTTGACGATTGCGTCTTCGCACGTCGAGTACTCGACAGCGAACCGCCACTATGCGCACGTCGACTGCCCCGGCCACGCCGACTACGTCAAGAACATGATCACCGGCGCCGCCCAGATGGATGGCGCGGTCCTCGTCGTCTCCGCCGTCGACGGCCCGATGCCCCAGACGCGCGAGCACGTCCTTCTCGCCCGCCAGGTCGGCGTGCCGAAGATCGTCGTGTTCCTCAACAAGTGCGACCTCGTCGACGACCCCGAGATGCTCGACCTCGTCGAGATGGAAGTGCGCGAGCTCCTCTCCAAGTACGACTACGACGGCGACAACGCCCCCGTGATCCGCGGCGCGGCCTATCCCGCGACCCAGGCGGCCTCCGCCGACGATCCGGCCTGCAAGTGCATCGACGAGCTCATGGACGCTCTCGACACCTACATCCCCGAGCCCCAGCGCGAGCTGGACAAGCCCTTCCTCATGCCCATCGAGGACATCTTCTCGATCGAAGGCCGCGGCACCGTCGTCACGGGCCGTGTCGAGCGCGGTGTCGTCAAGGTTGGCGACGAAGTCGAGCTCGTCGGCCTCAAGCCGACGGCGAAGACGGCCGTCACGGGCGTCGAGATGTTCCGCAAGCTCCTCGACCAGGGCCAGGCCGGCGACAACATCGGCACGCTCCTCCGCGGTGTCAAGAAGGAGGACGTCGAGCGCGGTCAGGTTCTCGCCAAGCCGGGTTCCATCACGCCCCACACCGAGTTCAAGGGCCAGGTCTACGTCCTCACGAAGGAAGAGGGCGGCCGCCACACGGCGTTCATGAAGGGCTATCGTCCCCAGTTCTACATCCGCACGACGGACGTGACGGGCGACATCCAGCTCCCCGAGGGCGTCGAGATGGTCATGCCCGGCGACAACGTCGAGATCACGGTCAAGCTCATCGCCCCCGTCGCTCTCGAAGAGAAGATGCGCTTCGCGATCCGCGAAGGCGGCCGCACCGTCGGTGCCGGCACGGTCTCGACCGTCATCAAGTAACAAGACAGGTCTTCTGTGAGATGCCTGCCCGTCAGGCCCGGCCGGAAGTGGCCGGCCGGGGCGGCGGGTGGGCTCGAATCTCATGAAGCGGAATGAACGAATTGAGGTAAAGACATGCGTGACCTCGCGATATTGGCCTGCGGTGAGTGCAAGCGTCGCAACTACACGACGACTCGCAACAAGAAGACGACGACGGAGCGTCTCGAGAAGGTGAAGTTCTGCCCGAGCTGCCGCAAGCGCACGACCCACAAGGAAACGAAGTAAGGTCGTACCACTCCATTTAGGGTAGTAGCACAATGGCAGTGCAGCGGTCTCCAAAACCGCCTATGGGGGTTCGATTCCCTCCTACCCTGCCAACAACTTACGAAGAGCGGATATGGACATCATAAAGAAGACAGGTGATTACATGAAGGGCGTGAGCGCCGAGACCAAGCGCGTCACCTGGCCCTCCGGTCGCGAACTCTGGGAGTCGACTCTCGTTGTAATCGCGTTCATCATCATTCTCTCGGCCGCCACGGGCGCCTGCGATTTCGTCGTCCACTTCGCTCTCAAGCTCATCAACAACTGAGGTCGGGCAAATGGAAAAGCAGTGGTTTGTGTTGCATACGCTTACGGGCCAGGAGAACAAGGCCCAGAAGTCGATTCTTGCGCGTGTCAAGCTCGAGCGCATGGAGGACTACGTAGGCCGCTGCGAGATTCCGACCGAGCGCGTCACCGAGAAGAAGAACGGCAAGAAGCGCACGATTACGAAGAAGTTCTTCCCCGGCTACGTCCTCTGCGAACTCGCCCTCTACGACGAGGCCCGCGGAATCGACGAGAGCGGCAGGAAGGCGATATACGAGCGGACATGGCAGTTCCTGCGCGACACACCCGGTGTTATCGGGTTCGTGGGCGGTGACCGTCCGATGCCGCTCAAGAAGCAGGAAGTGGACGCGATCCTCTCCGACAAGCCGCACGGTGTGCAGGAGCTCGAGCGTCCCAAGATCGATTTCTCCGTCGACGAGGCGGTGAAGATAACCGACGGCGCGTTCATGGGTTTGACGGGCCAGGTTTCAATGGTGGATCCCGACAAGGGCAAACTCAAGGTCGAAGTGAACATCTTCAACCGCAAGGTCCAAGTCGACGCCGAGTACTGGCAGGTCGAGAAGGTCCCGATCGGGGACGTCTTCGAAGAGGCCAAGCAGGGCAAGGCGTAGGGTTGCTTCCCCGCTACCACCGGACATGGATCTCCGGGAGGGGTTGCGCAAATGAAGGCAAAGGACAATGGCTAAGAAAGTCACTGGAGTCGTCAAGCTCCAGATTCCGGCCGGCGCTGCGAATCCCGCACCGCCCGTCGGTCCGGCCCTTGGTTCTGCTGGTGTCAACATCATGCAGTTCTGCAAGGAGTTCAACGCGAAGACGGCGAAGGACGCCGGTCTCGTCATCCCCGTGATCATCACGGTCTACCAGGACCGCAGCTTCTCGCTGCAGTTCAAGTCGCCGCCTGCGTCGGTGCTCCTCAAGAAGGAGGCCGGTCTCGCCAAGGGCAGCGGCGTTCCCAACAAGAACAAGGTCGGCAAGGTCACCAAGGCCCAGCTCCTCAAGATCGTCGAGATGAAGAAGGCCGACCTCAACACCGAGGATCCGGAGCAGGCTGTCAAGATGATCGCCGGCACGGCTCGCAACATGGGAATCGAGGTGGTTGAATGAAGCACGGCAAGAAGTACAGGAGCGCGCTGAAGAAGGCGCCCCAGAAGCCCGTCAGCATCGAAGAGGCCGTCAAGTTCGTCAAGGCGAACGCCGGCGCGAAGTTCGACGAGACGGTCGACGTCTATTTCCATCTCGGCAAGGAGCTCACCAAGGGCGACACCGCCGTCCGCGGCATCGTCAAGCTCCCGAACGGCTCGGGCAAGTCCGTCAAGGTCGCCGTCTTCGCAGGCGGCGATGCGGCTGAGGCCGCCAAGCAGGCCGGTGCCGACTTCGTCGGAATGGCCGACCTGGTCGAGAAGGTCACCAAGGAGGGCTGGTGCGATTTCGACGTCGCGATCGCGACTGTCGAGGCGATGAAGGAAGTCCGCAAGTGCGCCCGCGTCCTCGGTCCCCGCGGCCTCATGCCCAACCCGAAGACGGGCACGGTCACGGACGACACCGCAACCGCCGTCAAGGAGGCGAAGGGCGGCAAGGTCGATTTCCGCATGGACAAGACCGGCAACCTCAGCGTCGTCGCGGGCAAGCGCTCGTTCGATGCCGACAAGCTCGTCGAGAACGTGAAGGCCGTGATCTCCGCCGTGCAGGCCGCGAAGCCCGCCACGGTGAAGGGCGTCTTCATCAAGTCCGTGACAATCTCCTCCACGATGGGCGTCGGCGTGCCCGTGATCGCCGCGGCTGATGCCGAATAACACGAGGGGGATATCGAAATGAGAATTGAGAAGATTGCGATTCTTAACGAAGTCGTCGAGCGCGTCAAGGACTCGGACTACTGCTTCATCGTCAACCACGGCGGCGTGACCGTCGCGCAGATGGCGAAGCTCCGTTCCGACCTCCGCAAGGTCGACAGCCGCCTCCTCGTCGTCAAGAACACCTATCTCGCGAAGGTCGCGAAGGAGAAGGGCTGGAGCGACGAGGTGAACGCGATGCTCTCGGGCAATACCGCGATCGTCACCGGTCACGGCGAACCTACGGCGGTCGCGAAGGCTATAATGGAGTTCGTCAAGGCCTCCGCCGGCAGGGCGTCCGTCAAGGGCGCCGACTACGACAACAAGATCGTGGACGCGGCGATGGTCGAGGCGCTCTCCAAGATCCCCGGCAAGAACGAGCTGCGTGCGACGCTCCTCATGCTCCTCAAGGAGCCTGCGACCCGTCTCGCGCGCGTTCTCTCCGAGAAGGCCAAGAAGGGCGGCGAAGCCGCTCCTGCTGCCGAGGCGCCCGCCGCCGAGGCTTCCGCACAGGCGTAACGACAAAACTTTCCTTCAGATGAAAAACGCTGAAGGTTGAACTAAAAAGGAAACAAAGAAAATGACAAACGAAGAAATCATCAAGGAACTCTCGGGCAAGACCGTTCTCGAGATCAACGAGCTCGTCAAGGCCCTCGAAGAGGCGTGGGGCGTCTCCGCCGCCGCCGCTGTCGCAGTCGCCGCTCCCGGAGCCGGTGCCGCCGCAGCCGAGGAGAAGACCGAGTTCGACGTCATCCTCAAGGCCGCCGGTGCGAACAAGATCGCGGTCATCAAGGAGATCCGCGCGATTACGGGCCTCGGCCTCAAGGACGCCAAGGACATGGTCGACGGCGCTCCCAAGAAGGTCAAGGAAGCCATCGCGAAGGACGAGGCCGAGAAGATCGCCGAGCAGCTCAAGAAGGCCGGCGCCGAGGTCGAGGTCAAGTAATCACGACTTGCTTCAAGGTCAAAAAGGCTGCGGTTCAACACCGCAGCCTTTTTTTTTGAAAAAGGGGCTGCCGGACGGGTTCGAGCACTGGATAGCCAAGTTCACTCCGCCAGAATATCCGTACAGGGGACGATGCGAATACGAAATCATGCAGAAGGCAAGGGCCGCTGGAATCGAGACGAGCGAATGCCGTCTGTTCGAGCTTGATGGAATTGAACACTTCATGACGAAAAGGTTCGACCGCGACGGACAGAAACGCCATCATGTGCAGACGCTCGCCGCCATTGCGCATCTTCCGACGGGCATGGGGGCGGAGGTCTGCTCGTACGACAACATATTTTCCGTAATCGACGATCTCGGACTCGGCTACGAGTCGAAGATAACGTACGACGATCTACTTGCCGTCGCGGACCGCTTCGCGATCGGCACGGCGCAGCGCGTGCTGCGCGAGGTCAAGTCGGCGCTGGCCTAAGAAGCGGTTATGAAAACAGGCGCGCCGCGGCTGACATCGGACGTGTCTCTGAGGTGTCTCTGAGGTGTCCTTCGCGCCGAAGAAATGATATACTATTGGAGTTATGCGCGCCTGCGCGCCGATTTAAAAACCCAATGGAGATAAGGAGACGGACATGAAAACACTCGCAAACATAGGAGGGAGAAAACGAATGAAAGCAGCGATGAGCATTCTTGCCGCGCTTGTCTGCGCGGCCGCCTGTGCAGAGACGCCGTCCAGCGCCAATGAAACGAAGCAGGGAAGGGTGCAGACCATGAACAGGATCGACGGACTGCTGTCCGCGTCAAAGGCGTTCTTCCTCGCCACGGTGGACGGAGACCAGCCGAAGCTGCGTCCGCTCGGCGCGCACCATGTCGTTGACGGCAAGGTGTGGTTCGGCGTCGGCGAGTTCAAGAACGTCTACCGTCAGCTTGCCGCGAATCCGAAGTGCGAGCTGGTCGCACTGCAGCCGGAGGGCGGCAAGTGGCTGCGCTGGACCGGACGCGCCGATTTCGCCGACGGCGCGGCGCGCGAACGACTTGAAGAGGTGTTCCTGAAGGCATCGCCGTTTTTGCGGAATATCTACGACAAGTCGCCAGGCAAGCGCATGATGTGCTTTACGCTTGCCGATTCCCGCGCCGAACTCATCCCCATGATGCCGCCCGGCGAAGTGCTGCTGGACGATACGGACGGAGGTGCGATAGGAGGAAAGGCGAAGCCGGCGGAGCGCAACCGTGAGGCGATGCGCCTCTTCGAGAAGTGCATCAACACGAACGACTTGGAGTTGGGCCGCAAACTCATCGCGGAAACGGCGGCGTTCAAGACGCCCGTCTCGCCCACGCCGCTCTACGGCGCGGAAGGGTATTTGAGCGTAGTCAGCCTCATGCGGAAGAGCTTTCCGGACGTGCAGTGGAAGCTTGTCGACATGGTGGCGGACGAGAAGACGGTCGCCGTCCAGTGGGAATGCTCCGGCACGTTCAACGGCGAAGCGCCGTTCGCCGGGCTTCAGCCGAACGGACGCAGGTTCACGGCCACGGTCATGAACTTCTACTCGTTCGACGCCGACGGCAAAATCTGCAAGGACGTCGCCGCAACTGGCATTGCGGGCATCCTGCAAGGCATCGGCGCGCTTCCATGAAAGCCATACTCTACGCATTTCTGGCGGCGGTTTTCTGCGCCATCAACATCCCGGCATCAAAGGTGCTGCTACGGGATGTCGGGCCAACCACCATGGCCGCGCTTCTCTACCTCGGCGCGGCGAAAACGAGCGCCTACTATGCCGTTGCGCCGTTCGTGGGGGCGTTGCTCTCGTTCGTCGTGCTGAAGGAGGGCTTGTCGTGGATGTATCTTGCGGCGCTGGGCGTGATGGTCGCGGGGGCGGCGCTTGTCGTGGTCGATACGCTCGTGCGGCACCACACCCATCCGCACCAGCACACCTTCACGCATTTCCACGGCGGCTACGTCCACACGCATACGATCACGCACATCCACGGACACGATCATCTCGGAGTGGACGGCACACACACCCACCGGCATTCCTCCGCCGTACTTGAACTAGAACTTGTTGATTATAATCATAAAAAGGAAGCAATGATATGAACAAAAGGGAATTCATCAAGACCATCTGCTCGGTCGCAGGTGCGGCGATGCTCACGGGATGCGTTTCCTGTGGCGTGGCAAACCGGCAAAACAAAGGGCAAGGAGAGAATAACATGTTCGTGGTAAGAATCGCCGAAATCGAGGTTCATCCCGAATGGCTGGAGGCGTACCTCGCAGCCGCCGGGACGGTCGGGGCCGAATCGGTTGCGAAGGAGCCGGGCGTCATCTGCATCTTCCCGATGCAGAAGAAGGAGTCGCCGACGTCCATCCGCATCGTCGAGATATACCGCAGCGAAGAGGCGTACAAGGCGCACCTTGCGACGCCGCACTTCCGTAAATACAAGGAAGGTACGCCCCACATGATCAAGTCGCTTGAACTCGTGCCCATGCAGCCGCTTGATCCTGAACATGCGGACGGCATTTTCAAGAAGTGGCTGCTGAAATGCCCTTAATTCCGCTTACATCGAATGGTGGGGATATGGTATAATGTTTCCATGGAAAAGATGTATATAACACGGCGGCGCTTCATGGAAGGCGCGTGCGCCGCCGCGGTCCTTGCGGCCGCGGGGTGTTCTGACGGCGCAAATGAAAACATCAACTCAAAGAATGAGGGCGAAGGCATGGAATTCAACGAACTGATCGAGGTGCGCAGGAGTGTGCGCAGATACGCGAAGAGCGAGATTTCGAAGGACGAGATGGAGAAGATCGTCACGGACGCGCTCAATGCGCCGAGCTGGAAGAACAGCGAGACAACGCGCTATTACGCGGCGATCGGCGACGAGGCGAAGAACCGTCTCTGGAAGGAGGCGCTTCCCACCTTCAACGCTGCGAACTCCGCCGATGCCGCCGCGCTCGTCGCGGTGACGTTCGTGCCGGGAGAAAGCGGCTTCATGGGAAGCGAGCCCGCCGACGACCTCGGCAACATGTGGGGCGCCTACGACTGCGGCCTCGCCTCGTCGTACTTCATCCTCGCGGCGAAAAACCACGGCTGGGACACGCTCATCATGGGAATCCGCGACACAGCCAAGGTCAAGGCGATCCTCGGCATTCCCGCCGGCGAGACCCTCATGTCCGTCATCGCCGTCGGCAAGGCCGCGGTAAAGCCCATCAAGGTTCCGCGCAAGCCCGTCGCCGACGTGCTGAAGACGGCCTAAGGGTCTGAACTAATTAAGGTAGCCTCCGATTCCGCCAAGCGACATATAGTCTCTTCGCCATTGACATAATTGTGATAATTAGATACAATATCGTACATCTATTGTCATAAAAAGGATAGTTGTGAAGGATGATATTGTAGCCAGGATGATGGAGGAAGTCGGCGATTCGATTCGCAGACTTCGCCTTCAGCGTAATTTGT
>CAMOCC010000014.1 GCA_946610035.1 uncultured Verrucomicrobiota bacterium
GGAGTGCGTTTGAAATCAAGCTTAACCCCAATGATGCCGATGAGGCCGCAGCCAACCTGAAGAAGGTCGCTTCGATTTTCAGGCACAATCCGCCGACGTCGCTTTCCGTCGTTGTTGGAAAATCCGGAATTGCGCACAGACACGAGGATGGTGTCTATGTCTTGCCGATAACTTCGTTGCGCCCATGACAGCGTGACCGGCTGGGAGAAACGCAAACCCTTGTAAAATAGGCCTTTCGTGGGGTCTGTCCCCAAATCCTCTTCACCCAACCGCCACGCAACAATTTCTCAAATCTTCCAGCAACCATGCTTCAACCCCGACTCAACCACCCTTCGTGTCGAATCCAAGAACGATTTCGACTCAACCATCCCTCATTCGTGATTCTACAACAATCTCTGTCGCCAGGCACTTGCGCACTAACGCAATTTTTTGATACAATACTCGTGATCTCAACCGAAAGGCGGGGATCCTCTTGAAGCGGGGAATATGTCCCCGTGTTAGCGGCGGGAAGAGATTCTCGTCGCTTTCGCTTTTGTAGGAGTTCAAACATGCATGAAGGAAAGATTCTAAGTGTATTCGTGGACGAGTCTGGGCGCTTTCAGTATCCAGACAAAGATTCCCGCTTCTATATTGTGGGCATGGTATTCCACGATCAAAGCATGGAGATTTCCCGTGCCGTAGAGGAATTCAAACGCAGTTTGCTGTCTCTTGGCCTTGATTCGGAGGCGTTTGTTTTTCATGCGGGGCCGCTTATCCGCAGGGAGAAGGGGTATGAGTTCTTCTCCAGACATCATCGCGGCAGGGTATATAACCGCATGATGCCATTTTGGAATCCCGCAATTCCAAAATAGGTGGTTGACGGCAAAAAGTCTATATGATATACTGCTCTTGTAACTTGACTTTCTGAAAATGGCTTGATTTTAGAATCTCTACATTCTAATTTTACCTTATTTTCAGAACATGAAGAATCGAGGTGTGTGATGACAGCAGAAGAAATAGAGCCGATTTTTCGGACAAGTAATCGCCTAATTCGTGAAACAGATTGCGGATTCCATAGATATTTGTCGAAAGAAATAGACTGGAATGAGCCGTTTGTCTGCATTATGGGCGCTCGCGGGGCGGGTAAGACGACCTTGATGCTTCAGCATATAAAGGAGACTTTTGGAGAAGGAAGCGACAAGGCCATTTACATGAGTCTTGACAGCCTGTGGTTTTCCAACAATAGTGTGCTGGAGTCGGTAGAATACCTTTATAGTCACGGCTTTACGCATGTGTTTCTTGATGAAGTCCACCATGTCGGAAGGGATTGGTCTCTTCTTCTCAAGAATCTTTCAGATCAGTTTCCAACCATGTCCTTCGCCTACAGCGGTTCTTCTTTGCTGAAGCTGGACAAGGGCAGGGGGGATTTGTCGCGGAGGCAGTCGATATACAGATTGCGCGGCCTTTCATTTCGCGAGTATCTTGAGTTCGAAGGCGTAGGACGGTATGAACCGCTCGAATTGGGTCAGATAGTGAAGGATCACATTTCGCTGGCATCCCGCATTTGCTCGGAAATCAAGATTCTGCCGTATTTTGACAAATATCGTCGATGCGGATTCTACCCTTTCTACAAGCGTTCGCCGACGCATTATCTTGATCAGCTGCTTGAAACCGTCCACAAGGTTCTGGACGTTGATTATCCGGGAATAGAGGAAGTTTCGCAGGATACCATCAGAAAGGCGAAGAAGATGTTGATGATTCTGTCGTCTTCCTGTCCGCAGACGCCGAACATGTCCGCCCTTTATCGGGAACTGGGAACGGAGCGGGCGCAGGGGCTCAAGATGCTTTCCGCGCTTGAACGCGCCGGACTTCTTGCGCTTCTCCCGCCGAAAGGCGAGACGCTGAAGAACATGTCCAAGCCGGAGAAGATATACTGTGACAACACGAATCTGATGTATGCGCTTGTGCAGAATGCGAACATCGGCACATTGCGCGAGACGTTCTTTTGCAACCAGGTCAGGAACGACCACGCCGTCGTGTTCACGGAACGTGGTGATTTTCTTGTTGACGGCAAATGGACGTTCGAGGTCGGCGGAAAAGGCAAGGGGTTTGACCAGATCAAGAACTTGCCCGACAGCTATGTCGTCAACGATGACGTCGAAGTGGGCTTCGGCAACAAGATCCCGCTTTGGCTGTTTGGTTTTCTGTATTGATCGACTGGCCATGCCGGCCGCCATTGCTTCTCGCGGCATATAGACAAACTCGCAGACTGATGGCGGTTTAAACCGAAAAATCGGCTGGAGTGTTTGTATGCCAGTCGCTGCAACACTATGGGGTCTCATGGTCACAATCTGCACGGGCTTGGCTCGTCCATCAACTGCCTCGGCCGTCGCGTCACGTCCTACACCACACGCGACGCGAAGGAAATCGCCAAGCTGCTGGCTATGGTGCCGTAAGTGCTACCAGTTTCGGCGATGATTAGATCTTCAGGAGATGCTTGCGAAGTGCGATTGCGACGGCTTCGGAGCGGTTGGCTACGTTCATCATATTCGAGTCCCGCCGACCCTGCACCAAAGTGTACGTCGCGGATAGGCGTAAGGTGACGGATGGGCGCAATGCCCAATGGTTAGGACCCTGGAATTGCTTGTCCCCAAATTTGCAAAATGCAGAATAGGGGCTAAATATCGCCGCGTCAAAAAGTGTCCCCTAATCTGCATATTGCAGGATAGGGGATACTTTTGATATACTATGCACATCTCTTCTGAGAGGAAAGGAGACTATCATGTTCTTTGGTCGCGAGGACATTTTGCAAAAACTCGATGCATTGCTTGGAAAGCATGTCGCTTCGTTAGTGACATGCAGAGGGCGTCGACGTATCGGCAAATCGACGCTTATTGAGGAATTTGCCAAGAACAACGATGCAAGGTTTATCAAGATAGAAGGCGTTCGTCCGACGGAACGAACGTCGAACGAGACCGAACTCCGAAGCTTTGCCGAACAGCTTGCGCTTCAGACCGATGCCGAGTCTTCGCTCCCCGACAATTGGCTTTCCGCGTTCAAGCGGCTTGACCACGAGATAAAAGACGACGCATTGACTGTTGTCCTCCTTGACGAGATTTCCTGGATGGGGCGATACGACGACCTTTTTGCAGATTCGATAAAGATCGCCTGGGACAACATGTGGAAGAAGCACGACCGTCTGGTTCTTGTCTTGTGCGGGAGTGTTTCAAGTTGGATAAAGGAACACATCGTCGACAGCGCGGCGTTTGTCGGGAGACGCTCTTGCGATTTGATTGTCCGCGAGTTGCCGCTGAAGGAGTGCGTGAAGTTCTGGGGCCGCGAAGTCGAGCGTATTGATTTGAAGGAGATAGTCGACGTTCTTTCAGTGACAGGTGGCGTGCCGCGCTATCTGGAAGAGGTGAATCCATCCCTTTCCGCAGGGGAGAACATTCGACGCATGGCGTTTTCGCATGACGGCGTCCTGCGGAACGACTTTGACGAAATGTTCAACGATGTCATAACCAGGCAGCCGGACTTTACGGCCAAGGTCTTGCGCTGTCTCGTAGACGGTCCGCGTACGGCGGCGGAGGTTGCGAGGAAGCTGCAACAGGGCAAAGGCGGACGCATCACGAATGCCCTTGAGCGACTAGTCGAGGCTGGGTTTGTCATGTCCGACAAGGGGAAAAATCCCGAGACGGGAGAGGAGCTTCGCGAAAACCGGTACCGCATGAGCGACAACTACTGTCGGTTTTATCTGAAGTTCATCGAGCCGGCAAAGACGGTGATTGATCGCGACGAGTACGAGTTTGCCGGATTGGACGCATTGGAGAATGTGGATTCGGTCATGGGGCTGGCCTTTGAGAATCTTGTCGTCAACAATTACCATGAACTCGTTCCGTATCTACACCTGAAGGGTACCGTCATCACATCGGCCGCGCCGTATTTGCGCAAGGGGTCGAGTTCAAGCCGGGGGCGAAAGGGGTGTCAGGTCGATTTGCTCGTCCAGACCAGAAAGTCGCTTTGCTTCGTTGAAGTAAAGCGGAAGAAGGAAATCACCAGGGCAATCATAGACGAGATGAACAGTAAGGTTTCGGCAGTGAAGCGACCCGATGGGATGTCGGCTTTCGTTGCGCTGGTCTATTTTGGTTCTTTGTCGCCTGTTGTTGCGGCAGACGGGTATTTCTCGGCAATCGTGCCATTCCGTCGATTGCTCGGCCTGTAAGGCGAATGATATTCCTCCGTGCCTTGTATTGGAATTCTGTTCCACCAAGCGCCGCACCGTCTCCGGCGTCAAGATCGTCAAGGACGCATAACTGGGAATCTCAAATCTTCAGGAGATGCTTGCGAAGTGCGATTGCGACAGCCTCGGCTGTCGCGTCACTTCCTACGCCACCCGCGACCGGAAGGAGATTACGAAGTTGCTGGCACTGCTGCCGTGAGTGCTGCCGGCGGCGAGAAACGCAAACCCTTGTAAAATGAGCCTTTCGTGGGGTCTGTCCATGCTCAGTTTATAGCCGCGAGGACGACTGGGCGCGGCGGGGACGCGACTGACCGGGAGAAACGAAACCCCTAGAACATGAGCCTTTTGCGGGGACTCAAGGGCTTAACTGCTAAGCCCGTCCGCATTTCCACCACCAATCCAACCGCCACAATGTCGACGTGGATCAGCCGATGTGGTTCTGGCGGCGCCATTCGCTCATGGACATTCCGAATTTCTTCTTGAACAGGTTCTTGAGATAGATCGGGTTGCTGTATCCGCATTCCGATGCGATGACATCCATCTTCTCCCGCGTACCGGCAAGTCTGCGCTTCACCTCGTCCAGCCGCCGTTCGGTGATGGCTTCCAGGATCGAGCGCCCTTGTTGACCGCGGCCATCCGCGTCAGGAGATGCCTTCCTTCCTGCGCCATTCGCGCATGGACATCCCCGTCTTCGCCTTGAATGCGTAGCGTAGCGTTGAGTCGGAGTCGTATCCGCAGAAGTTGGCGATTCCGTCTATCGCCTGTCGCGGGTTCCTGAGCATCGCGAAGGCGGTGGCCATGCGGACGTTTCGTATCTCGGTCTGGATCGTATGGCCCGTGAGGCTGGCGAAGCGCGTCTCGGCGGTCCTGCGCGAGCATCCCATCTGCTTGACGACGTCCTCTACGCAGATTCCGTCCGTCGCGTGCAGACGTATGTACTCCACCGCGGCGGTTACCTTCGCGTCCGTGTGCTTGAAGATTGTGGTCGACTTGCGCTTCACCACGCCGAGAATGCCGAATGTGCGGTTCTCGCCCTTTGCCTTTGGATCGCGGAGCTGCAGGTCGAGCAGTTCGCCGCAGATGAATCCGGCGTTCTCGAAGTCGGGGCAGATGCTGGAAAGCGTCGGCTTGGTGTTCTCGCAGATCTCCTCGTTGTTGTCGATGCCCATCACTGCGACGTCTTCCGGAACGCGAATGTTCTCCTGGCTGCACGCGGCGAGTATCTCCTCCGCAGTGCCGTCGTACGCCGCGAGTATTCCGCACGGCTTAGGAAGCGCCTTTAGCCATTTGCGAAGCACCTCAAGGCGGTGTATGCCGGGTTTTTCGGTCCGGTCGAAGACATGGCATTTGCGTCCGTTCAGCTTTATGGCCTCGCAGAAGGCCTTTTCGCGCTCCTTCGTCCAGAAGAGCGGAAGCTGGAACCCCACGAAGGCGTAGTCGTCGAAGTCGAGCGCGAGAAGCTCCTTCGCCGCGATCTCCGCGGAGCTCTTGAGGTCCGCGTTTACGGAAAACCGGATCTTGCCCTTGAGCGAGGGGTCGCGGTCGAGGTAGACCATCGGCAGCTTTCCGAATATCTCCGGCCTGAACTCGTTCATGTCGCTGCCGCATTCCGCAATGCATCCGATGGGATTCCAGAAGTCTATGACCTTTTTGACGTTGATGTGGTGGTAGTTGCTTTCGACCACCTGGACTTGAATGTCCGAGTTCGAGAAGTAGCGCTGCACTCCGGCAACGCGCTTGCGGCACGAGTGTCGAGTTGCCGAGGCAAAGAACAATACGGTTTTCATGATGTGAATGTTACCATAATATGCAGAATAACGCAAGGGCTTGTTGCGCGATATTCACGGAAAATTTATCGCGCTTCTCACGCTTTTGGAGGCCGAAAGATGATACAATGTGAACCAGGAAAGGAGAACTGTATAAAATGGACCACCGGGTTTCGTCAATATTTCTGGGAGCTGTCGCTTCCATTTTCTTTGCCAGCGGCTCAAACGCCGAGGGCGTGAAGTTCAACGGAGTCTTCGCGCCGTCCGAGGGCTTCGTCAACCGGCTCGAAAAGCCACAGCGCGCGGAGGTGTGCCTCAACGGACGCTGGGATTTTCAGGGCTTCAAGCCTCCGGCCGGATGGAAGGAAGGGAAGGGCCAGGCTCCCGAGCTTCCAGCGCCCGCGGCTGACGGATGGGACGCCGTGAAGATCAAGATTCCCTCTCCGTGGAACGTCAACAACTTCTGCCTGCGCCGCAGCGAAGGACCCGACCATCGCGACTTCCCGTCCTATCCCGATGCCTGGCGCGACTACAAGATGGGTTGGCTGCGCCGTTCGGTGACTGTTCCGTCCGACTGGAATGGACGCTCCATCGCCGTCCGCTTCGAGGCTGTCGCTGGCGAGTGCGTCGTTCTCGTGAACGGAAAGAAGGTCGCCGAGAACTTCGAGCTGTTCCTTCCGTTCGAGGCAGACGTGACCGACGTGGCCAAGCCGGGCGAGACGTTCGAGCTCCTCGTCGGCGTCCGCGGGCAGAAGCTCTTCGAGGACCGCGAGGGCGTAGGCCGCCGCGTGATCCCCGCAGGCTCCATGTGGGGCGGCGAGATCATCGGCATCTGGCAGGACGTCACGCTCGTGGCTCGTCCGAAGCTCCGCGTCGAAGACGTGTTCGTGCGTCCGCTCGTCTCGAAGGGCGTTCTCGCGCTCGACGTCACAGTCGCCAACGCGGGCGATGCCGCGGCGAGCGCCGACCTCGGCGCAAAGGTCTGCGAGTGGATCAACCGCGCAGGAACGGACGTCCTTTCCGCACCAGTCCCCGCGTGGGAGCTCGGGGCGGAGAAGCTCACCAAGGACTTCGGCAAGGTCGAGGTCGCTGCGAAGTCGTCCAAGACGGTGACAATCGAGATTCCTGTCGCACAGGATGCGCTCCGCCTCTGGACGCCCGAGACGCCGAACCTCAATTCGCTCGTCGTCTCGCTTACGGAGGACGGACGCTTCGTCGACCGCAAGGCCGAGCGCTTCGGATGGCGCGAGTGGACGATCGACGGAGGAAAGTATCTTCTCAACGGGAAGCCGATCCAGTTCCGCAGCGACTCGTGGCACTTCATGGGCGTTCCGCAGATGACGCGCCGCTATGCGTGGGCGTGGTTCAAGGCGATCAAGGAAGCGAACGGAAACGCCGTGCGCCTCCACGCGCAGGTCTACCCAAGCTTCTACCACGACGTCGCTGACGAAATGGGCATCTGCATCCTCGACGAGACCGCCAACTGGGCTTCGGACGGCGGACCTAAGTTCGACCGCGAAATCTTCTGGAAGAACTCCATCACGCACCTCGAGCGCTTCATCAGGCGCGACCGCAACCACGCGTCCGTTCTCGGATGGTCGGTCTCGAACGAGAACAAGCCCGTCATCCTCCACGTCTTCAACCGCCCCGATCTCATGCCGTTCCAGGAGAAGGCGTGGGCCGACTGGCGCGACACGTGCCGCAGGCTCGACCCGACGCGCCCGTGGATCTCGTCCGACGGCGAAGAGGACGGAAAGGGGATTCTCCCGATCACGATGGGGCACTACGGTGATCTCGTCCATTCGTACAAGGCTTGGTCCGAGATCGGCAAGCCGTGGGGCGTCGGCGAGGCTTCGATGGCGTACTACGGCACGCCCCAGCAGGTCGCGGAGCGCTCCGGTTCCGAACGCAGCTACGCTTCCGCTCTTGGCCGCATGGAGGGCCTCGCGAAGGAGTGCTACGACATCATCGTCGCGCAGCGCAAGAACAACGCGTCGTACTCGTGCGTCTTCAACCTCGCTTGGTACGCACTGAAGCCGCTACCGTTCGGAAAGCGCGACCTCACGAAGGCTCCTTCTCTTGAAGACGGAATCTTCTTCGGCGAATACGAGGAGGGCCGTCCCGGCTACCAGCCCGAGCGCCTCGGTCCGTACTCCTCGACGTTCAACCCCGGATACGACCCCGCGCTTCCGCTCTGGGACGCGTGGCCGATGTACGACGCGGTGCGCGCGGCGTTCGCGCCGGAGGGCCCCGCGTGGTCGAAGTGGTCGATCCGTCCGGAGCAGCCCGCGGCAGATGCGCCGCGCGCGGAGCGCGAGTATGCCGAGGTCGTCTGCGTCGGCGACGGCAAGCTCAGGGGCGTTCTCGACGCGCAGGGCGTTGTGTTCGCCGAGAAGGTGAACGAGCCCTCGAAGGCGCTCGTCTTCGTCGACGCATCGGCTCCGCTCAAGGCGGACCAGGCCGCTGAAGTCGCTGAGCTCGTGAAGAAGGGCGCGGACGCGTGGGTGTGGGGCGTAACGGACGCGAGCGCGGAGTCCGTAAAGCCGATCGTCGGCGAGGGGCTCGAGGTTGCGAAGCTCGTGCGCTCGACGTTCATCCCGAAGGACCGTCCGCTCGTGCGCGGACTCTTCAACAGCGACTTCTACTTCTGCGAGCTCCAGCGCGGCGACGCGGCGAAGTTCTCGCTCGGCGGCGAGTGGATCCGCTCCGCCGAGGTCGAGGTCGAGGCGTGCCGGACAGACTGGCGCGAGTGGAACAAGAAGGCGGAGGAGATGAAGACCGCCGCGATCATCCGCACGGAGAACGAATGCACGGCCCCGCTTGCGGTCATCGCGACGCGCCGCGTCGGCGCGTCGAAGGTGCGGGTGCAGACGCTCGCCGACTTCGCGAACTCCGAGAAGGGCTACAGGACGCTCTCGCGCATGCTCGCCAACGCGGGCGTCAAGTGCCGCACGGTGGTGAGCGACCCGGCGGAGGCGTTCTTCCTCCGCGACGGAAAGATCATGTTCCCGTCCGCCACGCGCAAGACGCTCAAGAACATTGCGCCGAGGAAACACACGCTCGAATTCTACGTCTACTCGAACCGTCCGCTCGACGACCTGCTCATCGAGCCCGACATGCCGAAGCTCATGCTCTGGATGAAGGCTCGCGGATCGACGCTCAAGGTCGGCGAGAAGGAGGTCAAGGAGACGCGGCGCACGGACCGCGAGGTCGAGTACAACGAGCTTCCGCTCCAGCAGGGCTGGAACAGGCTCTCGATCGTGGTCGACGGCGATCGCGGCGAATTCGAGGCGGAGCTCCGCTGCAGCAACAAGCCCGACTTCCTCCCGACCGTCCGCGCGTCCCTCAAGCCGCAGGAATGAGAAGTGCGAAGATCGTGGACGGCAAGATTGTCGCGCCCGGGTTGATTTCCGTTGCGCAATTTTCACGATAATTTTTGCGAATAATTCGCGCAATACTTGTCTGCGTTTTGGTACAATCTAAGCATGAAAAAGAGAATGTATACTTTTGCCACTGTTGTTGCGGTGAGCTGTTCCGTCTTCGGACGCGATCCCGTCGACTGGGTGAACACGGAGATCGGCACGATCAGCCACATGCTGGTGCCGTGCTTCCAGACGACTCAGCTCCCGAACGCCATGCTGCGCGTCCTGCCGCCGTACCGCGACTACACGGACGACCGCGTCTCCGCGATCTTCCTTCAGACCCCCGACCACCGCGGGCAGCAGGTGTTCGCGGTGCATCCGTTCTCTGGCGAAGAGGAGCGGCTCGGAGCGCGCTGGAGCGGCACATGGGACTCACCCCACTCGACGCCGTATTCATACGACGTGACGTTCGACTCCGAGTGCGTGAAGTTCTCGATCGTTCCCGCGCGGCAGAGCGCGCTTGCGTCGTTCGAGTTCCGCCGCGCGGACGCGGTGCACGCCGTGGTGTTCACGGGGCGCGACGCCGAGGTGAGGCTCGACGGCGCGCGTGTCGTCGCGAAGGACGTGCGGCGCGGCAGATACGCCGCGAGCGACGTCTGGCTCGCGGGCGAGTTCAGTCCGGCGCCTGTGGAACTGCGCCGCGTCGACAACGGCTTTGCGCTTGTCTTCGCCCCCGACGCGAAGACGGTGATGCTGAAGTACGGCATCTCCTACATCGACGCAGAGCAGGCGGCGCGCAACAGCGCGCGGGAGATCTCGGGCTGGGACATGGCGGCGCTTGCCGCCGCCGGCCGCAGGGCTTGGAACGACAAGCTCTCGAAGATAGAGGTAGAAGGCGGCACCGATGCCGAGAAGACGGTCTTCTACTCCTCGCTCTGGCGCTGCTACGAACGCATGGTCAACGTCACGGAGGACGGACGCTACCGCGGATGGGACGGGAAGGTGCACGAGACAGGAGGAGTTGACCAGTACACCGACGACTGGATCTGGGACACGTACCGCGCGCATCATCCGCTGATGGTGCTCCTCGAGCCGAAGGCCGAGGCGGAGAAGCTCACGAGCTACATCCGCATGGCCGCCGAGAACAAGGAGAAGTGGATGCCCACGTTCCCCGGGATCAACTGCGACCAGCACTGCATGATCAACCACCACGCGGCCATTTCGTTCTACGACGCCTGGGTGAAGGGCGTGAGGGGCTTCGACCTCGCGGCCGCGTTCAAGGCGCTCGACTACACGGAGAAGACAGAGTCGCTCGTGCCGTGGTACCGCGGTCCGCTCACGGAGCTCGACCGTTTCTACGTCGAGAAGGGATACATGCCGGCGCTCAACCCCGGCGACAAGGAGACGTGCCCCGCAGTCGACCAGAACTGGGAGAACCGCCAGACGGTCTCCGTGACGCAGGGCTCGAGCTACGACGCTTGGGCCATGTCGAAGATCGCCGCGATCGTCGGCGACGCGGACGGCGTCAAGGAGTACGAACGCCGCGCGAAGTTCTACCGCAACCTGTGGGATCCGAAGACGAAGTTCTTCCGCCCCAGGAACGCCGCGGGTGAATTCGTGGAGCCGTTCGACCCGATTATCTGCGGCGGGAAGGGCGCGCGCAGCTACTACACCGAGAACAACGCCTGGACGTACATCTGGGACGTGCAGCACGACATCCCGCAGCTTGTCGAGTACCTCGGCGGGCCTGCTGGCATGGCGCGCAGGCTTGACGAGATGCTCAACACGTCCTGCGGAAACCGCTTCCACTACGTCGCGGAGATGCCTGACGGTGCGACGGGCATGATGGGCATGTTCACGATGGCGAACGAGCCTTCGTTCCACATCCCGTACCTCTACAACTTCGCGGGCGAGCCGCGCAAGACGCAGAAGTTCGTCCGCAAGACGCTCGACGCGTGGTTCCGCAACGACAGGATGGGCATGTGCGGCGACGAAGACGGCGGCGGAATGTGCTCCTACGCCGTGTTCTCGATGATGGGCTTCTATCCCGTGACGCCGGGCCTCCCCGAGTACCAGCTCGGCTCCCCGGTGTTCTCGAAGGTGACGATCCGCCAGGAGAACGGCAAGTCGTTCGTCGTCGACGCTCCCAAGTCGACCCGCGACGCGAAGTACATCGCCTCCGCGACGATCGGCGGCAGGCCGCTTGCGGGCACGGCGATTCCGCACGCCGCGGTGGTGTCCGGCGAGACGCTCCGCCTTGAGATGTCAGCCGAGTGATTTCTCAAATCAACGGAGAAGCAAAATGAGAGACATAAATTCGTTGCTGGGTTGCGCGTTCCTGTTTGGCGCGATCTCCTTTGCCCTTGCCGCAAACGCGGCGGATGTCGAAGTGACGTTCTATACGCCATCGATCGCGCGAATCGTGCGCGCTCCAAACGGCGAGGTCGTCAAAAAGGCCGACATCGTCACGGCGAAGCCGCAGAAGGTGAAGACGTCCGTGCTGGAGAACGACGACGCCAAGACCTGGAAGAGCGCTGCGCTTTCCGTGCGGCTCGACAAGAAGACGGGCGGGCTTTCGTTCCTTCGTCCCGACGGCTCTGTCATGCTCGAGGAAGCCGGGCCCGCCAAGTTCAAGCGGGAGACGTACAAAGGCGGCTACACGGCGACGAAAGTCTCTCAGAAGTGGAAGATCGCGAAGGACGCGCCCGTGTATGGACTCGGCAGCGTGCAGAACGGGCGCCTCGACCAGCGCGACGTCGGCAGCAGAAGACTTCAGCCGGAGAACTGCGACGACGGCATCCCTTTCCTCTGCGGCGTCGACGGATGGGGGCTCTACTGGGACAACGTGTCCATAACGTGGTACAAGACCGATGACAAAACAGTCGGATTCGAGAGTGATGTCGGCGATGCGGAGGACTACTACTTCATCGCGGGCGGCTCGCTCGACGGTGTAGTCGGTGCGATGCGTCACTTGACGGGGAAGGTTCCGATGAACGCGCTTTGGAGCTACGGATTCTGGCAGAGCCGCGAGCGCTACACCGACTGCGGAAAGCTCCTTGAGGTCCTGCGTCGCTATCGGAAGGACGGAGTGCCGATAGACGGAATCATTCAGGACTGGCAGTACTGGGGCGACAACGACCACTGGAACGCGATGGAGTTCCTCAATCCCGGCTTTGCGGGCGCGAAGGAGATGATAGACGAGATACATGCGTCGAACTGCCACTTCATAATCTCCATATGGTGCAGTTTCGGTCCGAAGACGAAACCCTACGCAGACTTCGAGGAGCACGGCGAACTCCTTGCGCTTCCAACATATCCGACGGTTTCCAAACCCTACGACTGCTACAGCGCCGAGGCGCGCGAAAGATACTGGAAGCATGCCGCGAAGCTCTTCGGCTTCGGACTCGACGGCTGGTGGATGGATTCGACGGAGCCGGAGCCTTGGGGACAGAAGGAGGAGAACAACGACGAGGTTGTAACCGCTCTCGGACGGTTCCGCGATGTGAGACTCGCATATCCGTTCTACGCAATCAGAAATGTCCACGAACACACGAAGGCCGCGCGTCCCGACCGCCGCGTGTTCATCCTTACGCGTTCCGCTTCGGCCGGACTCCAGCGCACGGGCGCGCACACGTGGAGCGGCGACACTGACTGCACGTGGGAGTTTCTCAGGAAGCAGATTCCGTGCGGACTCAACTTCTCGCTTTCGGGGAATCCCAACTGGAGCAACGATCTCGGAGGATTCAAGAGCGCGAAGCGCGAGACGTTCAGCGAGCTCTACGCGCGCTGGATGCAGTACGGCGTGTTCCAGCCGATGATGCGCAGCCACGGCACCGGGATGTGGCGCGAACTTTATCTCTTCGGCAAGCCGGGCGAGCCGCTTTACGATTCGCTTCTTGCGTCCGTGAAGCTCCGCTACCGCTTCCTCCCGCGCATCTACTCGATTGCACACGAAGCGTATGCGTCAAACATGTCGTTCATGCGTCCGCTAGTCGCAGAGTTCTCTGATGACCGCCGGACGTGGGACGAGAAGGGCTCGTTCCTCTTCGGACGCGACATACTCGTCGCCCCGGTAACGTCCTCGAATGTAACGTCCGTCGCGACGTACCTGCCGCAGGGCGCGAACTGGTACAACTACTTCACGGGCGAGCGCGTGAAGGGCGGTGCGGAGCACGAGATGAAGACCGACCTTTCGAACTTCCCGTTGTATGTTCGTGCTGGCGCGATTCTTGTCGACGGACCCGACGTGCAGTACGTCGGCGAGAAGCCGTGGGACGACCTCGCGGTGACCGTCTATTCAGGCGCGGACGGATCCTTCGAACTCTACGAGGATGCGGGCGATGGGTACAAGTACGAGAAGGGCGAGTTCACGACGATCGGCTTCTCGTGGAATGACAAGACCAAGACATTGACCATCGGCGCGCGCAAGGGCGCCTATCCCGGCATGCTCAAGGACAGGACTTTCCGCGTGAAGACTCTCGGCGGAGTCGAGAAGACCGTGAAGTACAGCGGGAGGGCCGTCAGGGTTTCACTTGATGAGTAAGGATGGATTAATTTTGTGCATACTGGCGGTCTCTGCAGCAACCGCCTTCGCCGAGCCTCTGATACAGGCCCGCGTGGCCGCGCCGTCGGCGGGAATGGTGTCCGACAACCTGATTGTCTACACGGCCAACGCATGTGAATTCGGCGCGGACATGACGGGCGCGAAGGATTCGACCGAGGCGATAAGTTCCGCAATAAAGGCATGCCACGAGGCGCAGGGCGGCACGGTGTTCCTTCCGGCGGGACGCTACCGCGTGGAAGGGACGCTGGAGCTTCCCGACGGCGTAACGCTCCGCGGCGAGTGGATGCGCCCCGACAAGGGCGGCGCGGGGAAGGGCACGATCCTCATGGCGTATTCGGGGCGCGGAACGGAGAAGCCGGACGAAGGCGCTTTCATAACGGTGCGCGGCGCGACGACGCTGCGTGACCTGTCGATATGGTATCCGGAGCAGAAAGCCGACGCGCCGGTTCCGTATCCCGCGACGATCCGTGGTCGCGGACACTCCACGGTCTACAACGTTACGCTCTACAATTCCTGGACGGGCTTCTGGAACAACAACTGCTCTTCCATGCTCGTCAGGCGGCTCTACGGAACGGCGCTGAAGCTCGGAGTGCACGGTGCGTACGCATACGACGTCCCGCGCATAGAACACGTCTCGCTTTCGCCGAAGTACTGGTCCGAAAGCGGACTCCCAGGCGCTCCAAAGGGCAAGGCGCTCGCGAAGCTGAAGGCATATCTGCAGAAGAACCTCGTCGGCATTATGTGCGGCGAGCAGGACTGGGGATACTGGTGGGACATCGACATCGACTTCTGCCAGAAGGGCCTGCTCATAACCGCAGTCCCGTCCGACGACGGAAAGCTCCTCAACACCGGCAACGTCGCGGCTGGAAACGTGCGGATACGCAATGCGGGAGTCGGCGTGTTTCTCGAGAATCCCGGATATCCGTGCTTCATGCTAACTGGAAGCGATATTTCGGCGCGGGTGTGTCCGATATACTTCGGGGCGAAGCCCGACTATTCCGAGGCGATTGCGCGCGGCGTGAAGCCGTGGTATCAGTCCAACACATCGCTTGTCGTCTCGGATACGATTCTCCGGGGCGGAAAGTACTCCGTCGGCTCCGCGAAGATCGGACCATACGCAATCAGCCTGAAGGACTGCACTTTCGCTGGTTACGCGAATGCGGCAGTGAGGTCCGCGGCCGGAAACATCGTCGTTGCGCGCTGCAGCTTCGACGAACCGAAGGCCGCTGCATACGAGATGGGCGAAAAGGTTGATCAGCTCGTCCTTTCGGGGAATGAGTACAAGGGACCGTCGGCCGTGAGTGGATGGGAGTCGGACGATCCGCGCATAATCCGCGACGAGAAGTCTAAGGCCGTTCCCGCCGCGATCAAGTATGCCTTCGACCACACCCCGCGCGGGAAACCCGCTTCGCCGAAGATATGGGACGTCACCGATTTCGGAGCGGCGCGCGGAACTTTCAGGGAGCTTCCGAAGGAGGACTCCACCGCGGCGTTCCAGAAGGCGCTCGACGCGGCTGGCGCGGCGAAGGGCGGCACGGTGTACGTTCCGGCCGGATCGTACAAGCTCTTCGGCGGCGTGAAGGTTCCGCCAGGCGTGGAGCTGCGCGGATCCTTCGAAGGCGCGCACTACGGAAACGCGACGATGCGCGGAACGATGCTCTGGGCGATAGGCGGAAAGGACAAGCCGGACGACGCACCGCTCGTGACGCTATCGCGCGGCGCGGGCGTGAGGGGAATCACCGTGTACTATCCGCACCAGGGGTGGAGCGATCTCCCCGAAGTCGAGGACCGCATCCGCGTGAAGAAGTATCCGCCGACTGTCCGCGCCGCCGCGCAGTCGTGGATTCGCGACTGCACGTTCATCGGCTCCTGGACCGCGATCGACGCGATGACGGTTAAGTGCGACGGAATCGAAATCGCGGACGTGACGGGCGCGGCGCTCGGCACGACGCTCGAGATCGGACACGGCACGACGGGCGGAACGGTCCGCGACCTGCACTTCAACTTCTCCGGCTGGGGGCACCAGGGCGGATTCCCCAACCACCCCGGCAACAAGACCGAGGGCGAGCGTCTCTGCGACTTCTCGTCGCGCGTCACGCGCGGAATAGTCCTGGGCGACGTGAAGAAGTGCGACTTCTTCTCCTGCTTCAACATCAACGTCGCCGAGCAGCTCGTCCTGGAACGCGACCGGTACACAGGCGGATCGTTCCGCGGCAAGATGTGGGGCGTCGCGTTCGACGCTGCGCGGGACGGCGTGATAGGACGCGCGGGAAGCGACGCGGTGATAGGGCTCGTCGCGTCGATGGGCGTATTCTTCCGCCAGGGCGGAGGACACTACGCGGTGACGGAGCCGGGCTTTCGCGGACGCATAGTGTTCGACGTGGCGGACGTGTGGTCACCTGCGTCGAAGATCGCCGATGTCCGCGGTGGATCGGTCGCGTTCAACCAGCTCATATCGTGGTGCTGCTACGAGGCGTCCGCGGAGAAGGGCGGCGATCTTTCCGTTTTTGCGAGTGCGTTCGTCGGCGACCATATGCGTCTTGACAACAAGCTTCCGTGCATGCGCTTCGGACCGGGCTCGAAAGGCGCCGCCGCGGCAAACGTCGAGTGTCGCAAGATCCTCACGATAGAATCCGATCCGTCGGCCGACGTTAAAATCGGCATCAACGGAATCATGAAACAGGCACCCACAGAAAAATAAACCAAGGAGATACAGGTATGCACACCAGCACAAGAAAACAGGCATTTGTTCTCGCGCTTGCCATCGCCCTGACGCTTGCCGGAACGGCTGAAGCGACGCGTCTCGGCGAAACGCGCACGCGTCAGTACCGCGATCTCCAGACGCGCATCTGCCGCGGATGGAACACGTGGTACAACAACAGCATGACGGCGCACACTTTTCTCCCAGACGGCTTCACGGTGAACTTCGGCGTCTCGCTGCACAACGGAAAGGAATACCGCCGCGAGTTTCTCAAGAACGGCAGGTCAAGAATGGGCGTCATCCCGGGGCTGAGGTCCGATGACGGGCGCTACACGAGCGTCGAGATAGTCCAGAACCAATTCGCCCTCACGCTCGAGACTGCGGCTGACGGAGAAGACCTTGTTGCACTTGTGACGCCTTCGAACAAATGCGGGCATCTCGTCATAGCGGACGTTTTCTATCCGTGGGAGCGCGACGGGACCGTCGGACGCGAGGGCGATCAGCTCTTCGGAACGCGAGGCGGACGCAGGTTCACCGTCTCCACCACGGCGGCTTCCGCGAAGATGCCGTACATGCCGTCCGGCTCTCCGCGCCTCGCCGTGCGGCTCCAGGAGAAGATCGGCTTCTATACCGGCAGGGCGCGCACGCTCGAGGAAATCGAGAAGCTCATCGGCGAGCGCCGCGCCGAACAGGAGAAGCGCGTAGCGTCGTGGGGCGAGCACGCCGATTCGTTCCAGGGCATGCAGACGATCCTCGCGTGGAACACAATCTACGACGCGCCCAACGGAAGGGCGATCGCTCCGGTGAGCCGCAACTGGAACTACAACTGGGAGGGATGGGTGCTGTTCGACTGGGACACCTACTTCGCGGCATGGATGCTCTCGTCCTTCAACCGCGACCTCGCCTTCGCGAACGCCGTCGAGATCACGAAGAGCGTGACGGGAGAGGGCTTCGTCCCCAACTACAAGTCCGCGTCTGGCATATCCGCCGACCGCTCGCAGCCTCCCGTCGGCAGTCGCACGATTCTTGAAATCTACAGGCGCTATCCTGAAAAGTGGCTCCTGGAGGAGACTTACGACGAGCTCATTGCCTGGAATCGCTGGTGGCCGAAGGCCCGCACGTGCGGCGACGGGTTCCTCGCGTGGGGCACGCACGGCTGGAACAAAGACGGCACGCGCCGCGCCCAGGCGCTGCATCTGGCGAAGTACGAGTCGGGTCTCGACAACTCGCCCATGTTCGACGAAGCGAAAATGCTTCCGGAGACGTGCACGATGGACCAGGCGGACGTCGGGCTGATGGCGATGTACGTCATGGACTGCAAGGCGCTAGCCGAGATCGCCGGCATCCTCGATAGGCGCGGCGACCGCGAGGAGCTGCTCGGGCGCGCAAAGTCCTACGCTGACAAGCTCCAGACGATGTGGGACGAGAAGACAGGCATCTACCGCAACGTCAGGATGCCGGGGAACAGTTTCCTCGACGTCCTCTCGCCCTGCAACTTCTATCCGCTGCTCTCCGGCACGGCGACGAATGAGCAGGCCGACCGCATGATAAACGAGCACTATTTCAATCCGGAGGAGTTCTACGGCGAGTTCGTGATGCCTGCGAGCGCGCGCAATGCGAGGGGCTTCAAGGACAACAACTACTGGCGCGGACGCATCTGGGCACCGCTGAACTTCCTTGTCTACCTCGGCATGAAGGACTACAGGACGCCGACAGTCGACAAGGCTCGCGCAGACCTCGTGGAGCGCTCGCGCAACCTGCTGATGAAGAACTGGAAGGAAAACGGCGGGATATACGAGAACTACAATTCCGTGACCGGTGCGGGCGGAGACGCAGGCGCGTCGGACGCCTTCTACCACTGGGGCGCGCTTCTCGCGTTCATTGGAATCCTCGACAGCGGCAGGTAGATCCGTTCCTTGAATACATCGCGCATCCTCTGCCTTTAGCGCGATTTTCACGATAATTTTTGCGCTGACTTCACTTGTTACAACGGTAAAATATGCTATAATTACCACAAATAAAGGAGGTTCTATGGTCATGAAGTCGTTGCATCGCATGGCTGCTAAGTCGCTGTGGTTTGTGTTGTCGTTCGCCGCTGTGTCGGCGTTTGCCGTTGACCTGCCGGCGAACTACACGCGGCTCGACTGGATCGAGTCCACAAACGACGGCAAGCAGTACATAAATACGGGTTATTCGCCTGTCACGGGAACGTGCATCCGAGCATCGTTCAATCTTGGAGAGAGAAGCACTAAATGGGCGTCCCTTTTCGGCGTGTTTGAAAAAAATGACAATTCGTCCTATGGCGTACTGTTACGGCACAGGGATAACTGGCAGAGTCTGAACGGGGTATTCCTGAATTCGAGCTGGGGCGACGCAACGGTGGCGTGCCCCGCAGGCGAGGACTACATAGTTGAGCTGAAGAGCGGGCAGGTGACAATCGGCTCTACTGTGAAAAGCATCACTTCCCTTGATGAAAATCTTGCCAATTACACTGCACCGATTTATATCTTCTGTGAATGCAATAGGAAAAACGACTTGACGTTCGAGGCCCGTAGACATCAGGCGTACAGGCTCTATTCCATGACTATAGTCGAAATCGACCCGGATACGGAATCGGAGACTGTCAAGAGGAACTTCATTCCTTGCAGAACGGATGGCGGCGCGAACGGCCTGTGGGATGCCGTAGAGGGCGTGTTTTATGGCAACCAGGCGTCAGGGGCCGATTTTCTCGGGGGAGGTTTCAGCTACAGGACGGACGCCAATGGCGTTGTAACGATTGTTGAAGGCGGTGTTCTGCCCGCTGCCGTTGCATCTGGAGCGTCAGCGCTCGTGGTTGACTGCGCCGGTTCAAATGTCGATTCGAGCGGAGTTGCCCAACTGCCGCAGACAACGATACGCGCTGGCGGGCTGTCGTTCCTGAACAATGCCAGGGAAGATCATGCTTTGACGGGGTCGCTTACGCTTTACGGTGGCGCGTCGCTGGATTTCGATGTTTCTGCCGCAGGCTGCGACGCTTTGTCGGCGACATCGCTCATCTTAGACGAGTCGGTTTCCTCGGAATCACCTGTCGAAATAGTGGTGAATGCTGTCGGAATCACAGAGCTCACGGACAGCTTTGTTCTTGTTGCCTGCGGCAGCCTGCAGTCAGATGATGTATCCCGCTTTTCTTTGACGACCAGCGTGCCGGCCGGGCTAGAGGTCAGAAACGGCAATCTCGTCCTAGTATCGAAGGGCGTCACTTCGTCCGTGTGGACAGGCGGCGCGTCTAACGGGAAATGGTCTGAAGAGGGCAACTGGCTGGAAGGCATTGTGCCCGAGTCGGGCTCGCAAGTTAAATTCAACACTGCTTCTGGCGGCGAGACGGAGATGGACATCGCCGGGATCTCGGTAGGCAGCATAACGGTAGGCGAGAATGCTGGAGCGTTTGTCCACACCGGCGGCGCACTCGGCGTGACAGGTTCGATTTCGAGCAGTTCTTCCGCGCCGCAGAAATTCACGATGCCGATTTCGGTCGGAGTTGCGTCCGGCGATCCGGTAACTGTCTCGGCAGCTGGCGATATGGAATTCCAGGGTGGGGTCACGGTCAATTCAGGAGAGCTCGACGTTGCCCTGTCGGCAGGCAGGACGGCAGAGTTCTCTGGACTTGACGGCGGCGCGAAGCTTGTTGTCGGCACCGCCGGTGAGCCTGGCTGCACGGTGGTTCTTTCCGGCAGGGGAAGGACGGCTTCGCTTAACGGTGTGGATATCAGGGGCTATGAATCAAGTCTATGTGTAACTGGCGGAATTTCCGTGACTACTGCGGCGGATAAAAATACAGGAAATGTCAACATAGGTAACGAGGCAAACCGGCTGCAGACGCTTGTCGTCGAGGACGCTTCGCTTTCCATTGTCCCTGCTCCTACGCGAGGTGTCACGACCGCCGCCATAAACCTCGGGACCGCTCTGTACGGCGTTGGTCTTCTCGACGTAAGGAAGGGCGGTGTTGTTAATGCGAATCTGGTCGGCGCAAAGGAGTCGTTTAC
The DNA here is from genome assembly GCA_946610035.1 of uncultured Verrucomicrobiota bacterium. GTDB lineage: Bacteria > Verrucomicrobiota > Kiritimatiellia > RFP12 > UBA1067 > UBA1067. Next base: position 20,635 of record CAMOCC010000014.1, read on the forward strand.
ACGGACGGCGATTTATGTTGCCGACGGTGGATCTGTCACGAACTACTGCGGAGACCAAAACAATTTGTTCATTTCAAATGCAGGCTATGGATATCTCGAGAATGCCGGAAACTTTGCAATGAAAGGGTGGGCTATTGTCGGCGACGGAAATGCTTCATGGAAGCAAAGTCAGCATAATATTGGAATCGCTTACCAGAAAGGAGGCGAGCTTTCGTTTACTGGAGAATGGAACGGGACTTTTGACATCTGCCGCGGAACAACCGGGCTTGTGTATCAGACTGGAGGCGTCATAAACGTTCCAGGCGGCGGCATTGACATGAACGGGCGCTACGGTGCGGCCTGCGGCTTAGGCATTTTCACCATTGACGGACGTGAAGCGGTGGCGAAAGTTTCCAGTCTGAGGCCGGTAAACCACAACGAAACGACTTGCAACATGACATCTATCGTGAACATCCGCGAGGGGGGAACTCTGGAATATGGCGAAATCAAGTGCAGGCTCAACACCTGGGATGCCAATTGGGATGCGACAAAACAGGTGTGCTACATGAATTTTGCAGGTGGATTCCTTAAGCCAAAGAACTCGGGCGGTCTTTTCAACGAAGAGAACAACGGGAAGCACCTTCCGAATGCCGTATATGCTTTTGCCGGGGGAATGGGCGTAGATGTCCCGGAAAACGTTTCGAGCACATTGAATTTCCCCGTGTCGAAGCCTGTCGGTCGCGGCATAGCGTCCGTTATTCCGCCGGCAGATCTTCTTGCAGAAGAGTACCTCGGCGCGCCGTTCGTCGACATCATAGGCGACGGACAAGGCGCCACGGCCGTTGCGCTGTTTGATTCTTCAACCCGCCGGGTCACCGGAATCAAGGTCATATCTCCCGGCTGCGGCTACACGTATGCGACTGCCTCGATATATCAAGGCATTCTTGCGCGCAACGGAAGTTACACGGCGACAGTGGAGCTTACTCCAGAAGGCGAAGATCAGGTGTGCGGTGGCCTCGTAAAACGTGGTGCAGGTTCGCTTGCAATCGGCACGGGCATGATTCCGGAGGGAATGCCGATATCAATCCTTTCCGGAACACTTGACCTCGGCGGAGCGACATGCAATGCAACGTCTGTTACACTTGGCGGAGGTGTGATGGACAATGGCTCCATCAGAGCAGCACATCTGAATGTCGTCAGCCCAGAGACGTCAGTGGAGATCAGAAATGCTACGCTCTCTTTCGCTGAAGGCACTGCGATTTCGGTTTCTAGTGAATTTGACCTTACGTCCAACACGAAGTGGGTTGTTGCAACAGTCGGAGAGGGCGGCAATATCGTGATGCCTACGTCGGGACTGTCCGCTCCCAAAGGATGGAAGGTGGCCCTTGAAAACGGGAAACTCGTTCTCTGTCCTAACAAAGGTTTACTTATACTGGTAAGGTAGTTTTATGCTTAGGTAAACGTCCTCATCGCGCAGTGTCCCCATGCGCATTTTTCACTGAGAAATTTGCGCGAATTTCACTCTTTTGTCAAAGGAATATGTTATTCTTATAATACAAAAACAAGGGAGGTTGTAATGAGATACATAGATCTGTTGCATAGGAGTTGCTTAGGCGCCCTTGCTCTGGCGCTTTCGTTCGCTGCGGGCACTGCGCTCGCAGTCGACCTGCCGACGGACTACACGCGGCTCGACTGGATCGAGTCGGACGCGGCGAACAAGCAGTGGATCGACTCCGGCTATCATCCGCAGTCGACGACGGTCATCCGTGCGTCGATTCTCGCGCGGGCGAGGAGGTCCGACTGGGCTGTGTTCTTCGGCGTGATGGAGGATGACAAATCAAACAACTCCGTGGTGTTCCGCTATTTCAACAACCCGAATTTCAACGGAATCTTCTGCAACTCCAACTACACGGAAGCAGGGATCCCCTCCACGGAGAACATGGAGTACGAAGTGGAACTGAAAAGCGGCGCGCTGACTGTCACCGGCAGTACGGCGACGACAAAGACAATTACCACTGTCAACAACCCGGTTGACGCGCCGATGTACATTTTCTGCAGAAACAACTACCTATCCGCTTCTAATACGTCTTCGCCGGATCGTCACCAGCCCATGCGCCTTTATTCGATGACGATCAGCGAAGACGATGCTCTGAAGCGTAGCTTCATCCCCTGCATCGATGACAACGGTGCATACGGACTCTGGGATTCGGTTGAAGGCGTATTCTACGGCAACCAGGGCTCTGGCGCAGATTTCACCGGCGGTGTCATCTACAATGCCGCGGCGAATGAGAAATTGACAATTCCGAGCGCTTCTGGAATGGTCGAACTGCGCGGCGCGGATGCCACGACGTCCGAATTCGAGATTGAGTCCGCAGCGGCAGGTGCTTTTGTCTATGTTCCGAATGATTCAAGGCGCGTCGCGATTGACTCCGCTGAAGCGGGAGTAAGCATCATCGTTCGCAAGGTTCTAGGTTCCAACGCTTCCGTGACGCTCGCGCTTCCCGCCGGACAGATGATCGAGTCCCTTACGATCGAGGATGGACTCACCGTTTATCTCGAGTCCGGTTCGGTCGGTTCTTTCGAAGGTACCGGCAAGCTTGTCGTGCAGGGCGATGTCGGATACGGCATGATTTCGGACGGCATAGACGTCAAGGTCGAGGCGAACGCCTCCATGTCGAACAACATCGACAATTCGGTCGCGCAAGTACTGGGCGATCTTCCGGCTCTTTGGCTCGACGCCTCGGACGAGACGACTTTTCAGGAATATACGTACGGCGGAAATACGGTTCCAGAGGGGACGTTCCCCGGCATCGTAGTCCGCCGCTGGAACGACGTTCGCGGAGGTTCGGATCGTCTCTATGCCGTGAACGCCCGCTCGTCGACCGGTTCCACCGATGGCGGATTTATCAGGACTATGCCGTATTCGATCACAAATGAATTGAACGGACTCACCGTCCTTTCGTTTGGTACGCGCGGTGAAAGTGTGATCGGTGCGAAGGACGAGATCAACACGAGCGGGGCAGGAACCGGAACCGGACATGGCGAGCAGCGCCGCATGATATTCAACAAGCCGATTGCGTCCAAGACGATTGTAATGGTCTACGGCTCGCAGGACGGCGGCGGGAGAGGCTTGATCGGAGGTTGGAGGAGCGGCGAAACGGGCGAAGCCAAGAATCCTCTGAGCGGAGAATCGATTGACCCTTCCGGGCAGGCTACATACTATAATCGCAACAACACAACTACAAACGACACGATACTTGCCTCTGGACGGAGGAATGTTCCGTTCTGGGTGGACGGTGCTCCTGTCGTGCCAAACGAGACGGCAGCGCTTAATGGCGGCTATCAGATTCTCTCTATGGGCGTTGCGCCTGGCGATTCGCCGCTTGTGCGGTCTCTCGGCATGGACGATAACTATCAGAACGCCGGTGGACAGCGCTACGGCGAAATCCTTATCTTCACGAACGAGCTGACGACCGTACAGCGCAAGACCGTCGAACTCTATCTTGCGAAGAAGTGGGGCCTGACCGCAGGTTTCTCTATTGGGGTGCGTCCTAGGTCCCTTCAAATCGATGAGGGCGGTTCGTTTGAAACCTTCGACTGTGCGCTGAATTCTCAGCACGGTGCAGGCACGCTCTCCATTGGCGGCTCGCTTGAGGTCGGCGGCGTTTTTGCCGGTTCCGTCGAGATTCCCAGCGGTGCGAAACTGATCGTTCCCGCAAGCGGCGACGTTCTGACGGAAGCAGAGATCGACGCAATGACGAGCAAAGTCGCACGTTTTGATCCGGACTGCGAGGATGACCTCGAATTCGGCAGTACAGACAACATGGTCCATGCGCTCTTCGATCACGGAAACAAGGATGTCGCAAACACGCCATATCTCCACGGGTATTATCGTGACGACAACAATGACCGGCGCCCCACCTATGTCCGTTCCGCCAGAAGCTTTGGACAGCCTGTCCGAGGATGGATGGATCTTAATGCAGATCCGGCAGGCAAGACGCAGAAGGGAAACAATCTGCGCATCAAGACCGATCACACCAAGGCGATATCCGACAATGGCGACATTATAAAACAGAAGGTGAGGACGGCGTTTATAGTGATGGACAGCTGCTACGGCGGCGGACTTCCCGTCATAGACGCCGGCAAACCGGACAACACGACAGCGGTCAGGGCGCGTACCTCATATAAGGATTACACCGCGCCGATTTGGGGCAGCGGAACGTCGGAAGTTCTGACGAACGGTGAAACGAGGATTAACGGCATTGCGGTCGATGGAACGAAAACCGGTTTCACCGGAGCGCCGGAGCTCTTCTCGTTCACTACGGATGGAAACGACTTCAACGCGGGTGTATTCGGATTCTGGGACGCAGGTTCCGACAAGGCGTTTGAGGTTCTTGGCGAAATAGTGCTCTTCAACGAAGTGCTTGATGCCGAAACGCGCGGCGGAGTTGAGGCGTATCTTATGAAGAAGTGGCTTGACACGCTTCCATCAGGATATGTCGACTGGACGGGCGCGACGGTAGGCGGAGCGGGAACGGTGACGGCAGAGCGTCCGAAGGACCTTCCTCAGTTCGACAACTTCACGGGGACGCTTGAGTTCACCGCTCCGACGCTTGCCTTCACGCTCGACGGCGCGACGAAGACGGCCATCGACGCGTTCGACATCGGGGATGCGACGCTGAAGCTTCCGGCGGAAGGCGAGTTTTCGTTCTCGTTCGTCGGCGGGGTATCTAAGATAGGCACCTACACACTCGGTAAATTCGGCTCGATCGATGAGCCTGGGATTACGGGCTGGACATGTCCAGTGTTCACTCCTGACGGGAGGTACAAGATCAAGGTCAGGGTGAGCGGCGGAAAACTCGTTGCAGACATCGTTTCCACTGGTTTTAAAGTCTCAATCCACTAATTTCAATGAAGACATACCTGACAACCACGGTGTTTCTTGCCGCAGCGCTAGGGGCGGGGAGCGCATGCGCCGACGGCGGAGTGCAACCGCTCGACCTCTCCGACATCGCGGCATCGCGCTGCATCGCCGGAAACACTGCGGCGGGAACGCCGTCGCCCTACAGCAACCGTGGTGCGGTGACCGCTTTCAACGGAAGCGGGATCGCCGCGGACGGCACTTGCGGCGTGACTGCGGACAACGAGATGTTCATGCTGTCATCGAACGCTTCTGGATCATTCCCGTGGTACATCCAGGTCGATCTCGGCAAAGTCGTCCGCCTCGACGGCGTGAGGCTCTACAACTTCAACTTCGCAAAGAATGGGACGATCTTCACGGAGCGCGGCGTCAGGGAGTTCAAGCTGTATGTCTCCACTGGCGACGGATGGAAGACGACGGCAGCCGACATCCAGTCGAACTATTCGCTCGTTCTCTCCAATCGCCTTGCGCGTGCAACCGGCACTGCCGACTACAAAGGCGAGTATTTCTCGTTCGACAAGCCCGCCGCCGCTCGTTATGTCGCGCTCGTCGCGCTTGACGACTGGGACGATTCGAAGAATGTCCTTAACTACAACGGCATTTCCGAGATTCAGCTTTTCCCAGCGGAGGATCTGCCGCGCTTTTCCGTCTGTTGCGTCGGCGACTCGATAACGGAAGGTGCGAATTCTTCCGGGGCCGCGAATAAGTGGACGTACCGCACGTACCTTTCCGCAATGATCGCCGAGAGCGGATTCGGAGACGTGGAGTGGAAGGGTTCGCATGTTTCGCCGAACTCCGGCAACGATCTTCCGAGCGAAGGCTGGAGCGGACAGAATGCCGAACAGATCGCGAACAAGTACATCGAGAACGCGGCATCGGATAAGGCTGACGTTCTTCTCCTTCACGCCGGACACAACTACAACGTCGATCCAGATACTGCCAATCCTGCGTACAGGCCAGAGGCGGAGATAATCGCCGCCGCTACGAACGCTCACGCGCGCATCATCGCCGCGGCTCGCGCGCAGAATCCGAATGTAACTGTCCTTTACGCGAAGGTGATAACGAGCGGGAAGCTCCCCAAGTACAGCTACATCCCCGCGCTCAACGATGCGATCGGCGCGCTTGCCGCCGAACTGAACACCGCCGCTTCGCCGGTACGCGTCGTAGATATGGCGGACGGATGGGACTGGACAGTTCACTGCATCGACGACAAGGTTCATCCGACGGAGACCGGCGCGCGGCTCATGGCGTCGAAGTGGTTTGCCGCGCTTGCGGCGTCGCCGTTCATGAGCGGAACGGATGCGCTCGTCGAGGCGGAGTCGTTTGCGGCGAAGGGCGGATGGGTTGTCGATCCGCAGTTCGTCGACGTGATGGGCTCGCCGTATCTTCTCGCGCACGGCATGGGCGAACCTGTCGCAGATGCGGCGACGAGTGTCGAGTTCGGCTTCGGCGGACTCGTCCGCGCATGGGTTCGTACCCGCGACTGGACTCCAGACTGGGATGGCGAGAAGCCTGGGCGCTTCCGCCTCGCCGTCGGCGGAACGACGCTTCCGTCGATGCTAGGCATTGCGCCTGCCGACTGGGGATGGATTGACGCGGGAATTGTCCGCGTCGAGGCAGGTCCGCAGACTGTCTCTCTTAAGGACCTCACGGGATTCGAGGGACGCTGTGACGCAGTGTACTTCACGTCCGTCGCCGCGACGAATCCGCCGCCGAACGATGCCGCCTCGCTCGCCGCGTGGCGCGCGGAGAAGCGCGGCGAATCCGCCGCGCCCGAAGATGTCGTCAATGCCGATCTCGTTGTCGTAGGCGGAGGAATCGCCGGCGTGTGCGCTGCAATCGCAGCGGCGGATGCGGGACTTTCTGTCGCGATTGTGCATGACCGCCCGATGCTCGGCGGAAACGCTAGCGACGAAATTCGCGTTCGGACGGAGAACGAAGGCGACGAATTTCACTGGATCGTCAAGGCCGTTAGGAACAACACTAAGAACGCAGAAGACAAGAAGGCCGACGACGCCAACAGACTTGCGGTCGTCGAGTCGTACGGCATCGCCTCGCACCTCGGCTGGCGCGCGTACGGAGTCGAGACGAACGCGCAGCGGAAGATTGTCGCGGTTGATGCACGGAACATCGAAACTGGCGCGAGGCGCAGGTTCGTCGCGCCGCTCTACGTGGACTCGACGGGCGACGGTTGGATCGGATACTGGGCGGGAGCTGAATTTATGCTCGGACGAGAGGCGAAGACTGAGTTCGACGAGCCGACGCACGGACAGGACGTTGCTGACACGAGTACGATGGGAAACAGCCTCCTCTGGAATACGAAGACAAACGACACTGCCTACGTGTTCCCGTCTGTTCCCTGGGCGACGAAGGTGAGCGGAAACCGTGCGGACACCGCAGGCGGCTGGACTTGGGAGGCGGGACTTGATCCTGATGAGGACACAATCTACGACGCCGAGATGCTACGCGACCGGCTTTTCCGCGCGATCTACGGAAGCTTCTCCAACACGAAGGCGAAGGCCGGGAACGAGAAGCTCGTCTTCAACTGGGTGCCGTATATCGCAGGCAAGCGCGAGTCGCGCCGCATAGTCGGCGACTACGTCGTCCGCGAGAAGGACATAATCGACCACCGCCAGTTCGAGGACGCGATTGGAATCGCAACATGGTCCGTCGACCTTCACCGCAAGGACGGAAACTCGGGATTCATCGCCGCGACGACGCACTACAGGTACGGCAGGTGGTGGATGCCCTATCGTTCGCTTTGCTGCCGCGACGTGCCGAACCTGTTTCTTGCCGGACGCTGCGCCAGCTACACTCACGTTGCCTTCGGGTCGAGCCGCGTGATGCACGCGGGCGGACAGCAGGGCGTCGCTGCGGGATATGCGGCTTCGCTCTGCAAGAAGTACGCGTGCTTCCCAAGCGAAATCTACCGCGACGCGGAGAAGACCGTCGAGCTCCAGGCGCTCATCAACAAGAAGAACGAATACACCTGGCCGAAGGTGGAGACTTCGAGGGAGGTTGCGTCCGTCATCGTGGACAATGCGGATGCGTCGGGCGTTGAGATTTCCGGCGAGTGGCCGGTAAGCAACTACAACTCCGAACGCTATGGAGCGGACTATCTCCACAACAATAAGTTCGCGTCGAGCGATATGTGGGTCAGGTTCACTCCGGAGATACCGTCAGACGCGACGTATGTCGTGTCGCTTTTCTGGAACGGAGGCGATTCGCGCGGATCGGCTGTTCCAGTCGAAATCGTCTACGACGGAGGCGTCGTGACAAACATGGTCGACATGACGCGAAAGTCGTCCGTCTGGAACGCGATCGGCAGATGGCCGTTCAAGAAGGGGAATTCGGGATCTGTACGGATTCTAACCAACGGACAGAAGGACAAGACCGTCATCGCAGATGCCGTGAAGTTCGCGATCGTGGAGGAGCTCGATCCGCAGGACATCGACGGGAACGGTTTGCCCGATGCGTGGGAGCGCAGGCATTTTCTCCAGAACGGCGGAGTCGACCCTGAGGCTGATCCGGACGGCGACGGATTCTCGAACCGCGAGGAGTATCTTTCAGGGACTGATCCGAACGACGCGGGGTCGCCGCTTTATCTTTCGGATTTTGAAGCGTCCGGAACGCAAATATCGATCACGTGGAAGGGCCTCGCGGGGCGGACCTACCGCGTGTACAGTTCTGAAACGCTTGATCTCGCGTCGTTCAAGCCTTATGGCGGATTTGTCGAAGGAACGAACGGGGAGATGAAGATTTTGCTGCAGTCAGCTTCGCCTTCGGCATTTTTCCGCGTCCGCGACGAGACGACGGTGGTGGAGTAAATATATTCAAATAATGAAACCGAGGACCCAAATGAAGAAACACTTGATTATCGGCACGGCCGCTCTGGCCGCAACGCAGCTCTATGCAGTTCCGACGGCCGCGCGCCGTGCGGAGGCTGTCGCTGAGGCGACGAAGATATACGAACAGCTCACGCCGGACGAGACCGTGCAGATGGCGATGATGGACAACCCCGAGATCAAGCGGCTGGGATTGCCGCGCTTCCACTGGTGGAGCGAGGCGCTGCATGGGTACGCACGCGCCGGGCTCGCGACCGTGTTCCCGCAGGCGATAGGAGCGGGCGCGACGTTCGACCCGGACCTCGAGTTTCGCATGGCTGACGTCATATCGACAGAGGCGCGAGCAAAGGCGAATCTCTTCCGCGCGCGCAACCAGCGCGGCGGCAACAGGTGCCTCTCGCTGTGGAGCCCGAACGTCAATATGTTCCGCGATCCGCGCTGGGGGCGCGGACAGGAGACGTTCGGCGAGGATCCGTATCTTTCCGGCGTGATGGGTTCGGCGTTCGTCAGGGGCATCCAGGGGGACGACCCGAAGTACTTCAAGGCCGTCGCCTGCGCGAAGCACTATGCCGTCCACTCCGGCCCCGAGAAGAAGCGCCACGAGTTCAACGTAAATGTCGACAAGCGCGATCTATACGAATACTATCTGCCCGCATTCAAGGCGCTCGTCTGCGATGCGGAAGTTGAAAGCGTGATGGGCGCGTATTCCGCGGTCAACGGCGAGCCGTGCTGCGCGAACTCGATGCTTCTAAAGGACATCCTCCGCAAGGAGTGGGGCTTCAAGGGAACGGTCGTGAGCGATGTCGGAGCCGTGGAGGACATTTCCGCAAAGCACCATTTCAAGGCCGACAAGGTCGAGGCGAGCCTTGCGACTATCGCGGGCGGACTAGATCTCTGCAGCGAGGGAACGTACCACCAGCTGCGCGGTCCGATGAAGGAGGGGAAGATCAAGAAGGAGCTTCTCAAGGATGCCGTCGTAAACATTCTCACGACGCGCGCGCTTCTCGGCGATCTCGACCAGAATGCAAAGACTCCGTGGGACAACCTCGGAGCGAAGGACATCGCCTCTCCGGCGCACAAGGCGCTAGCGCTTGAGGTCGCGGACAAGTCGCTCGTGCTCGTCAAGAACAACGGAATACTTCCGCTCGACATGTCGAAGATCAACACGATCGGCGTGTGGGGACGCGCGAGGGACACGAACGTCCTCATGGGCAACTACAACGGCGAGACGGACGATCCGGTGTCCGTGCTTTCTGGCTTCCTCCGCGAGGTTGGGCCTGAAATCGTCGTCGAGGAGGGTCATGGCGGAAACGTCACGATTGCGTGCCTCGGCATTTGCCCGAGCGACGAAGGCGAGGAGCACGACAAGAAGAGCCTCGCGATGTGGAGCAACCTTTCGAACCAGCTCAGGTCCGACCGCGAGAAGAATCCGAACAAGAAGATCGTCGGCGTCGTGTTTGGCGGAAGCGCGATCGACCTCCGCGAGGCGGCGGAGTTCTGCGACGCGCTTATCATAGCGTGGTATCCTGGCGAGCAGGGCGGACGTGCGATTGCGCGCGCGATTCTCGGCAAGACGAATCCTGGCGGACGCCTTCCGATAACGTACTGCAAGGACCCCGATCAGCTTCCCGACTTCGAGGACTACAGGCTTCCCGGACACAGCTACCGCTACATGGATTCGAACGTCCTCTTCCCGTTCGGATTCGGACTCTCCTACACGACGTTCGCATATTCCGACATCCGCATGAAGAAGGGAGCGGACGGTTCCGTCAAGGTCGGCGCGAAGGTCACCAACACCGGCAAGACGGCTGGCGACGAAGTGGTGCAGCTCTACGTCCGCTCGCCGAAGTCTTCCGGCGACCGCCGCATTCACCATCTCGAAGGCTTCAAGCGCATCACGCTCAAGCCCGGTGAGACGAAGAACGCGGTCTTCACGCTCACGAAGGAGCAGCTCATGCAGTTCGGGATGGACGGGAAGCAGTCGCTTGCGAAGGGCACGTACGAACTCTTCGTCGGCGGCGGACAGCCCGGATGCACCGAAAATGTCCTAAGCGCAAAGGTTGACATGTAAATGAAGAAAAGCCTGTTCCTCATGATGTGCGTCCCTGCATTCGCGGCTGCGGCCGCAGCGGTGGATGCAGCGCAGCCCGAACCATGGGCCGACGCGTCCGTGAACTCCATCAACCGCCTTCCGGCGGCGGCGTTTCTGCCGCCGCTTGCGGACGAGAAGGCGGCGCTTTCGGACGCGCTCGTCCCGGAGACGCCGTACGTCAAGTCGCTCAACGGAGACTGGCGCTTCAAGTGGGTCGGCGATCCGGCGCGGCGTCCGCTCGACTTCTGGAAGGAGGATTTCGACGACTCGAGATGGGGAACGATCGACGTGCCGTCCTGCGTCGAGATGCGCGGGTACGGAGTTCCGATGTACACGAACGTCCGCTATCCGCACAAGATAACGCCGCCGAAGATACTCGACCGCGACACAGGGCGGGCGGACTACAATCCGGTTTCTAGCTACCGCACGACTTTCACCGTTCCGTCGGACTGGAAAGGCCGCGACGTCATCCTCCGCTTTGACGGCGTCTACTCGGCGTACACCGTCTGGGTCAACGGAAAGCGCGTCGGCTATGCCGAAGACTCAAAGCTCCCCTCCGAGTTCGACATCACGGAGTATCTGAGCGATGCCGCGAACCTCCTCTGTGTCCAAGTGTTTAGGTGGTGCGACGGCAGCTATCTCGAAGACCAAGACATGTTCCGATTCTCCGGTATCTTCCGCGACGTCTCCATCTATGCGCGCCCGAAGGACGGAATACGCGATGTGGCGGTAAAGACGCGGCCACTTGACGGCGGATATGAAAGCTGGAGCCTTGAGCTGAAAATGGAGAACGGCGGGTCTGCTTCACTCTATGACGCAGATCAGAAGAAAGTCGGAGACTTGGCTCCTGTCTCCAACTCCAACTATCAACTCCAACTCAAACCTCGCCTCTGGAGCGCCGAGGATCCGTACCTGTACACCCTCGTCGTGAAGAAGGGCGATGACATCCGCTCGCTCAAGGTCGGCTTCAAGGAGCAGAAGGTCGTCGGGCACACGTTCATGGTAAACGGAATGCCGGTGAAGCTCAAGGGCGTTAACAGGCACGAGACGAATCCGGAGAACGGACGCACCGTTTCGCTCGAGGACATGGAGCGCGACATCACGCTGATGAAGCGCTACAACATCAACACCGTAAGGACGTCGCACTATCCGAACCACCATCTCTGGTACGATCTATGCGACCGCTACGGACTTTACGTCGTCGCGGAGGCGAACGTAGAGGGGCACGAGCCAGCGTACGGCGACAACGGGCTAGGACGCAAGCCTGAGTGGGATCATACGATCGTCGAGCGCAACGTCAGGCAGGTTCTTTTCTACCGCAACCATCCGTCCATCACGATGTGGTCGATGGGCAACGAGACAGGTCACGGCGACTGCTTTGTCCATGCGATAGACGCAGTGCGCAAGCTCGATCCGGGGCGCCTCATCCACTGGGAGCGCGGCAACACGCTTGCGGACGTCGACTCGCGCATGTATCCCGACGTCGACTGGGTGGACAAGAAGGGCAAGCTAGGCGACGGGCCGGCGAACGGCGAGACGATGGAGGACAAATACAGCCGCCCCGAGTCCGCGTATTCCGCAGGCAAGCCGTTCTTCATGTGCGAATATGCGCATGCGATGGGCAACGCGCTCGGAAACTTCCAGGAGTACTGGGACGTCATCTACAAGCACGAGTCTCTTGTCGGCGGCTGCATCTGGGATTGGATCGACCAGGCGATCTGGAAGGAGACGGACCGCATCGGACCCGATGGCAGGCCTGTGCGCGTTCTTGCGTACGGCGGCGATTTCGACGAACAGCCGAACGACGGTCCGTTCTGCGTGAACGGAGTCATCGATCCGGAGCGCAACGTCACGCCAAAGCTTCTCGAGGTCGGACAGGTCCACCGCAATCTCATCGTGACGAAGCGCGACGACGGATCGTTCGAACTCCTGAACCGCAACTGCTTTACGGACGCAAATGCGTTCGACGGAAGCTGGGAGCTGATCGCGGACGGGCTGCCCGTCGCGAAGGGCGCGGTTAAGGTTCCGTCCGTTGCTCCGCTTGCGCGCGGCACGATCGAGGCCGTCGGACTTGGCGATGCCGTCGCTCGCCGTTCGAAGACGGAGGAACTCTTCGTCAACTTCGCCTTCGCGACTCGGACAGACGCGCCGTGGGCTACGGCTGGTTGGATCGTCGCTCGCGATCAGATACAGCTGGCCGCCGGAGAGCGGAAGGCGAAATCTGTAGCCGCAGACGCTTCCGCCGTCCGCTTCAATTCAACCGACGACGCGCTTACCATCAGCTGTGGAAAGACAGTCGCGACGTTCTCGCGAAGGACGGGCACGCTTTCGAAGCTCGTGATGGACGGGACGGCGATACTTTCCGATGCCGCTCCTGGTTTTGCGTCGGGTCCGCGTCTCACGTGCGCGCGCGGATTCACGGACAACGACAAGTGGATTGCGACGGGCGATTCGTGGCGCAACGAGAGATCGCGCAGCTTCTTTGGCTCGGGGCTTTCGCAGCTGCGCTACCATCCAGAGCCGCTCGTCGTCTCGAACGCCACGGTGACGGCAGTCGTTGACGTTGCCGGCTCGAAGGGGTGCGGTTTCAGGCACACGACGAGCTGGACGTTCAATGCGGATGGATCGATCGACGTCGCCAACAAGTCCGAGCCGTACGGAAAGCTTCCCGTCCTAGCGCGTCTCGGCGTGTCGCTAAGGCTTTCGCCGGCGCTGGAGCGGATGAAGTTCTACGGACGCGGTCCGCAGGAGAACTACATCGACCGCAAGACGTCCGCTTTCCTCGGCGTATGGGAGTCGACAGTCACTGACAGGTTCGTGAGCTATGTGCGTCCGCAGGACAGCGGCATGGCGTGCGACGTGCGCTGGGCCGAGTTCACCGACGAATCGGGACGCGGCGTGCGCGTGACGGGTCCGGAGCCGCTTTTCGTGCAGGCGCTGCACTACACGTGGGAGGATCTCTGGTTCGCTGCGTTCAAGAACGGCGAGGACCGCTATCGCGCGGCGCTTGTGCCGCGTCCGGAGGTGTGCCTCAACATCGACGCGCGCCAGACGGGGCTTGGCGGCGCCTCTTGCGGCCCCGGGCCGATGTGGAAGTACCGCTTCGATTCGTCTAAGCCCGTCAGCTGGACGTATCGCCTCGAGAGCGTCGCCCGGTGAAGGCGCCTGCTTTTTGCCCTGCGTAAATTTCACGATGTTTTCTGCGTTGCGTTCACGCAGTCGGAATGTGTTATATGCTATAATCGTTACATGAAAACTGTAAAAATCATGTTGGCGGGCGCGGCGGCTGTTGCCGTTGCGCAGGTTGTTGCGATGCCGGGCGCATCCCGGCGCGCAGAGGCGGAGGCCCAGGCCAAGGCGATCTTCGAGAAGCTTGCGCCCAACGACGCGGTCTCGCTGCTGATGATGGACAATCCCGAGATCAAGGACCCGGCGATTCCCCGCCACCACTGGTGGAACGAGGGACTTCACGGCGTAGCGCGCGCGGGCCTCGCGACGATGTTCCCGCAGACGATCGGGCGCGCCGCGACGTTTGACGCCGAACTGGAGCACAAGGTCGGCGACGTGATATCCACCGAGGCGCGCGCAAAGCACAACCTCTTCCGCGCGAAGGGACTTCGCGGAATCTACACCGGCCTCACGTACTGGAGCCCCAACGTAAACATGTTCCGCGACGCCCACTGGGGCCGCGGACAGGAGACGTTCGGCGAGGACCCCTATCTCGCCGGCGTCATGGGCACGGAGTTCGTCAAGGGCCTTCAGGGCGACGACCCGAAGTTCATCAAGATCGCCGCGTGCGCCAAGCACTACGCCGTCCACTCTGGCCCCGAGAAGCTGCGCCACGAGTTCAACGTCGACCTCGACATGCGCGACCTCTACGAGTACTATCTTCCCGCGTTCAGGATGCTCGTCGTCGACGGGAAGTGCGAGCAGGTCATGGGAGCCTACTCGGCTGTCAACGGAATCCCGTGCTGCGCGAGCAAGTTCCTCCTCAGGGACGTCCTCCGCGGCGAGTGGGGCTTCCGCGGCACGGTCGTTAGCGACGTGGGCGCGGTCAACGACGTGTCCGCGAACCACAAGTACACCAAGACCAAGGTCGATGGGTGCCTCGCGACGATCGCGGGCGGACTCGACATCTGCAGCGAGGGCACGTACGACTGCCTTCGCGCCGAGGTGCGCGAGGGACGCGTCACGAAGGAGCAGCTGCGCGAGCCGGTGCTGAACATCCTCACGACTCGCATCCTTCTCGGCAACATCGGCGACGTGAAGACGCCGTGGGACGGCCTCGGCGAAAATGACGTCGCGACGCCCGAGAACAAGGCGCTTGCGCTCCAGTGCGCCGACGAGTCGATGGTCCTCCTCAAGAACGACGGGATACTTCCGCTCGACAAGTCCACGCTCAAGGCCGTCAACGTCTGGGGCCGTTCGGACGAGACGAGGGCGCTTGTGGGCAACTACGAAGGCTCGGCGGGAATGTACATGACCGCGCGCGCTGGACTTGCCGCGGAGCTCGGCGCGGGCGTCGCGATCGAGGGTGACCATGCGCAGTACATGATCGCGTTCATCGGCATGAACTCGGGTGACGAGGGCGAGGGCCACGACAAGAACAACTGCAAGCTCTGGAACAGGCAGATCGAGGAGCTCCAGAAGATGCAGAAGGACCGCAAGCGCCGTCCGATAATCTCCGTCCTCTTCGGCGGCAGCCAGCAGGAGATCAAGGAGGTCTGCGAGCTTTCCGACGCTGTTCTCCACGCGTGGTATCCGGGCGAGCAGGGCGGACGCGCCATCGCGCGCACGATCATCGGTGCGAACAATCCGGCCGGACGCCTTCCGCTCACGTTCATGGAGAACTACGAGGAGGAGGCGGACATCAAGGACTACAAGCTTCCCGGACGCACCTACCTCTACGCGACGAAGAAGCCGCTCTTCCCGTTCGGCTTTGGTCTCAGCTACACGACGTTCGGGTATGACGGACTCAAGGTCTACAAGACCAAGGACGGAGTCGCCGCCACGGTCAAGGTGACGAACACAGGCAAGCTCGCGGGCGATGAAGTCGTCCAGCTCTACGTCCGTTCCCCGAAGGATTCCGGCGACCGCCGCATCCACCACCTCGAGGGCTTCGACCGCATAAGCCTCAAGCCGGGCGAGACGAAGACGGTGACGTTCAACCTCTCGAAGGAGCAGCTCATGCAGTTCGGCATGGACGGAAAGCAGTCGCTTGCGAAGGGCGAGTACGAGTTCTTCGTCGGCGGAGGTCAGCCCGGCTTCACCGACGGCGTACAGTCCGCGAAGCTCGCCTTCTGACAAGGCGTCGCCACTGCGGCGCGCGCCAGTTATAAGCAAGGAAAGGTAAATTCGATATGCAAGACAAGACGGGGAGAATCGAATTTCTCGACTGGCTGCGCGCCGTTGCGTGCTTTCTAGTGATGCTCATCCACTCGTGCGAGTGCATCTACAGCAACGACTACACATATTCGTTCCCGTCCGAGACGGCGCGCTGGAGCATCGTGTTCATAAGCGGCTTCGCGCGCGTCGCGGTGCCGCTGTTCCTGATGGCGTCGGCGTTCCTGCTTGTGCCGGTGAAGACGGACATGCTCTCGTTCTACAGGCGAAGGCTTTCGCGCGTTGCGGTTCCTTTCGTCGCATGGCTCGTGCTTTACGCGGTTCTCCCTGCGGCGTGGGGCGAATGGGGGTGGGGCGAGTCGTGGGCGAACCTGCGGCAAGTCTTCATCAACTTCGTGCCGCGCGAAAGCCACCTGTGGTTCGTGTACATGCTGCTCGGCGTATACTTCGTCATGCCCGTCGTCTCGCCGTGGCTTGAGCGCTGCTCGGCGCGCGAGGAGCTCGTCCTTCTCGGGATATGGCTCTTCACGTCGCTGTTATGGCGCTTCCACGAGGCGTTCGGTCCGGTCTTCGGCGAGTGCTGGTGGAATCCATGGCCGACGTTCCACTATGTCAGCGGACCGATCGGCTACATACTGCTGGCCCACTGGATCCGCTTCCGGCTTGCGTGGACGCCGCGCCAGATCGTCGTCCGGTGTGTGCCGATCTTCCTCGCGTGCTGGGCGTGGTGCATGTACAGCTTCTACACGCGAAGCTTCCGCGTCGAGGCGGTGAGCGCGCTTGAGATAGACTGGCAGCCTACGGCGTTTGCGCCCGTGCTGATGAGCTTTGCCGCGTTTGCCCTGATGACGCTCATACGCGGAGTTCCTGTTGCGCTGCGCAATGCCGTCGCGGAGGTTTCGCGCCAGAGCTACGGCATGTATCTGATGCACATGATGTTCCTGCCGGCCTGGTTCGGGGTGATGTCGCCGAGGCTTCCCGCCCCGGCTGCAATCCTCGCGACCGCGCTTGCCACGTACGCCACGTCGTTCGTGGTCACATGGGCGCTCTCGAAGGTGCCGTACCTGCGCAGGATCGTCGGGTGAAAATTCAGCTAAACTCTCAATTTGGAGAAATTGCAATGAAGCGTATCGTTTCGTTGCTGTCTTTCCTTGTCGCATCTGCCGCGCTCGTGTCGTATAGGGGGTTCCGTCGCTCCGCGACGGAACAATGTCGAGCCAGTTTAACTCGTTGCGCAATTTTTACGGCGATTTTTGCGCGTATTTCCTGTTGCCGATTGATTGATTATGCTATAATTTTCGCAAAATCGATAAAGGAAACAAACTTTGATATGGACCTGAAGAAAGTTACTTTGGCAGGAAGCTTGCTTTCCGTCGGCTGCGCCGTTGCGGCGCAGGGCGTTGAATTCAGGACGACGACATTCGCCGAGCGCTGGCGCGACGCGTCGGCGTCCGTTGAGTCGGCGAAGGCCTCGGGCGCAGACTTGAGCCTCGACCTTGCGGCGACGGACCAGACGGTGCTCGGGTTCGGCGTGTGCGCAAGCGAGCTCAGCTGGAATTCCCTCTCCGCCCTGGGCGAGGCGGATCGGAAGTCGATTCTCGACGAGATGTTCTCGAAGGACGGCGGCGCGTTCTCGGTTATCCGCACGCCAATCGGCGCGAGCGACTTCGCGACGGACTTCTATTCCTACTCCGAGACGCCCGGCGACTTTGCGATGGAGAAGTTCTCCATAGAGCGCGACCGCAAGGCGCTCCTTCCGCTGCTGAAGGAGATCCTCGCGAGAAACGACGGAACGTTCAAGGTGTGGGCCTCGCCGTGGTGTCCTCCGCTCTGGATGAAGAAGTCCGGCGCATACGCATCGAAGCCGCAGACAGACCCCACATGGCCGAAGAACGACTGCTCTCCCGAGCAGCGCGTGCGCGAGGGCGAAGACGGCTTTCTCTGCGACGAAGCGCACTTCGCGGCGTATGCAAAGTACTTCAGGAAGTACGTCGACGCATACCGCGCCGAGGGCGTGCCGGTGTGGATGGTGATGCCGCAGAACGAGTTCAACAGCGACCAGGTGTTCCCGAGCTGCACGTGGCAGGCGAAGTCGCTCGCGGCATTCGTCGGGAAGTACCTCGGTCCGGCGCTCGAGGGAAGCGGAACGGAGCTCTACTTCGGCACGATGGAGCGTCCGTCGCTCGAAATGGCGCGCACCATACTCGACGACCCCGACTGCCGCAGATACGTGAAGGGCGCGGGCTTCCAGTGGGCCGGCAAGGGCGCGATCGGCAAGGTGCGCGAGCGCTATCCCGATCTTGTCCTCATGCAGACGGAGCAGGAATGCGGCGACGGACGCAACGACTGGCGCCACGCGCGCCATTCGTGGGAGCTGATGCGGCACTACTTCCGCTGCGGCGTCTCCTACTACTGCTACTGGAACCTCTCGCTCGTGGACAACGCGATGAGCCGATGGGGTTGGCGGCAGAACTCGCTCGTGAGCGTCGTGCCTGCAAAACGCTCCTTCGCGTACAACGTCGAGTACCATGTGCTCAAGCAGCTGAGCCACTACGTGAAGCACGGCGCGCGCAGGCTGAAGACGGCGGAAGGCGACTGGCTTGCGTTCGTCAATCCCGACGGATCGGTCGTCGTCGCGTTCGGAAACGCCGGGCCCGCCCGCAATGCGACGGTCGCAATCGGCGGCGCGGCGTGGAAGGTTTCGCTTCCTGCGGATTCCGTCTCGACGCTCGTCCTTCCGTCCAGCGGTCTGCGCCATGCGGGGAGCCCGGTGTACCCGACGTATGACGGGCGCGTCATGGCCGGATACCAGGGATGGTTCCACAACCGCTCAGGCGGCGTGATGTTTCCAGACGAGAAGTCTGTGCGCATCGACATGTGGCCGGACGTCTCGGAGTACGAGAAGACGTACCAGACGGGCCTCAAGCTCTCGAACGGGGAGGGCGCGCGCTTCTTCTGCTCGGACGACGAGTCGACTGTCGAGACGCACTTCCGCTGGATGGAGGAGTACGGACTCGACGGCGTATTCCTTCAGCGATTCTTCGGCAACGCGACAAAGAAGACGAAGGAGGCGCGCGAGGAGTCCGTGACTGTGATCCGACATTCCCTGAAGTCCGCCCAGCGCCATTCGCGCGCGATTTCGATCATGTACGACCTCTCGGGACTCAAGCCTGGACGCGACGACTGCATGAAGCTCGTCGACGACTGGAAGTTCCTCGTCGACGAAGTGAAGGTCACGAACTACGGCGAGCGCAACATGTACCTCCACCACCGCGAGAAGCCGCTCGTCGTCATCTGGGGCGCCGGATTCCCGGACCGTCCGTACTCGATACGCGACATCAAGCTCGCCGAGTTCATGGATTTCCTAAGGAACGACCCGGAGTACGGCGGGTGCAGCGTTATGCTTGGGGTGCCGACGCGCTGGCGCGCGCTCGACCACGACTGCGTGAAGGACGACTATCTTCACGAGCTGATCAGGAAGGCCGACCTCGTTATGCCGTGGATGGTCGGTCGCTTCAACTCGCGCTCCCCAGACGTCATGTCGCGCTACCGTGGTATCGTCGAGAAGGATGTCGAGTGGTGCAGGGCCGCGGGCGTCGACTATGTTCCGCTCGTGTACCCCGGCTTCAGCTGGTACAACCTCAGCCGCAAGGAGAAGGGCCTCACGCCGTCCCCGGTGGAGGTGATTCCGCGTCAGGGCGGAAAGTTCTACTGGGGCCTAATCGAGAACGCCGTCGCGTCGGGCGCGAAGTCGCTCTACGTCGCGATGTTCGACGAAGTGAACGAGGGGACCGCGGTCTTCAAGGTGTCGGACGCGCCGCCCGTCGGGGAGACCGTGAAGTTCGCGAAGATGGACGGACAGCCCTCCGACCACTACCTGTTCCTTACCGGCGAAGCGGGCAAGCTTCTCCGCGGCGAGCGCAAGCCGCTTCCGGCGGGCGAGCTCCCGGTCCGCACGTTCAAGTATGAGGGCAACCCGTTCGCAACACACTTTTACTATGCCGACCCTTCTGCGCACGTGTGGAACGGCAGGCTCTACGTATATCCTTCGCACGACATCGATCCGCCGGTCGGATGCGACCTGATGGACCGCTACCACGTCCTCTCGACCGACGACATGGTGAACTGGGTCGACCACGGCGAGTTCATGCGCGCGAGCGACGTCGAATGGGGGCGTCCCGAGGGCGGCTTCATGTGGGCCCCCGACTGCGCGTACAGGGACGGCAAGTACTACTTCTACTTCCCGCATCCGTCGCTCTCGCGCTGGAACGACAGCTGGCTCATCGGCGTAGCGGTGAGCGACCGTCCGGACGGCGGGTTCAAGAACGTGGGGACGGTCCCCGGGCTCGGCGGCTTCGCGATGATCGACCCCTGCGTGTTCACTGACTTTGACGGCAAGAGCTACATCTACGCCGGAGGCGGCGCGAAGATGGTCGGCGCGAAGCTCAAGGACAACATGGTCGAGCTCGACGGCGACGTGAAGCCGATGGAGGGGATGGAGGACTTCCATGAGGGCCCGTGGGTGTTCCGCCGCGGCGACTGGTACTACCTCATGTACCCCGACAACCACGAGGAGCCGGGCGTCGGCGGACAGAACCGCCAGCACTACTGCATGTCGCGGAATCCGCTCGGACCATGGGAGCACAAGGGGATAATCCTCGAGTCGACGGGATGCGACACCAGCCATGGTTCGATCGTCGAGTTCAAGGGGCAGTGGTACATGTTCTACCACAACCGTGTGCTCTCCGGCCGCGGCAACCTCAGGACGCTCTGCTACGACAAGCTGTACTTCAACGACGACGGAACGATTCAGCCTGTAAAGCAGACGCGCCGCGAGCGCCAGCCGTTCTGGAAGGGCAAATAACAGTCGCGCAATTTTCACGGAAATTTTTGCGTGGAATTCCCGTGTCGATGACATGATTTTTGGCATAATATAATCACCATGAAAAACCTGATGTTCACTTTTGCCGCAGTTGCGGCGTTCGGGGCGTTCGGCGGAGAACGCATAGTCAACGGCCTTGGCGGCGACGGGTGGAGCCTTTGGCTCGACCGGAAGGCCGAGTACAAGTCCGACAAGCTCTACGTCAACCCCGTCGACGCGGCGAAGATCCGCGACGGGCGTGCGGACTGGCTCGCGCCGGTCGACGCGAAGGCGCTGACGGTCGCCGGACCGACGTGCGGATGGGACTCGCTCTTCGCGAAGCGCGTCTCGTGGACGAAGGCCGCGGATGCGTGGAAGGACGCTTCGTTGAGCATAGACGTCTCCGTTCCTGGCACGGTCGAGGAGTACTTCTTCGACTCCATCTCCGGCAACCGAAAGGGCGAGCGCGAGACGGGCGACTACAAGGGCGTCAGCTGGTGGGGCCGCAAGTTCACCGTGCCTGCGTCCGCGAAGGGGCGCCGCGTGGCGCTCTTCTTCAAGGAGGGCATCCGCCAGCGCGCCGAGGTGTTCGTGAACCGCAAGCTCGTCGGATACGAACTCGTCCTGCAGTCGCCGTTCGAGGTGGACGTCAGCGATGTCGTGAATTTCGGCGGAGAGAACGAGCTCGCCGTCAGGATTACGGATGCGAACGGAAACTTCGGCTGGGGCGACTACTCCTGGACGAGGTGGGGCGACACGATGTTCCCGCTCTCGCACGGCTTCGGCGGCATCCCCGGAGGTATCGACCTCGTCGTGACGGAGCCTGTCCGCGTCGCGGACGTGTTCGTGCGCAACAAGGCGAAGCTGCGCGACATCGACACGACAGTCGAGATCGTCAACTCGTCCGCCTCCCCCGCGACGGTTTCCGTCGAGGCTGCGATCGTGGAGAACTGGGCCGCGAACAAGCCGGTGAAGAATCCGAAGACCGTCTTCACGAAGGCCGTCGGCAAGGTGTCCGTTCCCGCGGGCGCCTCCAAGACCGTGGACTTCAACGCCGTCGTCAAGGACGCGAAGCTCTGGGAGATACACAATTCCCATCTCTACGACATGGTCATTTCGCTGAAGGACGCGAAGGGCGCGCTTATCGACCGCTACACCGCCCGCTTCGGGTTCCGCTTCATGGAGGCGAAGGGCGTCGGCACGGACGCGCAGCTGTGGCTCAACGGGCGCCGCGTGTTCATCCTCTCCGCGATCAGCTGGGGCTACTGGCCGTCGAACGGAATGTTCCCGACCCCCGAGCTTGCGCGCAAGCATGTCGAGTCCGCCGTGAAGCTCGGCATGAACATGCTCAACTGCCACCGTTGCCGCGGCAACGAGTCGATTCTCAATGCGGCGGACGAGCTTGGCGTGATGTACTACGAGGAGCCGGGCGGATTCAGCTCCTACCGCACGAAGCCCAATGACAAGCTCGACGGCGTCGACCAGTCGATCGCGCACGAGATATGCCGTCAGAAGATTCTCAGGATGGTGAAGAACCACCGCAACCACGCCTCGCTCATGATCTACAACATGGTCAACGAGCCTGGCTGGGAGCCCGACGACCTCACTAAGGAGGACATGGCGCTCGCTCACCTCATCGACCCGACGCGCCTCATCGTGTACGGATCCGGCTTCATGGGCATCGGCAAGCCCGAGCCTCGCAAGCTCAACATGCTGCCGTATTCGCAGGAGCAGAACATCACGGGCTTCACCGATGTCCACAACGCGAGCGCGTCGCCGGGGGTCTACGTCGACTCGAACTACTCTTCCTCGAGGGGCTTCGCCCGCAGCGAGCGCGCGCAGACCGAACTCTTCATCTGGGGCGAGGAGGGCGCGCTCGCCGCTCCGCCGCAGCTCGAGCTCATCCAGGCCGCGAAGAAGGGACGGCCCAACGGATGGGACGGACAGCAGTACGACCTCTGGTACGAGGGCTACAAGTCCTATCTCGAAAAGAAGGGGCTTACCGCCGCGTTCCCGTCCGTCACCGACCTCATTACGTCGATGGGCAACATCCAGTACTACGAGCACGGACGTCTCCTCGAGAACGCCAGGATCGCGGACGGATGCGAGGCGTACATCTTCAACGGCTACGAGTCGATGAAGGACGACAACATCTCCGGATGCGTCGACTGCTACCGCAACCTGAAGGGCGACCCGAAGCTCGTCAACCAGTACATGAAGCCGCTCGTGATGTCCGTCAAGGCCTGCGACAAGCTCGGATCCGTCGGCGACGTCAATACACTCGACCTCTGGGTCGTCAACGAGTACGTGCTGAAGGCGGGCAAATACGGTGTTACCGCGCGCGTCAAGACGCCGACCGGCAAGGTGCGCGAACTCCACAAGGGAACGGTCAATGTCTCCGGCGGCGCGAAGTTCAGCGACCTCGCCGCGGAGAAGATCGAGGTCGCCCTCAACGACGGTCCCGGGTACTACAAGATCGCCGCGGAGCTTCTCGACGCCAAGGGCAAGGTCCTCGCAACTGGGCACGACGAGATGCTTGCCGTGGACCCGAAAGGTGCAAAGATCACTTCGAAGTGCGCTATCGTAGGCGGCGGAGAGGAGTACGTGAAGTACGCCGAGTCCATCGGCGCGGACCTGAAGCGGTACGACGCCTCGATGGGACGGCTCGACGGCATCCTGCTCGCGCCCACGGACCTCGGTCAGCAGTTCAGGCCAGTCCCCTCGTTCAACTTCCGCGCGAAGGACGGCGTGACTCCCGGCCTCAACCTCGACCACTTCCTCGGCAAGAAGTTCGAGACGCCCGTCGGCCAGCGCATCTCCACGGCGGCGATCGACTTCGACCTCAAGTCGAAGCTGATGCCGGGCTACGACATCGTCGGACTCGGCAACTACTCCGTCCGCTGGGAGGGCTTCATCGTCTGCGACCACAATGGCGAAATCGAGTTCGAGTACACCTGCGACGACGGTGCGCGCGTGTGGTTCGACGGAGAGCTCGTCGTCGACAAGTGGACGAACGGTCCGAAGCAGGTGCGCACGTTCAAGAAGAACCTCGTCAAGGGCGGGAAGTACGCGCTCAAGATCGAGGCCTACCAGGATGGCGGCGACTGGATCGCGAGCCTGAAGTGGAAGCTTCCGCTTCCCGACGTGAAGTTCGACATGAACGACATCCTCCGCCGCGTGCGCGAGGACGGCACGAAGCTCGTTCTCGTCGAGGACGCGGAGGTGTGGCTGAAGAAGCTGCGCGACGCGAAGGCGTTTCCGGAGTACAAGGTATTCCATCCGCACAAGACGTGGGTCGGGCACAACCTCTTCGTCGCGGACCATCCGATTTTCGACGGATTGCCGAAGAACTGCGCGATGAACTGGGAGTACCAGAAGCTCGCGGTGTACGACGGGCCGAAGCACTTCGGACTTCTCATGGAAGGCGAGGAGGCTCTTGCCGGCGTCGTCGGCGTTCCGCTCCGCGGCATCGCGACATCGGTCGGCGTCGTCCCGTGCGGCAAGGGCAAGATCATGTTCTCCAGCCTGGACCTTGCTCCGAACCTTGCGTCCGACGACAAGCCTGCCGTCACGCCGAAGAAGGTGTTCGCGAACATCCTCCGCTGGGCGGCGGAGAAGTGACGCGAAGTTCCAAGGCTCGGCCTCCCGGCCTTGGGCTGGAGGCCGTTTCTGGATCGGCAATTGGCGCGAGCGCTCGCGGTGTGCGTTTCGTCGTCGCGACGCCTTCCGCGCTTAGACAACAAGCCGTGTTCAGCCATAGCCGCCGCGCAAGCGGGCTCGCAACCCGTAGGGACGCGAGCAAGCCGAGCGAAGCGAGTGCCGAGCCGTGCCTCGGCGTAAACCACTGGCTGCGTACGGGACGCCTCATACGGCTGCGAGGCGAAACCGCCTCTTGCCCGACTGTCGCATGAGAGCACGTTCGCGGGCCCGACGTGATTTCGACCGCCACGGTAAAGGGCGCGCGTGAAGGCGCGCGCGTCGAAATCATGTCGGCGGGGTGCCCGCGAACTGCGGTTCGGGCGAGCAGGCCGGCGCAGGCCTCGATACCAACCGAATTGCGCGCAAGCGGTTCAACGGTTTAGTGGATACTTATGTCATGGTTTCTAACCACGGAACACACAGACGCCCGCATTCGCGGGACACCGAAGGCAGCATGAAAGATACCTTCGGGCAACTCGCTGACTTTCGTCAATCGCCGGGTCTTGTTGTCTTCCGGCAGTCGAATGCATGGTGGCTGGGAAGTCGATTGCTCCACGCCCTCCCTTATTTGTTGCGTCGCTCAGGGGGTTGCGTCGCTCCGCGACGCAACAAGGAAGTCCCAACC
>CAMOCC010000015.1 GCA_946610035.1 uncultured Verrucomicrobiota bacterium
CTTCTACAACGCGTCGAACATGTTCGACAGGATGTACGAAATCGCCGAGAACCTCGTCAAGTCAGGCAAGGCGTACTGCTGCAACCTCACGCAGGAGGAGTGGAAGGCCCACCGCGGCGTCCCCGAGAAGCCCGGTACGCCGTCGCCCTCGCGCGACACGACGCCGGAGCGGAACCTCGAGATATTCCGCGACATGAAGGCCGGGAAGTACGCGGACGGCGAATGGTGCCTCCGGGCGAAGATCGACATGGCCTCGCCGAACATCCACTTCCGCGATCCGGTCCTCTACAGGATACGCCACGTCTCGCACTACCACCTCGGGAACAAGTGGTGCATCTATCCGATGTACGACTTCGCGCACCCGATCGAGGACGCACTCGAGGGCGTGACGCATTCCATGTGCACGCTCGAGTTCGAGGTGCACCGTCCGCTCTACGACTGGGTCGTCGACCGTCTCGACGAGATGGGGATGCTGCCGGTGCGGAACGGCGTGAAGATCCGCACGCAGCAGCGCGAGTTCGCGCGCCTCAACATCACCTACACCGTGATGTCAAAGCGGCTCCTCCTTCAGCTCGTCACCGAGGGGCACGTCGCCGGATGGGACGACCCGCGCATGCCGACGGTGTGCGGGATGCGCCGTCGCGGGTACACGCCAGGGGCGATACGCGAGTTCTGCGAGAGGGTGGGCGTCTCCAAGGTCGAGAGCGAGAGCGACCCTGCGCTCCTCGAATGGTGCGTCCGCGAGGAACTCAACAAGACGGCACTCCGCCGCATGGCAGTCCTCGACCCCGTGAAGGTCGTGATCGACAACTGGGGAAAGTCCGGGCAGAGCCCGGACATCAGGACAGTCGAGCTGCCCAACAACCCGCTCGATGAAAGCGCGGGGACGAGGAAGATTCCCTTCGGCGGAGAGATCTGGATCGACCGGGCTGACTTCATGGAGGTCCCCGAGAAGAAGTTCTTCCGCATGGCGCCGGGGCAGGAGGTGCGACTGAGGGGCGCTTGCATATTCAAGTGCACGGGCTGCGTCAAGGACGAGACGGGGAAGGTCGTCGAGATCCACGGCGTGTGGGATGAGACGTCGTGGGGCGGAAACGCCGCGGACGGACGCAAGGTGAAGGGGACGATCCACTGGGTGGACGTCGCGACGGGCGTCAAGGCGGAGGTCCGCCTCTACGACCGGCTCTTCACGGAGAAGGATCCGCTGAAGGACGGCTCCGAGGGCTTCCTCAAGTACATGAACCCCGATTCGCTCAAGACCGTGACGGCCTACGTCGAGCCCGCGCTCGCGGAGGCGAAGGGCCTCGACCGCTTCCAGTTCGAGCGCACGGGCTACTTCGTCGCCGACGAATACGACTCGAAGCCCGGCGCCCCCGTCTTCAACCGCACGGTGACGCTCAAGGACTCCTACAAGCCCGCCTGACGGCATACCGGGTCGGTTTGGTGGTAGTCGTCGGAGAATCAATGAAGATATGGATAGTAAACCCGTTCGACAACCTGCCGCTTGAGGGATACCGCCCCATGCGATACTGGCTGATGGCGTCCGCATTCGCGAAGGCCGGATGCGACGTCACGTACTGGACGGCCGACTTCTCGCATGCGAACAAGGCCCCGAGGCGCCTTTCCGCCGCGCCGGAGGAGGCGCCGTTCAGGCTGAGGATCCTCCACGAGCCGCCCTACAAACGCAATGTGAGCCTCGTCCGCATGTGGGCGCACTGGCGCTGGGCGAAGGAGTGGCGCAGGGCGGCGGCCGCCGAACGGCCGCCGGACGTCGTCGTCGTCAGTACGCCTCCGCTCGCCATCGGAGGAGAGGTCCGCAAGTACGCCGCAAGGACCGGCGCGAAGGTCGTCGTGGACGTGATGGACGACTGGCCGGGCACCTTCGAGCGCGTCGCCCCCAGGCCCGCCCTCCTGCCCCTGCGCGCGCTCGCGCGCCGGAACGTCCGCGCCGCCGCCGCCGTCACCGTCGTGGCGGACCGCTATGCGGACCTCGTGCGCGGCTACGGCTTTGCTGGTCCGGTGAAGCGCTTCTACCACGGGATTGCGATGGACGGCCCCGCGCCGTCAGCGAGGGCCGCGGGCGCTCCGCTCCGCCTCGCGTACATCGGGAGCCTGGGGCGCACCTACGACTTGAAGACGGTCATCGAGGCGCTCGCGCTGCTCCCGGGCGCGACGTTGGACGTCGCAGGCGAAGGCGAACAGCTTGAATCGCTCAAGGCGCTCGGGTCTTCCGCCCGCTTCCACGGCTACCTGCCGGAGTCGGAACTCGCGCGGCTGCTGTCCGAATGCGACGTCGGGATCGTCCCGATGGAGCAGGCGAGCTGCGTGGGGGTTCCGTACAAGTTCGCGGACTACGCGCGCGCCGGGCTCGCCATCGCGAGCTCGCTCGGCGGGGAGAGCGGCAGGCTCCTTGCGCGGTACGGTGCGGGCGTCGCCTACCGGGGCGGTGACCCGATGAGCCTGGCCGCGGCGCTGAGGTCCGTCGCTTCGCGACTGCCCGCAGTCTCGGCGGCGTCGCGCCGCATGGCGGAGGCGGAGTTCGACGCCGGGGCGATATATTCCTCGTATGTGGAGTTCACGGCAAGGCTCGCAAGGGGCGGAGGATTGGACAGATGAAGGAAGATTTCGACAGATTCTACATGAAAATGGCGCTGCGCGAAGCCGAGAAGGCGGCGGCGGACGGCGAGGTGCCGACGGGCTGCGTCGTGGTCGAGCCCGCCGTCCTCGAGCCGGCGCACGACGGGCATCCTCCCGTCTTCGACTGGAATCCGTCCGTCGCGCGCATCCTCGGACGCGCGCACAACCAGACGGAGGGGCTGTGCGATGCGACGGCCCACGCCGAGATGCTGGCGATGAGCGGCGCGTTCACGGTCAAGGGCGACTGGAGGCTGACGGGCGCGCGGCTCTACGTCACGAAGGAGCCGTGTCCCATGTGCGCGGGCGGCATCGTGCTGGCGCGTCCGGACGCCGTCGTCTGGGGCGTCTCCGATCCGAAGCGCGGCGGCGGGACTGTCTTCGGCATCTTCAGCCATCCGGGCGTCAACCACCATCCTGAAGTCGTCGCCGGAGTGATGGAGGAGGAGTCGCTCTCGATCCTCCAGCGGTTCTTCCGCTACCGCCGCACACAACCACCGCCCGTTTTGGTATAATATCACGTCATGAGCAGTGAGCTATCCAACGTAAGGAACATCGGCATCGTCGCCCACATCGACGCGGGCAAGACGACGACAACGGAACGCATCCTCTTCTACACGGGGAAGATACACCAGCACGGCGACGTCCACGACGGCAACACGACGACGGACTTCATGGTGCAGGAGCGCGAACGCGGCATAACGATACAGTCCGCCGCCATCTCCTGCGAGTGGAAGGGGACGTCCATCAACATCATCGACACCCCCGGACACGTCGACTTCACCATGGAGGTCGAGCGCTCGCTCCGCGTCCTCGACGGCGCGGTGTGCGTCTTCTGCGCCGTCGGCGGCGTCCAGCCCCAGTCCGAGACGGTGTGGCGCCAGGCCGACCGCTACAACGTCCCCCGCCTCGCCTTCATCAACAAGATGGACCGAATGGGCGCTGACTTCGCGCGCGTCGTCGACGAGCTCCGCAACAAGCTCAAGGCCAACGCCTGTCCGATCGACATACCGATAGGGAAGGAGGACGGCTTCAAGGGCGTCGTCGACCTCCTCGACATGAAGGCGATCGTCTACGACGAGGAGAGCGAGGGCAAGAAGTTCACCGTAGGCGAGATCCCCGCCGAGCTTAAGGACGAGGCGGAACTCGCCCGCGCCGAGCTCGTGGAGAAGGTCGCGGACGGCGACGAAGGCGTGATGGAGGCGTTCCTCGAAAAGGGCGACCTCACGAAGGAGGAGCTGGTCCCCGCGATACGCAGGCTCGTCGTCGCCGGGAAGTTCGTCCCGGTCCTGTGCGGGACCTCCCTGCGCGACAAGGGCGTCCAGCCGCTCCTCGACGCGGTCGTCGCCTACCTGCCGAGCCCCGAGGACCGTCCGCCGGTCGCGGCGACGGACCTCAAGTCCGGCGCAGCCGTGACGCGCGAGCAGAGGGATTCGGAGCTTCTCACATCGCTCGTCTTCAAGATCGCGACGGATCCCTACGTCGGGAAGCTGTTCTTCGTCCGCGTCTACGGAGGCGTTCTCAAGAAGGGCGCGAACGCCTACAACCCGCGCACGAAGAAGCGCGAGCGCATCATGAAGATCGTCCGTCTCTTCGCGGACGACCAGATCGAGGTGGACGAGCTCAAGGCTGGCGACATCGGCGCGGTGGTGGGGCTGAAGGAGTGCACGACGGGCGACACGCTCTGCTCCGAGATGAAGCCATGCTACCTTGAGCGCATCGTCGCCCCGCAGCCCGTCATGTTCCTCGCCATCGAGCCCAAGTCGAGCGCGGACAAGGACAAGCTCGTCGACTCCATGAAGGCGCTCGCCGCCGAGGACCCGACGTGCCAGTTCCGCGAGGACGAGGAGACGGGCCAGACGATCCTCTCCGGCATGGGCGAGCTGCACCTCGAAATCCTCGTCGACCGCCTGAAGCGCGAGTTCAAGTGCGCCGCGAACGTCGGCAAGCCCATGGTCAGCTACCTGGAGACCGTGACCGCGCCCGCGCTCAAGGAGTTCACCTTCGACCGCGAGCTCGGCGGCAAGCGCCACGCCGTCACCGTTGCGATCGAGGTCAAGCCCCTCGAACGCGGCAAGGGCGTCCAGATCGACCTCGCGCGCGACTTCGCGAACGCGGTTCCGGACAGGCATCTGCAGGAGTGCGTCAAGCAGGGCCTCGCGGACGGCGTCGCCACGGGCGTGCTGGCGCGCTATCCGATGACGGACCTCGCGGTCGCGTGCCTCTCGGCGACGATCGTCGATCCCGAGGTTTCGGACGAGGTGGCGTTCCGCTCGGCGGCCGTGATGGGCTTCCGCGAGGCGGCCGAGGCGGCCGCTCCCGAGTTCCTCGAGCCCATCATGAAGCTGGAGATCACGACGCCCCCCGAGTCGGTGGGCGAGATACTCGGCGACCTCAACGCGCGGCGCGGCAACGTCCTCGACATGGACATGCGCGGCGACCTCCAGATCATCCACGCGCGGGTTCCGATGGCGCAGATGTTCGGCTACGCGACGGCGATCCGCTCGCTCACGAAGGGCAGGGCCTCCTACTCGATGGAGCCGGACATGTTCGAAATAGCGCCCCGGAACGTCCGCGAGGAGATACTGAGCCGCTGACGGCGCCGAGGTGCGCCAGGGTGTCAATTGTGGTACAATGGAAGAGATGAATCAGAACAAAGAAGCATGGTATGTGAGGAGTTCCGACGGACAGGTCTACGGTCCGACGGACCGTTCCTCCCTCGTCGTGTGGGCGGAGGAGGGGCGCATCGAGCCCAGCGGGTTCGTCTCTCGCGACCGCAAGGAGTGGATTCCAGCCCAGCTGATGCCCGAGCTTGAGATGAAGTGGGTCGTCGAGGCGGAGCCGGGCAAGTTCTTCGGACCCTTCAACCGCAAGATGATCATCCGACTCGCGTCCTCCGGCTCCCTGCCTGCGGGGGCGGGCGTATACCGCCGGCACGAACTCGCCGTTGACAAGGACCCGCCTCCGGTGACGGTCGAGAAGCGCGTCGAGGTTCCTGTCGAGAAGATCGTGGAGAAGGTCGTCGAAAAACGCGTCGAGGTTCCCGTCGAGAAGATCGTTGAGAAGATTGTCGAAAAGCGCGTCGAGGTGCCGGTCGAGAAGATTGTGGAGAAGATCGTCGAAAAACGCGTCGAGGTCCCCGTCGAGAAGATCGTCGAGCGCATCATCGAGGTCGAGCCGCCCGCGCGCTCGGCGATGATCGCGCCGGAGGTGGCGGCGTCCGCTCCGCAGCCGCCGCAGCCTGTCATGGGCGGGATATTCAAGAATGTGGATCATTCAAGGCTGGCCGCGCTGGAGGCGGCCGCGAGGCGTGAACTTGCGGCGGCGAAGGGCGGACGCTTCGGGGGTGTCAAGGGACTTTTTTCAAGGAGGATGCCATGAGCGATGCCAAGTGGTATTTGAGGACGCAGGACGAGACGTTCGGACCCGAGACGGAGGAGCGACTGGTCGAGTGGGCCCGCATGGGGCGCATCCAGCCGGGACAGGAGGTTTCGGACGACAAGACGATATGGCGGAGGGTCGAGGACGTTCCGTTTCTCGACATGCGTTTTTCCATCGACCTCGGGGACGGCAACCCGCGCGGACCCTTCAACAAGGCTGCGGCGGACGCCCTGCTTGCGTCCGGGAGGCTTCCGAAGACGGCGACGATAGTCGAGACGAGGGCGCCGTTCGAAGAGTCCGAGGCGGCGGAGGAAGAACAGGTTGAGGCGCCTGCGCCGGAAGAGACGGCGGCCGCTCCCGTGCAGGCCTCCGTCGAGACGCCCGTCCGGCCCAATGTCATTGTGAAGGAGGTCCCCGTCGAGAAGATCGTCGAGATTCCCGTCGAGAAGATCGTCGTAAAGGAGATTCCCGTAGAGAAGATCGTGGAGAAGATCGTCGAGAAGGAGGTCCCCGTCGAGGTCGAGAAGATCATCGAGAAGCGCGTCGAGGTCCCGGTCGAGGTCGAGAAGGTCGTCGAGAAGGTCGTCGAGAAGGTCGTCGTGGACGAGACGCGCGTCAAGGAGCTGGAGGGGCTTCTCGCGGAGGAGCGCCGCCACACCGCGGACCTCCAGGCGAAGATGGACGCCGCATCGAAGGCGGCGACAGAGCGCGAGGCGGCGATACGCGACAAGGCGGCGTCCGAGGCCGCCGAGGCGTCCGCCCGCGAGGCGTCGCTGAGGGAGAAGATCGTCGCGCTTGAGACTGAGCTGAGGCGACTGCCCGAATCGGCGAGCGAGATCGCCGACATCCAGGCCGCAGTCTATTCGCTCATGACGAAGGAGGCCGAGGAGATCGGCGTCCTGATGGAGCGGGAGAAGAGGGAGGCGGACGAATTCCGCCGTCGCCACGAGGAGCGTCTTGACGGACTCCTCAACCGCAGGCGCGACCTCCTCCGCCGCGCCGGGTCGAACATCGAGGAGATGACGCGCAAGGCGCTCGTAAACCGTCCAGAGGATCCGCGCACGGCGCAGCTCAGGAAGGAGCTCGACGAACTTCGCCGCCTCGACGCGAAGAAGTGCATGGAGGCGGAGCAGAGGATCGCGGAGCTGACGGAGAAGCTGCGGCTCAAGTCGCAGGAGGAGCTCAGGCGCGCCGAGAACGAGCGCGACGTCGCCCAGATACAGGCCGAGCTCAAGGCGACGCGCGAGAAGCTCCAGATCAGGGAGCAGGAGCTGCTTGCGGAGCGCCAGCGCGCTGAGACGGTCCGCCAGCAGCAGGCTGTCAACCAGCAGACGCTGATGACGCGCCTTGCGGCGCTCGAGTCGCCGTCCATCGGCACTACCCAGTCGCTGTCCACCAACCAGAGCCGCGAGGCCAAGCTTGTGAAGCTGCCCGGCTGGATGAGGCTCAGGAAATGACGCTCTCCGCCGGCATACTCCTCGCGGTGCTGTCCGTCTGGGACTACCCCGCCCGCCAGCCGCGCCACAACGAGCTGCGACGCGACTTCGTCCGCGCAACCGCATCCCTCGACGCCGAGGCCGCCTACACGGCCGCAAAGGCGGGGACGGAGCTTCTTCCGGACGATCCGACGTGGCGCTACAACCTCGCGTGCTCCGAGGCGAAGCTCGGGCGCGAGACGTCCGCCATGGACGACCTGGAGAAGGCGATACGACTCGGCTTCCGCGACCCGGGCATGATCGAGGCGGACGCCGACTTCGCGAAGTTCGTCGGCACCCGCCGATTCAAGGACGCGATCGAACTCGCCGAAAGGCTCCAGAACGAGCGCGTCCTGTTCGGTCCTCTCGCGGTGGTGCCGGCGAAGGCGCAGACGGGCGGACTCGTCTCGCTCGGCGCCCAGAACATGGCATGGAACTTCGACGCCGGATGCTTCAGCGCGCTTCTCGAACTGTCTCCGGGGGAGGCCGGCGGCAATGCGGGCGACCTCTACTTCAACAGGGACGGCGGGCACTCCGACCTCGTGGTCACGAACTTTCCGGGACTCACGCGCGTCATGCTCGACTCCGTCGGACGCGAACGCGGGATGGACCTCGACTTCCCCAATACGATCTTCCCGTGCCCCGTGTTCGGGAACTGCAGCAGGGCGATGACGAAGGGTCCGCTCTGGCGCTCCATGCCGCGCGCGCTGCTGACGATGGAGTCGGGGCGGCTCCCGCTCATGTACACGCTCTACCGCTCGAACCAGGTGTGGGTCTACCCGGCGGTTCACGACACGCCTCCCATGGGGCCGTACGGCGACCTCTTCTCCTCCGTCGCCCCGTACTGGATCGTCACGGAGGGGCGCAGCTGGTCAGACAGGTACTATCTCAAGGCCGCGCTTGCGGCAAGCGCGGCGATGAACCGCAAGGCGAAGCGCGAGGCCGTCGCGCGCGGCGATTTCGCCGCGCTCGTGCAGACGCTTCTCAGGAAGTCGCTGAAGGGCGTTCTCACCGAGGACGACTACCTCACCCCGAAGGCCCACCCGACTGCGTTCCCGCCTAACGGAATCGACTTCGATCGGCTCAAGGCGTCCGCCTCGGCGCTTACGATGGCGACGCTCCCGCCTGTCGCCGTCATCTCCGGCGTCGCCGCTTCGAAGACGGAGTACGCCGGCAAGATGCCGGAGATAACGCATGCGAGTCCCTGCGCGTGGGGGTTCGTCCTGCGCGGACCTGAGACGAACCGCAGCTTCGTCGTGCGCGCGTCGGGAGGGGCTCAGTACGCCTTCGCGCAGGTGCACGGCGCGCCGGGCGCGGCGGTCGTCGAGAGGCTCTCCGCCGACAGCGCGAAGATCACGGTCGACAGGACGCTCCTTTCGCCGACGAACAGGGCGGACGTCGCAATCGTCGCGAAGGGGAGGAAGTCAGGCTGGGGCGCGCCAGCCTACGTCTCCTTCGCGGTCGTGGACGAGAAGGCGGCGTACTTCGACCCCGTCCTCGCGGGCGTCCCGCCACCCGAGGGCATGATAGGCCCCGAGGAGCAGGCGGAGATCGAGAGGCGCCGCAACGCCGAGGCGAAGTCCGCCAAGCCGGACGCGGGAGTGAGATGAAGCTGATCCTCGCGCCGCTTGCCGACTATACGGACGCTCCGTTCCGCCGGCTCTGCCGCGAATGCGGGGCCGACTTCGCCTACACCGAGATGGTCTCCGCCGCCGCGCTCGCCTACGGACACAACCCGACGCGCCACCTCCTCGAACGCATGGACGGGGAAGGCCCGGTAGGCTGCCAGGTGTTCGGCGCGAGCGAAGGCGACCTCGCTGTCGCCGCGCGCGTGGTGACGGGAAGGGGATTCGCTGAGCTCAACCTCAATGCGGGCTGTCCGATGCCGAACGTCACTCGGTGCGGCGCGGGGGCGAAGCTGGTGGGGGATCCCGCCAAGATCGGGCGGCTCATCAAGGTCCTCAAGGAGAACACCGACCTCCCCGTCACACTGAAGACGCGCATAGGGCCGAGGCCCGGGACGGATACCATTTTCGAGATCGTCGACGCCGCCGTAGGCGCCGGTGCCGCGGGGATAGCGGTCCATGCGCGCTACACCAGCCAGATGCACGGCGGGCCGGTCCACCTCGACACGCTCGCCGAGGTCGTCCGCAGGTCGCCCGTCCCCGTTGTCGGCAACGGCGGCGTCCGCACGAAGGCGGACCTCGCGGCGATGTCCGAAACGGGCGTCGCGGGCGTCATGATCGGACGCGGCGCGATGGGGAATCCATGCATCTTCAACGATTTGAAGGGCGTGTACGACGGCGAGGGCGCGCAGGAGCGGCCCTCCGGGCCGGTGCTCTGCAACCGCCACCTCGAATACATGCTCGAATTCAGGGAGCTGCTTGTGCGGAAGTTCCCCGACGACCATGTTCCGTCCGTGGACGGCTACGCGTCCGTCAAGATGCACACTCACCTCTTCCGCTACTTCAGCGGACGCCCCGGCGCGGCGGCGCTGCGAGCGCGGCTCAACTCCGTCCGGACGCTCGCCGAGATCAGGGAGATAATAAAGACGATTTGAAGGAGGGACGACGATGACGTCCGAAAGCGAAATGAAAACAGTCTTCCTCGTCAAGGGACGCGACAAGAGCGTCATGAGGCGGCATCCGTGGATATTCTCGGGCGCAGTAGACGCGGCGAAGAGCGACGCAGCGAAGGCGGGCGAAATCGTCCGCATCGCCGCCGCCGACGGGACGACGCTTGGCTGGGGCGCGTTCTCGCCTGAATCCCAGATTCGCGTGAGGGTCGTGTCGCTGGACGCGGCGAACGCGCCCGGCGGGGGATTCGTCGAGGAGCGCGTCGCCAAGTCCGTCGCAAGGCGCGCCGACCTCCTCGCATCGGGGCGGACGGACGCGGTGAGGCTCGTCAATGCGGAGTCGGACGGACTCCCCGGCGTCGTGGCCGATTCATACGCCGGCCATGTCGTATGCCAGTTCACGTCCGCCTTCGCCGAATCGCGCCGGGACGAGATCGCCGCATCTCTCATGAAGTGCGCGAAGGGGACGAAGGGCGTGAGCGCGCGCTCGGATGTGGACGTACGCGCGAAGGAGGGGCTTCCCGTCGGCGGCTTCGAGACGATCGCCGGGGAGGAGCCGCCGGAGCTCATCGAGATCTCGGAGGGCCCGGTGAGGCTTCTCGTCGACCCTAGGCGTGGCCACAAGACGGGCTTCTACCTCGACCAGCGCGAGGCGCGCGCCGCCGTCGGGGCGCTGGCGAAGGGACGGAGCGTGCTCAACTGCTTCTCGTACACGGGGGGATTTGGACTCCACGCGCTCGCCGGCGGGGCGGCGCATGTCACGCAGGTCGACATCTCGCACGACGCCGTGGAGCTTGCGAGGCGGAAC
Organism: uncultured Verrucomicrobiota bacterium; assembly: GCA_946610035.1. Lineage (GTDB taxonomy): Bacteria > Verrucomicrobiota > Kiritimatiellia > RFP12 > UBA1067 > UBA1067. The sequence goes on from CAMOCC010000015.1 coordinate 10,874, forward strand.
GCCGAACTCAATTTCGCCGACCGCGCCGGACGCGACATGGATTTCGTCGAGGCGGACGTCTTCAAGTACCTTCGCACATGCCGCGATTCGGGGCGCAAGTTCGACCTCATAGTGCTCGATCCGCCCAAGTTCGCGGAGACGAGGTCTCAGGTCATGAAGGCCGCGAGGGGGTACAAGGACATAAACCTCCTTGCGATGAAGCTGCTCGCCCCGGACGGGGTGCTTGCGACGTTCTCGTGCTCGGGCGCCATGACGTCCGAGCTCTTCGACAAGATCCTCGCCGAGGCGGCGGAGGACGCCGGGCGCGACTTCCAGATCGTCGCCCGCACGCGCCAGGCGTCCGACCACCCCGTCGCCCTCTCCTTCCCCGAGGGCCTCTACCTCAAGGGTCTGATCCTCCGCTGTTCATAGATTCGCTTGCGGCTGTAATTCCGGTGAACTTACCGTAGCCAGGGGCGGTTGGGATATGATATAATATCCGCCAATATGTATTCGGACATTTCACTCTGGCTCTCCATCGCGTTCATCCTGGGCGGGTTGGCGGCGTTGGCGTGGTCGAGCGACTTCTTCGTCGCCGGCGCGGCTTCGCTCGCGCGCTTCCTGGGCATATCGCCCTTCGTCATCGGAATGGTGGTGATCGGCTTCGGGACAAGTGCGCCCGAGCTCTGCGTAAGCGCGCTTTCCGGCTTGGCCGGCCACTCGAACCTCTCGCTCGGCAACGCATACGGGAGCTGCATATTCAACATCGTCGTCATCCTCGGCGTGGCCGCGCTCATACGTCCGCTCGTCGTCAAGCCGACCATCGCGTGGATTGCCGCGCCGATGCTTGTCGGCATAACGTTGCTCTCCTACTTCCTCCAGAGGGACGGAGTCTGCTCGCGCATGGAGTCCGCATCCCTCCTCGTCCTCTTCGCCGTCCTCATGCCCCTCTACTGCTGGTTCGACCAGAAGGGGAGTCCCGGCGCCGCGGAGGAACCCGATGCGTCCGCCGCGCCCCGCCGGTCCGTCGCCGTCGCCCTCGTGAAGACGCTTGTCGGCCTCGCAGTCCTCGTCGCCTCGTCCCACATCCTCGTATGGGGGAGCGTGGACCTCGCGAAGGCGCTGGGCGTAAGCGACCTCCTCATCGGGCTTACGATAGTCGCCGCCGGCACGTCCCTCCCGGAGCTTGCGAGCGCCGTGGCGTCGGCCCGCCGCGGCGAGAACGAGTTCGTCCTCGGGAACATCGTCGGTTCCAACCTCTTCAACACGCTCGCCGTCGTCGGCATCGCGGGCGCGATATGCCCCATACGCGACTTCTCGCCCTACATCCTCACGCGCGACCTGCCGCTCATGGGCCTTGCGTCGGCATCGATACTTCTCTTTGGCGCAAACAAGCGCAAACCGCGCGAGAACGGGTCCGTCAGCCGCATCGAGGGCCTTGTGTGGATCGTCGTTTTCATCGCCTATTCGGCGCTCATGCTTTATCAGGAGACTCACAACCAATGTCCAGAGTAATCGCAATCGACGGCCCAAGCGGGGCCGGCAAATCGTCCGTCTCCCGTCTTGTCGGGAGGAAACTGGGATTCCTGCATGTCGACTCGGGGGCGCTGTACCGCATTATGACCTGGCGCTGCCTGGCGGAGGGGGTGGACACGACCGACTCCGTCAAGGTGTCCGAATTCGCCCGCAAGGTGGAGGTCGAGTGCCGCCCCGAGGACGGACGCATCGCGTACTACGTAAACGGCGAGGCGCCTGGCGACAGGATCCGCAAGCCCGAGATAAACGCCCACGCCTCCGAGGTCGCGACGGTGAAGGAGGTCAGGGACCGCATCACGGCGATCCTGCGCGGCATGACCGTCTACGGCGACCTCGTCGTGGAGGGGCGGGACATAACGACGGCGGTCTTCCCCGATTCGCCCGCGAGGTTCTACCTCACGGCTTCCGCCGAGGCGCGCGCAAGGCGCCGTCAGAAGGAGGAGGTCGAGAAGGGCATCGCGAACCAGAGCGCCGAGGCGGTGAAGGCGTCGCTTCTCGCGAGGGACGCGATAGACTCCACACGCCAGTACGCGCCGCTGAGGAAGGCGGACGGCGCATTGGAGATCGACTCCAGCGACCTCACGCTTGACCAGGTCGTGGAAACGGTCCTTTCGGCACTGCCGGCGGACTGGAAATGAGGGCCCGGGCCAAGTGAAGCTGTCCGTCAAGCTCTGCCTCGTCGCGCTTGCCCTCTATGCCGGGGCGGCGCTCTTCGGCGAAGTCCAGTACCGGGTCGCGCAGGCTAGGGACGTAACCGCGGTGTACAACACCGTGAGCCTCGACGCGCGCTACCTGCCGCCTATGGCGAAGGCGGCGGACGGGACGAGGTACATCCTCGGGACGGACAACCTCGGCAGGTCCGTGGCCCTGCGGCTCGTCCAGGGCGCCAGGATCGCCTTCCACGTCGGCATAGTGACGTCGTTGATAGCGATTCCGCTGGGCGTCGTCCTCGGGCTCCTTGGAGGATACTTCGGCGGCAAGGTGGACTCCCTTGTCGTGTGGCTGTGCGCGACGGTCGCGTCCATGCCGGGGCTTCTCTTCATCCTGGCCATATCGCTTGTCGTCGGACAGGGCCTTCTCGGCATATACCTCGGCATAGGCTTCACCACGTGGGTGGGGGTATGCCGCACAATCCGCGCCGAGGTCATGAAGCACGCTAACAGGGCGTACGTGCATGCGGCGAAGACCCTTGGATACTCGCATCTTCGCATAATGTTCCGCCACATCCTCCCCAACGTGGCGCATGTGATCCTCATCCAGTTCTCGATCCGATTCCCGTCCGCCGTCTCGACGGAGGTCTTCATCTCCTTCCTGGGCATAGGCGTTCAGGGCGAGCCGAGCTGGGGGGTGATGATAAACAACGCCCGCATGCGCCTCTGGCAGGGGGTGTGGTGGGAGATGACGTTCACGACAATCGCGATCTTCGTCCTCGTGCTCGTCTTCAACCACCTGGCGGACTACCTCCGCGACCGCCTCGACCCCGCCCTCCGCTGCGAGCGGTGATCATTAGGGTCGGTTAGGGTCGAGTAGGGTCGAGTAGGGTCGAGGCTCTAAGCCTTTAAGACCCTAAATGACTCTAAAAGACCCTAACCGACCCTAAAACCCCCTATCCCTTTGCGGGGCAAACGGAATTTTGGTAAAATATTCGCATGGAAATGCAATCAGGCACAGACAATGATGTCGAAAGACTGACCGAACTCATAAGGGATGCGAGCTCGTCGCTCCCCGACGACGTGGAGCGTGCGCTGAACGAGGCGCTTCTCAGGGAGGAGGATGGATCGTCCGCCGCCGTCGTGCTTAGGACGATCCTCGACAACTGCGCACTCGCGCGCAGGCAGGGGACTCCCCTCTGCCAGGATACGGGCACCCTCACGTTCTTCGTCGACACGGACCTCCGCCGGCGCATCACGCCCGAGGTGCTGAAGTCCGCCGTCGCGCGCGCCACGGAGCGCGGATGCCTGAGGAAGAACTGCATAGACTCCGTCGACGGACGCTCCTACGACGACAACTGCGCCGAGGGCGCGCCCGTCGTCCACTACGTGGAGCGCGGCGAGCCGACGGTCACCCTCGTCATGAAGGGCGGCGGGTCGGAGAACATGTCGCGCCAGTATTCCCTGCCGGACGCCTCGCTCGGCGCGGGGCGCGACCTCAAGGGGGTGCGCAGGTGCATTCTCGACGCCGTGCAGAAGACGCAGGGCTACGGATGCGCGCCGGGAATCCTCGGCGTGTGCATAGGCGGGGACCGGGCGACGGGGTTCGAGGTCGCCAAGGAACAGCTGCTGCGTCCGCTCGACGAACAGCCGGCGGACGGCGATGCGGCGCTCGCGAAGCTGGAGAGGACCATCCTCGAGGAGGCGAACACGCTCGGGATAGGTCCCATGGGACTCGGCGGACGGACCACCCTCCTCGGCGTGAAGATCGCCTCTCGTCCGCGCGTCCCGGCGAGCTTCTTCGTGACAGTCGCCTACATGTGCTGGGCGTGCCGGCGCAGGGAATGCAGATTTCAGTAGTCGGTGACAAGGCAGGGAAACCGGGGGTTCAAGATGGTGGAGTTGAGATATCCGTTCGACGAGGGGCAGGTCAGGGCGCTGAAGGCGGGCGACGCCGTCTCCATAACCGGCGTGATACACACCGGACGCGACAAGTTCCACAAGTTCTTTGCGGACGGCAACAGGATAGACGTGGATTTCAGGGACGGGGCGCTATACCATTGCGGGCCCGTCGTGGTGAAGGAGGGCGGCGAATGGCGCGTAAAGGCCGCAGGGCCGACGACAAGCGTCCGCGAGAACCCCTACGAACCGGCTTTCATCGCCGCCTCGGGGGTGCGCCTCGTCATCGGCAAGGGCGGCATGGATTCGGCCACGCTTGCCGCGATGGAGCGGCACGGGGCCGTGTACATCCAGGCGGTCGGCGGCGCGGCGGCGCTTTCCGCGGCGTCCGTGAAGCGCGTCGCTGGCGTGGACTACCTGGAGGAGTTCGGCGCGGCGGAGGCGTGCTGGCACTTCGAGGTCGAGGGCTTTCGCGGCGTAGTGGCCATGGACTCGCACGGACGCAGCCTCTTCGCGGAGGTGGCCAGCTCCTCTGCGGCGCGCCTCGGAGAGCTTTTCGGGGCCTGACGGGGGGGGCGGAATGAAATCATGCGCAGCAGATATCGACGCGGAGCTCGAGGCCGAGCGCAGGCGGATGAAGACGGTCCTCGACCCGCTCGTCGCGCGGATACCGGAAATCGACTTCAGGTCGGGCGACCCCGCCGGCATAGTGGGCGAGTTCGAGGAGACGACCCCGTCCGCATCGCAGCTCGACCTGGAAATCGCGGCGCTTTTCGTCTCCATGATCTCGTGGGGGAACAGGAAGGCGATACGCTCCGCCGCCCGGAGGCTCGTCTTCGAGGAGATGGAATCCGAGCCTGCGCGCTACATACGCGAGGGCCGCTTCGAGGGAAGGGGGCGCGGCGTGTTCGCGAAGTGCGTGTACAGGACGCTCGACTTCGCGCATTTCCAGGCCGTATGCCGCAACCTCCGCAAGGCGCTCGATGGGAGGGCGACGATAGAGGAGCTCGTCTCCGGGAAAAGCGCCGAGGAGGCGCTGGATGTCCTTTGCGGGATCCTCGCCCCGGCGAACGTCGGCGCGCCGGGGAGGTGCCCGTGCAAGCGCATGTGCATGTTCATGCGCTGGATGACGCGCAGTGGCGCGCCGGACTTCGGACTGTGGCGGACGCGAAGCGAGGCGGACCTCCTGGCGGTGATGGACGTCCATGTGAACCGCCAGACGCAGTCCATGCGCCGGTGCAGGACGCCGTCGTGGAACGGATGCCTGGAGCTTACGGAAATCTTCCGCTCGTGGGATCCGGTCGATCCCCTCAAATACGACGTCGCGCTCATGATGCTGGCCGACTCCAAGTAGAACCCCTGCCGTAGAAGTTGGCCACATAGGCTCTCAAAGGGGTAGTGCGCGGCGCATACGGATGTGGTATAATCACAGCGGTTTCGACGAAAAAGGAGGATTCCATGAGGAGTGTTCACGTTTTCTTCGCGGCGGTGGCCGCTGCGGGTATGATGTTCGGCGCGTCCGCCGGGGATGCGGTCCCCAGGGACATGAAGCTGTTCCTTTGCGCGGGGCAGTCCAACATGGCGGGGCGCGGTTCGCTTGCCGAGCTCACCGAAGCCGAGAAGGCGCCTGTCAAGAACGTGTGGTTCCTCGATGCGAAGGGTGCCTGGCAGCCCGCCGTCGCGCCGATGCACGCGGAGGACTTCGGCGGACGGCAGGAGAAGTTCGGCGAGTGCGTCTCGCTCGCGTTCTTCTTCGCAAGGGAGTACGCCAAGGCCCATCCTGACGAGGTGGTGGGCATGGTTCCATGCGCGGTCGGCGGGACGTCGATCAGCCACTGGACGGGGCCTTCAAAGAACCATCCCGAGGGCATGGACTGCTACGCCTACGCCGCGAAGCGCATAGAGATCGCCAAGGCGAACGGAACGTTCGTCGGCATCCTCTGGCACCAAGGCGAGAGCGATTCCGCCACAAAGGGTCCGAAGGAGAACGGCAGGCGGACGTGGAAGGTGAAATACGACGCGAAGAAGTACAGGAGTTCGTTCGTCAAGGTGATGGAGGCGCTCCGCAAGGCGTGCGGGGACACGACGGGCTACCTGCCTGTTGTGGTCGCCGGCGAGCTCGGACCCTTCACGGGCGGCGCGGCGGAATACAACGCCGCCCTCGGGGACGTCGTAAAGAGCGTCCACAACTCGACGTTCGCGTCCTCCGCCGGAACGACTGGACAGCGCGACGAGCTCCACTTCACGACGGAGGACTGCCGCACAATGGGCAGGCGATACTTCGAGGCGTACGAGAGGCAGTCCGATCCAAAGGTCCAGGCCGGGGTCAAGTCCAGTTTCTATGCAAAGGCGGCGGCATGGCCGAGGCGGCCTTGCCACACCGAACTAGTGGCTATGATAGGATGATGATGGACAATAACAAGTTTGCAGACGAGGCCGTGGCGGCTTTCCATCGTCCGCCGGAGCGCTTCAACTGCGCACAGGCGGTAGCGTTAGCTGCCGGGGAATCTCCCGTCCGTGTAGCCGAACTCGCCGCGTCCGGCGGCGGAGCTCGTCGGGGGTGTATGCAGATGAATCCGCGTCTCACCACCCTCTGCTACATCGAGAAGGATGGCTGCTGGCTCGTCCTCCACCGCACCAAGAAGGACCATGACGAGAACGGCGACAAGTGGATCGGCGTCGGCGGCAAGTTCGAGGAGGGCGAGAGCCCTGAGGAGTGCGCATTGCGCGAGGTGAAGGAGGAGACGGGTCTCACGATGACAAGGTTCCGCTTTCGCGGACTCGTCACGTTCGTCTCCGACGAGTGGGGGACGGAGTACATGCACCTCTTCACATGCACGGAGTTCGCCGGCACGCTCACCGACTGCGATGAAGGGGAGCTCGTGTGGCTGCCGAAGACGGAGCTCCTGAAGAAGAAGATGTGGGCGGGAGACCGCATCTTCCTCAAGGCGCTCGACGAGCGCGACGACTTCTTCTCGCTTAAACTCCGCTATCGCGGCGAGGAACTCGTCGCGGCGAAATTCGAGTCTTGCGGCGGAACCGTCCGGGGTGGCCTCCTCTAAACCGCCACGGCAGTCGGTTTTTTTGGTACAATGTCCGCCAGAACACGATTCGGGCTGCCGGCGCGCAGCCCGCCGGGTAGCAGGCCCCCTTGTTGACATACCATACGGGGGTATGGTATAATATGCGCCGTCGACTCAAGGAGGGAATGACGGATGAAAAAGGAAACGGGAGAGACGGCCCTGCTCCAGGTGAGGCTGAAGAAGGTGATCGGGCAGCTCAACGGCATCATGAAGATGCTGGAGGGGGATGTCCCGTGCGAGGATGTCCTTCTCCAGTTCAACGCGGTGAACGGGGCGTTGCACAAGCTTTCGTTCATGGTGCTCGAGAGCCACCTGCGCCACTGCGTGAGGGAGGGGATCGAGAAGGGCAATGCCGACGAGACGATAGAATCGTTCGCCGAGGCGCTGGAGAACTTCTCGAGAATGGCGTGAGCGGAGGGAGGGTTTGGAAATGGACATCGCAGTCGAGCTTCTGAAGTCGTTCTGGAACGTCTTTGCGATGATGGCGCCGTGGCTCGTCGTCGGCTTCCTTGCGGCCGGCGTCATAGCCGTGTGGATTCCGAAGAGCCTTGTGAACAGGGTGATGGGGGGCAGCACCGGATGGAAGGGCATACTGCGCGCGGTGCTGATCGGGGTTCCGCTTCCGATATGTTCATGCGGGGTCCTGCCGCTCGCCACGGGCCTGAGGAGGCACGGCGCGGGGACGGGCCCGACTGCGGCGTTTCTCATCTCCACGCCGCAGACGGGCGTCGACTCGATACTCGCGACGTATGCGCTGATGGGTCCGGTCTTCGCGATTGCGCGTCCGATAGCGGCGGCGGCGACCGGCATCGCCGGCGGCGCGATAGTCACCGCCGTCGCGGGCGGTGACGACGCGTCCGCTCCCGCCGTGGACGATGCGGGGCGCGCGTCGCGCGGACTCAAGGCCGTCTGGACGCAGGCGTTCAGGAGGCTTCTCGGGTCCGTCGTGAAGCCCCTCGGCATAGGGCTCGTCATCTCGGCGCTCGTGACGGTATGCGTGCCGGACGACTTCTTCGTGAACACGTTCCATGGAAGCGACTGGATCGCGATGCCGGCGATGGTGCTGATAGGCTTCCCGATGTATGTGTGCTCCATGGCGTCCATACCGATTGCGGCCTCGCTGATGCTGAAGGGGATTTCGCCCGGGGCGGCGTTCGTCTTCCTGATGGTCGGCCCGGCGATGAACGCGATGTCCGTGACCACCGTCGCCTCGCTGATCGGCAGGAAGGCAACCGCCGCCTACGTCGCGACGATCGCGCTCGGCGCAGTCTTGTGCGGAATCGTGATAAACATGATTCCGGACGCCGTGCCGGTCGTGGCGAACGCCTCCTGCTGCGGTGAACATGGACCGTCGCCTCTCCAGCAGGCGGCCGCAGTCTTCCTGGCGGCCATGATGCTGTACGACGTCGTGAAGCCCTTCGGCATGGGCGGACGCAAGGCGGAGTGCAAGTGCCACTGCCACGGACACGGCGCGGGCCGCGACGGACACGGATGCCGCTAGACTTCGATGCCGCGGTCGCGAAGTGCGTCCGGGGCGTGGGGATGGCCGAGGGCGAAGCCCGAGAGCCGAGCGACGACAATCGGGAATCGGATGCCGATTCTGCGGCTGAAACCGCCCCGCACTTATGCCTGAAGCCTCCAAGAAGACCGCATGCATATCCCACAATAGAGTGATATACTTCATGTCCGTGATATGATATAATTCCAGACATGAACGTTAAAAACACAATTGTTGTCCTGTGGGCTGTCGCGAGCTGCGGCGCATTGCGCGCCGGGGAACTTGCCGCGAACGGCGTCGAAGTGAACGGAAAGGTCGAGGCCAAGTGCGAATGGCGCCGCTTCGACGACGGGAGCGCCGTGAGATACGTGCTTCCAGAAGGAGCGCGGCGGATAAGCCGCGAACTGACGGAGTGGAACCTCCCTGAGGACGCCACGGTGTGGTTCCAGGGCACGGACAGGGGCGGCTTCGCCGACTACGAGGCTCCGTACGAGTCGTGCAAGGTGGGCGAGCTTCCGGTCGATCGCATCCTTTCCCTCCCCGTGACGGCGAAGCTTGCGGACGGAACTTACCGCATGATGACCGAGGCGAACGTCGTCGACTACACCGATCTTGCGGTGAAGTACGCTGGCGGCGGAAAGTTCGTCGCGTACTACCATGCGGACAGGAACGGCTTCGACCAGAGCGGGGAGTCCGTCACGCCGTGGCGCGTGATGATCGTCGCGAAGGACCTTCAGACGCTGTACGGAAGCGACATGGTGCGCCGTCTCTGCCCTGAGGCTCCCGCAGAGCGCGCGAAGGCCGTCCGCGAGCGTTTCGCGAAGCCCGGACGCTGCATCTGGCAGTGGCTACCCGCCGGCGCGCCGAAGTTCAACGAGCAGAAGGACTGGTACAACCGCACCAAGGCGCTTGGATACGAGTACTACCTCATCGACGAAGGCTGGCGCGGATGGGGTGACGACACGACGCGCTGGACGAAGCTGAAGGAGTGCATAGACTACGGCAACTCGATCGGCGTGAAGACTTTCATCTGGGTGCATTCCAACGAACTGATGAATCCTCAGGCGCGCAAGGAGTACCTCGCGAAGACAGTCGCCGCAGGTGCCGTCGGAATAAAGATCGACTTTATGCCCCCGCCGAGCTTCAGGATCATGAAGTGGTACGAGGAGACGCTTGCGGATACTTTCGCCGCGGGGTTGATCGTCGATTTCCACGGTGCGGTGAAGCCAACGGGACGCGAGCGCTTCTGGCCGCACGAGCTTGCGCGCGAGGCGATTCGCGGACACGAGTACCACATCACCCGCTACAAGCGTGTGCTGCCGTTCGAGCACGATACGATACTTCCGTTCTGCCGCTTAGTTCAGGGACACGGCGACTACACGCCGATGGTGTTCGAGAAGAGCCAGCTCATCCACTTCACATGGGCGCGCCAGCTGGCGCAGGGCGTCGTGTATGCGTGTCCGTTCCTCTGCTTCGGCGACTTCCCGCTGAACTACCTGAACAATCCGGCGCTCGGGACGATACGCTCGCTTGCTGCCGTATACGACGAGACGCGCGTGCTTGCGCCGTCCGAGATAGGCGAATGCGTGGCGCTCGCCCGTCGCAAGGGCAGCGAGTGGTTTGTCGCTGTCGAGAACGGCGCGGAACCGCGCGAATTCGACATTCCGCTGGACTTCCTCGTTGGGACCTTCGAGGCTTCCGTCTTTATGGACGCGCCGGATCGTCTCGACGCCTATACGACGGACTTCAGGACTGTGAGGAAAGGGGATGTTCTGCATGTGGCGATGCGCGCGGGCGGCGGCTATGTCGCGCACCTGAAGCCCATCAAGGGCGGACAGTCGTACGCTCCGGACTGGGAATCGCTCTCCCGTCACAAGACGCCGACGTGGTACGAGAACGCGCGCTTCGGAATCTTCTGCCACTGGGGCATGCAGTGCGCGGCTGAGGATGGCGACTGGTATGCGCGGTCGCTCTACGACCCGAAGCACTGGCAGGGCCGCCACCACCGCGAGCGGTTTGGCGACCCGAGGGACTTCGGCGCGAAGGACCTTGCGAATGCCTGGAAGGGCGAGAACTGGAACCCCGACGAGCTTTGCGCGCTTTACAGGAAGATGGGCGCAACGTTCATCCTCGCCATGGCGAACCACCACGACAACTTCGACAACTGGGACTCGAAGTACCAGCCGTGGAACTCCGTCAACATGGGGCCGAGACGCGACGTTCTCGGCGAGTGGAGCGCTGCGGCGCGGAAGAACGGACTCCGCTTCGGCGAGAGCTTCCATGCCGCGCATGCCTGGACGTGGTACGAAGTCGCGCGCGACTACGACGGGCTTATGACGAAGGCCGACGGCAAGGGCAAGTGGTGGGAAGGGTATGATCCCCAGCAGCTCTACTGGCAGAACCACGAGCCGTCGCCGGACTACAAAAACCTTGGGCTCATCCACAGGCGTTGGAACTGGGACAACGGCGCAAGCCGTCCGAGCGAGGCGTTCATGGAGAACTTCCGTCTGCGCACTATGGACGCGATCGCGAAGTACAAGCCCGATCTCATTTACTTCGACGACACCGTAGTCCCGTTCTGGCCGATCTCCGACGCGGGACTCAGGATCGTCGCGGACTTCTACAGCATGAACCCGGACGCCGTGGCGGCGGGGAAGGTCTTGAACGAGATGCAGCGCCGCGCGCTCGCATGGGACGTCGAGCGCGGTACGCCTCCGACTCCGATGTATCCGAAGTGGCAGACCGACACGTGCATCGGAAGCTGGCACTACGAGCGCGGCGTCTACGAGCGCGGAGGCTACAAGTCCGCCGCGCAGGTGCTGGGGCTTCTCGTGGACGTCGTTTCGAAGAACGGAAATCTCTGCCTGTCGATTCCGATAAGGAGCGACGGAACGATCGACGACAAGGAGCGCAAGGTGTGCGAGGACATAGCGGCGTGGATGGCTGTCAACCGCGAGGCGCTCTTCGATGCCGATCCATACGAAATCTGCGGAGAGGGTCCGCAGATAAAGGCCGCGCCGCCGCTCAGCGCGCAGGGCTTCAACGAAGGACGCATCCCGAAGCCGACGAAGGACGACGTCCGCTACATGAAGTCGCGCTGCGGCCGGAGCGTCTACGCGATCGAGCTCGCGCCCGACGGGCAGGCTCCGCACTGTCCCGCGCTTGAGGCGAAGGGACTGAAGCTCGCGAAGTCGCTGAAGGCGCTCCCCGGCATGCCCGCAGTTCACGTTTTCGAGTAAGATCGTAAAAGGACGTGGAGCGGTCAACTCCCCAGCCGCTAGTACAATGGTGGTGCGAATGGGTGTGCGAGTTGTGGAGACGCGGCATCTTGCCGCGTTGGGATTGTAGGGTGAAATAATGGAGACGCGGCATCCTGCCGCGTTGGGATTGTAATTTGGCTGTATTATACGCGGCTGGAAGCCGCGTCTCCAATGGGTGGCGAATGGGTGTGAGAGTTGTGGAGACGCGGCATCTTGCCGCGTTGTGATTGTAGGGTGCGAATTATGGAGACGCGGCATCCTGCCGCGTTGTGATTGTAGGGTGGCTGTATTATACGCGGCTGGAAGCTCGGCTCCATTTGTAGCCGCTCGGTCGCTGTTCGGTCGCTGATATAACGCGGCTGGAAGCCGCGTCTCCAATGGGGGGCGAATGGGTGTGCGAGTTATGGAGACGCGGCATCCTGCCGCGTTGTGATTGTAGGGTGAAATAATGGAGACGCGGCATCTTGCCGCGTTGGGATTGTAAGTTGGCTGTATTATACGCGGCTGGAAGCCGCGTCTCCAATGGGGGGCGAATGGGTGTGCGAGTTATGGAGACGCGGCATCCTGCCGCGTTGTGATTGTAGGGTGAAATAATGGAGACGCGGCATCTTGCCGCGTTGGGATTGTAAGTTGGCAGTATTATACGCGGCTGGAAGCCGCGTCTCCATTTGTAGCTGCTCGGTCGTTGTTCGGTCGCTGTTCGGTTGCTGATATAACGCGGCTGGAAGCCGCGTCTCCAATGGGTGGCGAATGGGTGTGCGAGTTATGGAGACGCGGCATCTTGCCGCGTTGGGATTGTAAGTTGGCTGTATTATACGCGGCTGGAAGCTCGGCTCCATTTGTAGCTGCTCGGTCGTTGTTCGGTTGCTGATATAACGCGGCTGGAAGCCGCGTCTCCAATGGGTGGCGAATGGGTGTGAGAGATATGGAGACGCGGCATCCTGCCGCGTTGGGATTGTAGGGTGCGAATAATGGAGACGCGGCATCTTGCCGCGTTGGGATTGTAAGTTGGCTGTATTATACGCGGCTGGAAGCTCGGCTCCATTTGTAGCCGCTCGGTCGCTGTTCGGTCGCTGATATAACGCGGCTGGAAGCCGCGTCTCCAATGGGGGGCGAATGGGTGTGCGAGTTATGGAGACGCGGCATCCTGCCGCGTTGTGATTGTAAGTTGGCTGTATTATACGCGGCTGGAAGCTCGGCTCCATTTGTAGCTGCTCGGTCGCTGTTCGGTTACTGATATAACGCGGCTGGAAGCCGCGTCTCCAATGGGGGTGCGAATGGGTGTGCGAGTTATGGAGACGCGGCATCTTGCCGCGTTGTGATTGTAGGGTGAAATAATGGAGACGCGGCATCTTGCCGCGTTGTGATTGTAAGTTGGCTGTATTATACGCGGCTGGAAGCTTGGCTCCATTTGTAACCGCTCGGTCGCTGCTCGGTTTGAAAGCAATCCCACAATTGTGGGATGCGCGCTCTGACTTTGAAATGTTATAATGTTCGTAACACAAGGAGATGTTAATATATGAACAACATAAAGTTTGGCCACCGCCTTCTGCATGCGATATTGCTTGCGGCAGCAATGGCCTGTCTGTCGGCGCAGACAGTCGTCGCTGCACAGGGCGGTAATGCATCATCGCTGAAGTGGGTCGAAATCAGCGGGAGCGATGTGGAAGGACGCGGCTGGAGCGACACCGAGATGCCGTTCGACCGCGTGCCGAAGCGCTTTGCCAAGGCTTTGCCCCGCGTGTGGCAGCACGGCGTATCGTCCACCGGCGAATTCTTCGAGTTCGAGAGCGACACGACGACTGTCGCCGTTCGGACCGAGCTTGCGATAAACCGCTACGGAGAGCCCAATTTCAACAACAGCGCCTTCTCCGGCACCGACCTCTACGTGTTCGACGAGGGGCGCGGCGAATGGCGCTGGGCCGGCGCAGCGGGGCACGGCACGCGCTGGCAGAGGAATGCGGAATATGAGCTCGCGAAGGGGCTTTCGCGTCAGAACCGCCGCTTCCGGATGTACCTTCCGCTCAGGAACAGGCTTGCCTCGCTGCGAGTCGGCGTGGACTCGAACGCCGCTTTCAAGCTTATTCCGCCGCGCGCCGAGAAGCCCGTTGCCTATTACGGGACGAGCATCATACACGGTGCGTACAGCATACGACCTGGCCTGGCGCTGACATCGCGCCTGGAACGCAAGGTGAAGCGTCCGTTCCTGAATCTAGGATTCTCCGGCTCGGCCTGCCTTGAGCCCGAGGCGGCGCAGATGCTCTCCGAACTGGACCCCGCGTTGTTCGTGTGCGACCCGTACCACAACGTATCGTCGGACGTGATACGAAGGAACTTCGAGCGGTTCTTCGACATTCTCTGCTCGGCGCGGCCCGACACGCCCGTGCTGCTCGTCGGAGCGCCGCCGCTTCTCAAGGGGTGGCTCTATCCGTCCGTCGCGCGGGAGGACGAGGAGAAGACGCGCCTTTTCGCCGAGCTTTCGCAGAAGGTCGCAGCGCGGCATTCGAATTTCCGCTACATGCCAGGGGGCGACTTCTACGGCAGCGACGAAGTGTCAATGGACGGCGTTCATCCGAACGACGAGGCATTTGCGAATATGGCCGCAGTACTCGCGCCTGTGATATCAAAGCTCGTCGAGGAAAAATGCTCTTTCGCGAATCCTGTCCTTCCCGCCGACTTCAGCGACATCGACTGCATCCGCAGCGGCAACCGCTTCTATGCGATAACGAGCACTCTCCACCTTTCGCCGGGGATGGACGTACTCGAATCGCCGGACATGGTCAACTGGAGAGTTGTTGGACATGTCGTAGACGATACGTCCGTCTTCGGCGACGACTGGACGTGGAAGAGGATGCGCCGATACGGGCGCGGCGTTTGGGCCGGATGCATCCGCGAGCGCGAAGGAAAGTTCTACTGCTACTTCGGAACTCCGGACGAAGGCATTTTCGTAGCGACGGCGGAAAACGCCGCAGGCCCGTGGTCTATGCCGCGCAAGATGTCGTTTTTCACCGCTGGATGGGACGACACCGGCGTTCTGTTCGACGACGACGGAAAAGGGTATCTCGTAGCGACGCATTTCGCCGGCGGATACAAGACGTATGTCTTCAAGCTGACCGCCGACGGACTCGACGTCGTCCCCGAAAGCCGCGCCCTCGTCAACGAGGGACACGGACGCGAGGCGAACAAGCTCTACAAGTGGAACGGCACATACTACCACCTCTACAGCGAAGTGGCTGGAGGCGGGCGCCGCCTTATGATGGCACGCTCCAAGAACGTGATGGGTCCGTACGAGGAGCGTCGCGTCCTTTCGCATCCGCAGCGTGAGGCGGACGAACCGAACCAGGGCGGGTTTCTCGTCGACGACGCCGGCAACTGGTTCTTCCTCACGCACCATGGGCACGGCCAGTGGTATGGCCGCGCGGCGAGCCTTCTGCCGGTGACTTGGATTGACGGCTGGCCGATCGTCGGCAAGCCGGACAAGGACGGCATCGGCACGATGGTATGGAATCCCCAAAAACCCGTCATAACTGGGAAAGCCGCCATCTTGGCGGCGGTGCCGAAGGGATTCCTTTCCCCCGACTGGGCATGGAACCATGCGCCTCGCCTTGAGAAGGTTCGCATTAGTGAAGAGCGTCTGGAACTTGACGCGTTTCATCCGTTGAAGCAGGGCGACTTCTTCTCCGTAGGCAACGTCTTCTCGAAGCGCTCGTGGCGAAATGCGACGAACGAGTTCTCCGTCTGCCTGTCGACGGCGAAGATGTCCGATGGACAGCGCGCGGGAATCTGCCATTTCGGCAAGGCGTCGTGCGAGTTCGGCGTCAAGATGGAAGGCGACGCGAAGTCGCTCTACTGGCGCAATGGGAGACGTGACATTGCGTTGGATTGCGAGGTGGGGGAGAAGATCTTTCTTCGCAGCGAGTGGGGCATGGATGGCGTTGCGCGCTTCGCGTGGTCCCTTGACGGCAAGGAGTGGAAGGACGCGGGCGAGTCCTACAGGATGACGTGGGGAAGCTACCGCGGCGACAGGACGGGGCTTTTCACTTACAACGAAAGCGCAGACGCGGGCACTGCGGTTTTCACTGACTGATCAACGCGCGCTACATAATTCATCGGAACTCCCCCCAAAAGTGGGATATGTTGACAGTGCAATTTCTGATATTTCCCGACTTTGCCACTTCAATCGCCACAATAAGTGGATTTCAGTCAATGTATACCAGTATGATGTCGATCTGTGCATCATAATTTCAATCGTCAAGTGTAGGTTAGGCTGCACTTTTGGAGACGCGGCTTCCAGCCGCGTCAAGTCGCACTCAAAAGATGAGTGTGCAGTCACTGCGACCCCATGGAGACGCGGCTTCCAGCCGCGTTATATCGGCGACTGAGCGGCGACCCCATGGAGACGCGGCTTCCAGCCGCGTCAAGTCGCACTCAAAAGATGAGTGTGCAGTCACTGCACCCCATGGAGACGCGGCTTCCAGCCGCGTCAAGTCGCTAAAGTAGTCGCAGACCAATCACTCGATTAACGCGGCTGGAAGCCGCGTCTCCAAATTAACCTCCACTTCCCTCATTCCCCATTCCCCGTTCCCCGTTCCCCATGCTGCTTGCTTGTAAGGGCTTGGCTTCGTTCGGGGCAACGGTCCTCGCCTTTTGATACGGCCGATTTGCGCGTCTTCACGCGGCTCGGCAACCGCTAGGTTTGCCTTCGCCGCGAGTCCTGCGCAAATCGCCTTATTTGACGCGCTTCGGACGGCGTTTTCACCTGCCTCGCAGATAGCTGCGAAGCTGTTGAAACATTTTCGCCTCCCGCATCTACCTCGTGAGCTGCCCACCTCCCACCTCGCGAGCTACCCTATGCCCACCTCGCGAGCTACCCAATGCCCACCTCGGGAGCTGACTGCCACTCACCTCCCGTGCTGCCCTGTGAAGGGCGGGTAGGATTGTGGAATTCTGGGATTATGGAATTGTGGAATAGCGGAATTGACATCCCTCATCCCACTTCCCACCTCCCTCTTCCCCGTTCCCTCTTCCCCGTTCCCTCTTCCCCGTTCCCCATTCCCCGTTCCCCATTCCCCATTCCCCAGCCTTTGCGGTCAAGCAGCAATAAGGCCGTGTCGCAGTCGGATGAACGGCTAAACTTGCAGGGGGTCCGTCGCTCCGCGACGGAACATGGGATGGTAGGAGAGTTGTTTACGAAGAGCCAAAATTCGCGTATATTCGTGTCGGGCGTAGCCCGGTTCGTGTCGCGGGGCTTGCCGAAAACCGAAGGTTGGAATGGCGCGGCGGAATTAGTCGAGTCTACCCCCAAAAGTGGGATATATCGGCAGCGCAATTTCTGATATTCTATACGGCATGAAAGTGAAACTACTTGCGACGCTATCTTTTCTTGTCGGCATTTGCATTTTTGATGCGAATGCCGAGGGCGGGCGTTTTCAGCATCCGGGGATCGGGCTCAACCGCGAGCAGCTTGATCAGCTGAAGGCGAACGTGCAGGGCGGCGTCGAGCCGTGGAAGACCCTCTACGACGCGCTCACGAAGCACGACCACCGCTTTTCGAAGAAGCCGCGTATCTTCGCGCGGCGCGGCGAGGGGATAACGCAGATCGACAGCCCCGACTTCGACAACCGCTGTGCATGGGATTCCCAGACCGCCTACTACCAGGGCATCATGTACGAGATCACCGGCGAGGCGGAGTACCGTGAACGCGCGCTTGACGGCCAGGCTCCGCGCTGCCCCGCGCTTGAGGCGAAGGGCCTGAAGCTCGCCGAGTCGTTCAAGACCATCCCCGGCATGCCGACGGTGCATGTGTTCAGGTGAGCGCTACGATGCGTAGTTGGTAGGGCGGGCAGACCCCTGCCCGCCGCAGCGGCGAAGGATCTCGCCGCCCTACCACGTTGGCGTCTGTCGTATCTGATTTCAAGCATGCTGTCTCACGCCGTTTCGGCACCTGCTTTCAGCGTGATTTTTTCGATACTCGCCTGCGCGATGATGCGCACTATGCCGTGAAGTTCCGCTATATCTGCAACAATCCTGTTCGAAAAGGCCTTTGCGCCATTGCGCGAGAATGGCCGCATGTCATTGCGTTCTGTCGCGAGACTGGCGAGGAGCTGGAACACAGATAGCGACGACTCACCGACAGGTATTCGGTCGGTGAAATAGGGCGATATCCCTACTCGCAGACCTATTACAATTGTCTGACTATTGACCTATGACCGTTAGGAGTGTTATAATGTCACGTAGTCGCTCAAGGGAAAGGACACAGCCTATAGACAGTTAAACGGATGGACATGGAAAATCTTATGAAATATTCAATAGATCAGTTTTTATTGAATTGCTGCGCAACTATTGTTTGTGTAACATGCGCGGTGTCTTCTTTTGCTGAAACGCTTTTCCCGTGTCCTGACTGCGGGCGAGATGTCTCTCGGCGGGCGTTGATGTGTCCTAACTGCGGCTGCAAGGGCGAGGTGATTGCCGAGGAGGCGGCACGGCTTGCGAAGGCCGAGGAACCGCCACCGCCCGACGACGCGATCCTCGCCGACTTCGGCGACCGCAAGGAGCGCGCGACCCCCGTCATGTTCGGCGAGAAGCCCTACGCCGTGCTGCCGCTTGAAAAACTCGTCGGGCTCAAGACGATGACGTTCTCGTTTGTCTCGACCAATCTGCCGATAAACTATGCGTCGATAGAGGTCGCGAATGAACTTCCGCTCGTCCGCTTCGGAATCACCGAGACGAATCTGCTGTTCAAGTCGGAAGCCGATGTCGCGACCAACCAGCTCTGGTCCGCGGTTTCGCCAATGCGTCTCAAAAGGGACGCCGAGAAGATGTTGAAGGAAAGGAGCGCAAAATGAAGAAGCTGATTGGAATCGCCGTGGCAATGTCCGCGCTGGCCGTGTGTGCCAACACGCCGCCCGCGATCACAAACGTTCGCGCCAGCCAGCGTGAGGGCACGAAGCTCGTCGACATATACTACGACGCGGCAGATGATGACGGCGATTTGCTGAAGGTGCGCATCGAGATCTCCGACAACGACGGCGTGAAGTATTCCGTGCCGGCCTTTTCGCTCACGGGCGACATTGGCGAGGGAATCGCGCCCGGCACGGGCAAGCACATCGTGTGGGACGCTGGGACGGACTGGGACGGCGAGTATTCCGACCAGATGCGCGTCAAGGTGTTCGCCATCGACGCGCAGGGCTTCCCTGGCATGGAGTGGGGCAACGAGGTTCCGCCTGGCGGCTTCCTCATGGGCCAGGACGGCGGCGCGGAAGGCAGCGGCCCCTCCCGCCACGTGAACATCCCGTGGAGCTACTGGCTCGGCAAATATGAAGTCACCGCCCAGCAGTATTGCGACTTTCTGAACGCGGCGTTGGCTTCTGGGTTTGTTAGACGCAGTGGTACAACAGCCGTTTACTTAAATCAAGGAATGCTACCTGGGTGTAATGCGAGCTGTAAAATGCTGTCGATAGGTGATAGTGAAAGTATTCGATGGAATGTTAATAATTTCGAGGTGGTTGGGTCGCGCACCAATTTCCCTATTACGGTTACTCAGGTAGGCGCATTGGCGTTTTGTCGTTACTATGGATATGACCTTCCAACCGACGCAGAATGGGAAAAGGCGGCGCGTGGACCTGACCATGACGATGAGGATGAACATCTTGTCTATCCGTGGGGAAATTCGATTAGTGGAGGATACGCCAACTACTATGATTCAGGCGATCCCTATGAATATGGATTTACGCCTGTTGGCTTCTACGATGGCAACCAAACACCTGTTGGTCCAGATATGGTGAATGGATATGGGTTATATGATGTTACTGGCAATGCTGCCGAATGGACTCGTTCATATTCCTCCTATTCGTTGGAAACTTATGATCAACAGGAGAGTTTATATTCTGGAAGAAATATGAATATTAACTTCCCGAATAGTAGTGGATCAGTTGGCGATTATGTGACACGAGGAGGAGGCAATGTTTCGTGGAATCAACTACAACTAAAGCTATATTATAGGCTTGGATCGTTCTGGACGAGTGAGAGTGGTTTTAGAGTGGCAAGACGATCTGTGCCAGACATTGGCTCTGCAAAGCTGTTTGCTAAGGAAACTTTTGAATCTTGGGAGACATTTACGAATACGACTGGCATTCTTTCTGTTAATTCAAGCATTGGTAAGTGGGTTGTGTCAAATGCGGTTTCTTGTGTTGCAGACGAGGCGGGCAAGCGCTTGCAACTTTTAAATAACAGCCGTATGTATTTGCCTAATCTTGGTCACGACATAGTGTACGTCAGATTTAAGACGCGTACATCAACACCATCTTCCTATTCAAGGACACTCTACTTTAGAACAATTCTGGATGATGATTCTACTTGGTACAACAGTGTTCAACCTCCGTCGTCAACTGAATTATCGACATACTCCTTGGTTACAAAAGAAACAAGTGCCAAAGGTTGCTATTTTGAGATTAGCTGCAAAGATGGATGTTTTGTCGACCTTGATGACCTTGAAATTTGGACAATACCGCGAGCAACAGGCGAGTGACGCATGCTTAAGATAGATGACATCAATCAGTTGTTAACCAAAAGCGAGACAGACGCCAAGGAGATTAAAGATGAACTATGAATCTGCTCTTTTCATTGCAAACATTGCTTCAGTTGCAAGTGCGGATGGCAAATTTCATCCTTTAGAACTTGCCCAGTTTGAATTGATAAAAAAACATTTCAAATTCTCAAAAACGGATTGGAGCAAAGGCGAGAGGAAGGCACAGGAAGCTGGCTTTGTTCCAACCCCAACAGGGACGTTTGCCGATAAGGTGCAGAATCTTGAAATGATGCTACGAGTAGCATATGCTGATGGTGAAGCGTCAGATGATGAGATTCGTCTTATAATGGATTTTGGCGCATTGATTGGGATTACACAAGAACAGGTCGATAATCTAAATGCTGATGTTGTTGCAGATGTGTTGGCAGATCCTATATGCTGTCCTCAATGTGGTGCGGTAGCGCCTTCGCAATCTGCGTTCTGTTCTTCGTGCGGAGCAAAACTTGCTGGAGGCGAAGGCGAGAGGTTGAAATTTGATATTCCATCCAGTGGGATATCAATAACTTTTAGTGAATCAACGGCTGCGACGTTCAATGATGCTCTGCAATTAGCAAAAGCGACAGGCAATTATCAAGAAATTTCCCGCAACAAAAAGAAATGGTTTTTGGCGCATTTTGATCATGGTGATATGCGGTGGCTGAAAATGGCCGAATATATCGGCAGTGTTAGGAATAAAGAAGTTTATGAAGATGGGGAAAGAAAAGACTGGTATGATGTGTTCAATTGGCATATGATGCAATGCCTTAGAGAAAGAGGAAAGGCCTTTAAGTCCAACCAATATTGTTTTGGCAAATGCAGTACGACTTCAGATTATGGATATTCTTCTGAAACAAATCTCAATCCATGGGGTTGTCGTTGCATAAAGATGACATGGAACAATTATGGTGCTAGTTGGTTGCGATTCGGGAAATGGGAAAAACCTTTGTTGTCAAGACATTATATCTGGCGATTTGACAAGGATAGAATCCGTCATGCCTATAAAGAGGCTGCTAAGAGTGTTGAGAGATGCCCTCATTTCATTCATTCTGTAGATGCGGTTTTGGCATTATTGCCTGATACGATATGTCCTGCAACAGATAAGGATTGGAAATACCATGAATGTTATGATGAACTTACTCCTGGTACAGTAAAGATTGTTCGCAAACTTGATTATGGAACAGAAACATTCATGTCCGACGGTCCGGAACCTGCTACATTGAATGTTCTCAAACGTATAGTTCTGTCTGTTTATGAAGGAGGAGATTTGCATCAGCTATTCACATAGAACCATATTGTGGGAGTGGATGGAAATCCTTGAATGAAGCTATGCAAACGGAATAATTCATAAAGGAGAGTAAGGTAGTCATGAAATTCCGGCGGAGAATATATGAGATTATAGAACCTGACAAAGGCGATTCTTTCGCTAGTCGAGTCTTCGATGGGATGATTGCGCTGTTGATACTCTTAAGTGTTGTCATTGTTTTTGTCGGGACGTTTGACCTTCCTGCGACGACCTTGAAGGCGCTTTGTGTTATCGAGGGAGTCGCATCTATTGTGTTTACCGTTGAATATTGTCTACGTATTCTGACTGCGGACTTTTGCTATCCAGAAAGCGGTGTGGTTTGGTCTCGGGTTAGATATATTTTTTCGCCAATGGCGGTTGTCGATTTTGTTGCGATTCTGCCGTTTTGGCTTCCAATGCTTGTCCCTGGTACAATGCTTGGCGTCCGGGCGCTTAGACTGGTGAGATTGCTTCGGATTTTCAAATTGAACCGTTATTTTGATGCTATGAAGGCGATTGGCGATGTGGTTGTGTCTAAAAAGCGCGAATTGATAGGCTCTATGTTTTTTGTGGCGATTCTTATGTTGATTTCGTCTTTGTTGATGTACTCGGCCGAACATGAGGCGCAACCAGAAGTGTTCCGCAATGCTTTCTCTGGACTCTGGTGGGCTGTCGCGACTCTTACTACAGTGGGGTACGGAGACATATACCCTGTGACACCGCTTGGCCGTCTCGTCGGTGCGTTCATAGCGTTTTCGGGACTGGCTGCTGTTGCCATTCCGACAGGGATAATCACATCTGGTCTGAGTGAGCGGATAGCTAAGAGCGATTCTTCAATTGATGAGGGCGATACAGATGTGGTGGCTATTGTGCGCCGGCAGAATCAGAAATTGGATTCGATTGCAGAGAAATTGGATATGATTTTGCGGCAGAATTTCACCAAAAAGAAAGAGTAAAGACCTGTCTCTATATTCTAAATGGAATTGCACTATGTTGAAGGAAAACGACATAAAGCTGCTGTTGGCCAAGAGCGAGACGGATGCCGTCGAGTTCAAGTTGGCGAAGGGCGGTGTGCCGGCTTCGTTCTGGGAGTCGTACAGCGCATTCTCAAACACCGACGGCGGCGTCATCATTCTCGGCGTCAAGGAGGATGAAGGCAAGCATTCGGTTGTCGGCGTTACCAATGCCAACAAACTTGTGGCGGATGTCTGGAACGCGGCGAACAATCCGCAGCGCGTGAGCGCGAATGTTCTTTTCAACCATCAGGTGTACAATGTTGATTATCAGGGGAAGGCGCTTGTCGTGGTTGAAGTGCCGCGCGCCGAGCGGACGGAGCGGCCCGTCTATGTCGGGCGCGATGTCTTTCGCGGAACGTTTCGTCGCAATGGCGAAGGCGACTACCATTGTTCGAAAGAGGCGGTCGAGGCGATGATCCGCGACAAGTGTCCCGAGACGGCCGATACGTGTCTGATGGAGGATATGACGATTGCCGACCTGAACCAGGAGTC
This sequence comes from uncultured Verrucomicrobiota bacterium, assembly GCA_946610035.1. Classification (GTDB taxonomy): domain Bacteria; phylum Verrucomicrobiota; class Kiritimatiellia; order RFP12; family UBA1067; genus UBA1067. The sequence continues at coordinate 34,135 of CAMOCC010000015.1, forward strand.
GATCGCACGCTATCGCCTGATGTTCGCTCAGTCGAAGCCGGAACATGCCTGGACGCGGATTCCCGACGACGAGTTTATGGTGAAGATCGGCGCGGCGCGGAAGGACGCCAAGGGCGTGGTGCGTCCGATGCTCGCCGGCCTCATCTGCTTCGGCGATTTCGTGACGATATCGAACGTGCTCCCGAATTACTTTCTCGACTACCGCGAAGGTGTCGCGGACGGGTCGCGTTGGACGGATCGCGTGGCCGCGCATGACGCAACGTGGAGCGGCAACATCATCGACTTCTACTTCAGGATATACGACAAGGTCACGTCGTCGGTGAAGGTTCCGTTTCGACTTGACGAACGGGGGCTGCGCATCAACGAGACGAAGGTCCACAAGGCGTTGCGCGAATTGCTGGCCAACGCGCTCATCCATGCCGACTACCACGGACGGCAGGGCATTGTCATCGAAAAGCGGTTCCGCAGGCTTATGTTCCGCAATCCGGGCTGTCTGCGCATGTCAAAGGAGGCGGCGATTGGCGGCGGTAGAAGCGACGCGCGCAATTCCCGTATCTTCAACATCTTCGCGCTGATCAACATAGGCGAACGCTCGGGCACTGGGCTTTCGGATATCTACTCAATCTGGAAAGAATATGGCTACGAAGAGCCCACGATAACGGAAACCTATCAGCCAGACCAGACAACAGTGACGGTACAGGTCGAACTTGAGGAAGAAGCTGCAACTCCCCAAGAAACTACTGCTACTCCCCAAGAAACTATTGCTGCTCCCCAAGAAACTATTGCTACTCCCCAAGAAACTACTGTTACTCCCCAAGAAACGACGGATGCTCCCCAAGAAAATGCTTTGGGAACGACCGACTTGGTGCTGGCGTTGATCAATGAAAAACCAGAAATATCCTTGGTGGAAATCGCCGAGAAACTGGGCATATCGCGGGATGGTGTAAAATATCACATTGATAGATTGAAACAGTCTGTAGGGCTGATTCATGATGGGCCGACAAAGAAAGGGCGTTGGATAGTTACAAATCCATGAGAGCAACTTTGTTAGTGTTGTATTCAATATATAGCATTGTCGGTTTTGCCGATGATGCCGTGTCGCCGGTGTTTACCTTCGATGCGCGATACAAATCAAGCGGCATCACGCCTGATGCCTGGGTGAGCTATGAGGCGGAGGGGCTCTCGTCACGGTTCAGCGCGGCGACTGTGACACATGCGGCAGATGTTAACGGCAACGGCATAACGGATGAATGGGAGTCGCGTTACGGTCTTGTCGGCGACAATGCCGATGCGGCGGCCGACCCGGACGGAGACGGTCGGACGAACCTTGAAGAATACAATGCCGGTACGAACCCGATTGTTGCGGAGGACTATCTTGCGTCAGTTGCCACAAGCGAGCGTCATATTGTCGATACGTGGATTGAATCGACAGCCGTTGGCAGATGGGACTTGGTGGAAGTGTGGGGGCTGTCGGGACTTTTCATGGCCGACACGGCAGGACGCGCGCCTGATGCCGACAAGGATGGTCTGCCGGACTGGTGGGAGACTTTATATGGCTTGAATCCAAATGTCGCCGATTCGCATGTCGATTCAGATGGCGACGGAAGGACAAATCTCGAAGAATACAATGCGGGGACGAATCCGATTATCTTCAATGACTGGATGCGATCAATCGCTGAACAGGACAAGGCCTTCACCTGCGACACGCATGTCGAATACATCGGAGGCAACCCGACATTTGACTCCACTTTTGCCGTGATAAAGGTTTCCAACGGATTCGTCTGCGACACAGGCGGGCTCTACTACGACTGGGATGGCGACGGCATCCCCAATTGGTGGGAGGCGCGTTTTTCGCGCGATGGCGGTAAGACTGGTCTTGTAGCGGCGCAAGACGAGGATAACGATGGCATGTCCAATTATGATGAGTTTGTCGCATACACCGATCCCACTAACAAAATGTCGCGTTTTGTCGTTGGCCTTGAGCGAATCACCGTCGTGCCGACGAAACTGATGATGCAAAGGTTCGCAAAGGCTTTGACCGCATCATCGGCGACGGAGACATTTGCTCTCCGTTGGCAAACTGTAAAGGGTAGGACATACTCAGTGTTTTCCACAGACAATTTGAAGTCAGGATGGCGTGAAGATGCAGACGCTGAGATTTCAGGAACGGGCGATGTCGTGGAATTCGTCCCCGAGCAGGACGGGAATGTGAAATTCTTCAAGGTGACAGTCCGACTGTCAGACGGCTACTAATTCATCTGTAAGGCGGCTGTAACGTACTACCCAAAAGTGGGATATATCGGCAGTGCAATTTCTGATATTCTATACGGCATGAAAGTTAAACTACTTGCGGCGCTATCATTTCTTGTCGGCCTTTGCGTTTTTGATGCGAATGCCGAGGTCGGGCGCTTTCAGCATCCGGGCGTCGGGCTGAACCGCGAGCAGCTCGACCAGCTGAAGGCGAACGTACAGGGCGGCGTCGAGCCGTGGAAGACCCTCTACGACGCGCTCACGAAGCACGACCACCGCTTTTCGAAGAAGCCGCGTATCTTCGCGCGGCGCGGCGAGGGGATAACGCAGATCGACAGCCCCGACTTCGACAACCGCTGTGCATGGGATTCCCAGACCGCCTACTACCAGGGCATCATGTACGAGATCACCGGCGAGGCGGAGTACCGTGAACGCGCGCTTGACTACGTCCGCTGGTTCTACACGCACATCACGGGAGGGCGTCCACACTGGGACTCGCAGTTCCGCTGGCCGAACGCCGAGGGATGGTACCTACGCGCGGCGGAGCTTCTGCGCTACACGGGTCCGCAGACGGGTCCGCTTGCGTGGACGAAGGAGGATACGGACGGAGTCAACCGCTTCATCGCGATAGGACGGGGCTTCTGGTGGGGGCGCTCAACGCTCCTCAACCAGCTGCAGTTCACGCTCGGCGGACCGCTGGCGCGCGCCATCTGGGAGGACGACTGGGATGCATACTGCGAGATGGTCGAGATCCTTACTGCGAACAAGCAAGGGCCGGTCGGCGAGCGCAATGGCTCAATTCGCGAGATGTGCCGCCTCGTGACGACGAACGAGCTGACCGGTGCGCAGGTGAAGCCGCACGTACAGTATTCGGAGATGGGACGCGACATCGGGCATCCCTTCCCTGGTGCAGGCCAGCTCGGAGAAAACCTGACGATTCTCTGGTCGCAGAAGACGCTTGTCGATCCGGTGACGGGAGAAGTGTCCACGAAGAAGGGTGCCGTCGATCCAATCGAATTCCTCAAGCACCAGTACCTGCGTGGCGTCAACCAGATTTGCAAATACAACCTTGGCTTCGACATAGAGTGGACGCCCATTGCGATAAACCGCGAGAAGGGCGACTACTGGAGGCGTCCGGCGAACTGGGGCGGCGGGCGCGGAAGGCTCTCCAGCGAGGTCGACATTGTCTACATGCACTACAAGTGGGGCAGGGGCTGGGACCTTTCGAAGTCGGAGGAGTCGCGGTACATCGGCTACGCCCTGGACATGAGGGGAGTGGACTATTCTCACGCGTTTCTCTGGATCCCGCAGAAGGCCGCGGGCAGGTGTACGCTCGAACGGCACGACCCAGGGAAAGACGGCGTGAATCGGTTTGCCGAGTTCATCCAGCCCAGGATGCCGGGGCTTTCGGTGGAGAGAGACAAGTCCACTGGTGCCAAGTACATCTCTTTCACAGGGAAGTCATTCATCTTTCCGATGTTCCTTCCGTTCCGCTGGCCTCTGCCGAAGCCGGGCGAGTACACGATCCGCTACCGTTGCGACGGACAGAGCGGGATTGGAATCATAAACCCCGAAGACTACAATACCGAGTTCGCCGATCCTGAAACGTGCGAAAAGCGTGTGTACGTCGAGAAGGTGAAGCTTCCCGCGACGGGCCGCGAATGGAAGGAGTTCGCCTTTACGCTCAACAACCCGCCGAAGCGCAATCTCGTGAAGCTTGATTTCCGCACCAAGGGCAAACACCTCGACCTTGAGTGGATTAAAGTCCCCTAATCAGTGACGCGGCTGGAAGCCGCGTCTCCAAACAATTTAGCCTCCTCTTTCTCCCTCTCTCCATCTCTGGCTATCCAATACCGAAACTCCTCATCACACAATCGAACCGCCCCCCCCCCCCCCCCCCCCCCCCCCCCTAAAGTGGGAGTAATTCGCCTCCCGATTATGCTATAATATTTACCAACAAAGAGGGAGGAATGTCAAAATGCAGGAAAACAAGCATATTTCAACCGGTTTGGCAATCGCCGCATGCGCTTTGTCGCTTGCGGCTTCTGGCGATGCGTACTGGCCAGGAAGCAAAACTGACGCCTACTGGGAAGACGTTTGGGGCAATACTTCCGATCACTATGTTTTCAAGAATATTGACAATGCTACTGTTCGCTTCAGTTCATACACATCACTTCCAGACGGGAAGTCGGTGTGGGTTGACGGTAGTCATGTGACGTTCAATCCTGACAATTCAAGTTGCGGTTTGAAGACAACGGGTAACTTCAATAACCTGAGCCTTACCGTGGGGCGCGACCAAGGTGCGGGGTATCTTACAATAGAAGACGGAAAGTTTGATTTCTCGACGGCTGTAAACATCGGCAGCGACGGCGGGACGGGTGTAATGGATGTTGATGGCGGCACGATCTCGGCAGCTTCATGCTGGCTCGGCAGGGCAAACACGGCGTCCGATGGCACCCTGACGATTAACGGCGGAACTATGACGCTTTCAGGAAATCTGGAAATTGGTGTGAAGGGCAAAGGCAGTGTCGAGGTTGGAAACGGCGGCAGCATAACTGCCGGCACCGAACTCTTTGTCGGCGGATCGGGAGTGTCCGGCAGTAGCGACAAAGGCACGGGAACGCTTGTCATCAAAGGCGGCACCGTAACCGTCAATTCGTATTCTAGTATAGGTCGAACCTCAACAGGAACGCTAATTCTCGACGGCGGCTCTTTCGTTGGTAAGAATGATGTCGACTTTGGTCGGTGGGCGGGTGCGGACGGAACCCTTGACATTTCCGACGGAAAGTTTGTCTCTGAACAGCGCATCTATTTTGGTCGAGACCCCGGAACTGGCACGATCAATCTTAATGGCGGCGTGGTTGAATGTACGCAACTCATCGTCGGAAAAGGTTCGGGCAATCTCAATCTGAACGGTGGCACGCTGCGTGCGAGAGGCAATCAGGGAACGTTTATTCAGAGCAGCGGTTCGCTTCCTGTCAAGATCGGGCCTGGCGGTGCCATGTTCGACACGGCAGGCTATGCGGTTACTGTGCCGGCGACGCTTGGAAACGCCGATGGACTTGTAGGCAACGGCCAGATAGGCAAGAAGGGAACCGGCATGCTCACGATTTCCTCCAGTCTCGACCTCAACCGCACGTTCAAGTTCGTTATTGACGGCGGAGTTGGTCCGATCGCGCTGACCGGTTCCAACAACACGCTTGGCGAAGGTGCTAAGATAGCCGTCGCCATCGACCCTGTTGATGCGCTTACCAATACGACTTATGTACTCATGACAGGCATTGACACATCTTACACGAAAGAAGATAATTTTGCCCTTCCTTCGAACAATGGTTTCTATGCATACACGTGGACTCTTGAAAGCGGAACGCTTTCTGTCTCGTTGGCCGTTTCCGAGAACGCCCCTGTAACAGCACGTTATGGTAGTGATGCATGGGAATTCTACAACGGGAATAATACGCTTATCGAAAATGCTGAGCCCTTGGCATGGACAACATACATATTCACGGGTGTTGAACCAGAGGGGAATCTTGAGACTATCGGCGTAGGACACAAGGTTGTTCTCGAGGTGGCGAAAGACGGTGATGTCGGCGTCACGAATACTTTCAGTGTGGCGTCTGTAGCCAATGCCAAGGATGTGACTGTCACTTCGGAGGAAGGTTGCGCGGTGCGTCTTCTTGGTGCTGATGAATCATCTCTTTCAGCAGGGAAGTTTACCAACAACGGCACATTGATTCTTGCAGGAACTGTTTCCGCACCTAGTCTGACAATCGGTGGAACGGGGCGTATTGTCGTGGAAAACGGCGCGGTCGTTACGATAGAAGCAGAGCATACTCAACCTACAGAGATCGAGTTAGGCGGTACGATGAAGCTCTCAAAGCCACAGGTGATAGTCGCTTCCTTTTCTGGATATGGCACCCTGTCATTGTCTGGAGGATCATTCAGTGTGTGGATTCCTACACCGTTTGGAAGTTTCAATGATGGCGCATTCAAGGGGGTGCTTGAGCTTTGCGCTGGCGTCAGTTTGGAGGATCATAATGGAGGACTTGGTTCTGCGCAAGTGCGCATGAAGGGAGCATCATTGCGGTTTGGCCATGATAATACCGATGGAACGAAATGCTGGAATGACTTTGAGATTTTTGAAGGGACATCAAATACTGTTTATGCAAACAAGGCGAACATGTTTATGTACGGTCAGTTCTCCGGCGACGGCGAGGTGACGATGCGAACTAACGGGGAACGAGGTCCGCGTCCTTCCGGCGACAACAGCCAGTTTGCAGGCGTGTTTACGCTGAAGCACGTTTCGGATCAGGCCGATACGGGTTTCCACGGCGCAAATGCGACGTCCGCCGCAGGCAAGTGGATAATCGATACTGACAACGGCAACCGTGTCGTGGATTTTGCGGATGCGCAGAACGAAACGTTTCATGTCGGCGAACTATATCAGCCTGTGGCGTCCACGAGCCTTCGCGTGACGGAGACGGGAACAGGAATTGTCGTTGGAGAAAGAAGCGGAGGCGAGTCGGTGATAAACGGACCCTTCATCGGCAATGCTTTCTCGTTCACCAAGGTCGGCGCGGATTCCTGGCTGAAGCTTGGTACGACTTTTCAGATGGTGGATGGTTCGACGCTTACCGTGAGTGCGGGCGGACTTGCGTTCAACCTCCCGACAGATGACACTGTAACCGACCTTACAGGCGATACTGTCACGATAGATCCCTCTGTGAAGATCCGCGTCGCGATGACGCAGGCGCAGTTCGCGGCGCTTAACCTTGACGAAGAATATCTCGTCGCGAAGCTGCCGACCAATCCTGGCTACAAGCCGGAGACGGAGCTGCTTGTGGACGGAGCTGTGCTGAATACTTCCGCAGCGGCAAGGTGGGGCGTCCGCTTCAAGTCGTTCCCTGCCGTCGGCGAAACTCCCGCCTACGTCGGCGCGGTGTTGAGACGCAAGTCCAGCGGGGTGATGATCATATTCAGGTGATGCAAGCATGAAAACGAAGACGCTGTCCATCCTCGCTTGCGCCGCCGCGGCGTTTTGCACGCTGTGCGCCGGCGCATACGAAGTCACCGTCGCGCATGGGAAACGGACCCTGCGCGGCGTAGTGACATTCTCCGGACAGGACGCGCCGTGTTTTTTCATGCACACCGACGACGGCGAGTGGTGGCGCGCCGGCCTCGCCCGAGATGTGTCGGCTCCGTCGATAGGCGATGTCGTTGAGGTCGGCGGCGAGGTCCTGCGCCAGACCGTCAACAACAGAATCGACCACTGCTCCGTCAAGGTAGTGGGTCATGACGAAAGCCTCATCCCAGGATACGAAAACGCCACACCGACGCAACTCAACGAGCATCCCGCGTCCGGCTCGCCCGGACCGGACCGCTTCGCGCGCCGCATCTCTGTCGAGGGATGTGTCTTCGATGTCAACAGACGGCACAGCTCGGTGCAGCTTCAGATATCGGATGGGGGCGGAAGCATTTCCGTTTCCTTCGCGATCCCTTCCAGCAGTCCTCTCCCGGCAGGGCTGGAGACTGGCGCGATCGTGCGCGCGAAGGGCACTTACGCCTACGTGACGCTTCCGCTGCATGCTACGCAGCCGGTGTTCACTGGCATTACGATGCCGACGCTGATGCTTTCGTCCCCCGCCGACCTGGAGGTTCTGACGGCGCCGCCGTTCTGGACGCCGCTTCGGCTTTCCATTCTCGGCGGAGGAGCGATAACGGTCTGGCTGGCGCTCGTCGTCTGGGTGGCGGTTCTCCGCAGGACGGTGAACAGGCAGGTCAAGGTCATCGAGCGCGCGCTGCGAGAAAACGCAATTGCGGACGGAGTGCGGCGCGAGAGGCTTAGGCTCTCGCACGATCTCCACGACGACTTCCAGCAGCTTCTCGCCGGTACGATGTTCCAGATTTCGGCGGCGCTCAACTGGCTTGCCGAGGACAATGCCGACAAGGTGCGCGAGCAGCTCGAAAAGGCGACTGCGAACCTTGTCCATACGCAGAGCCAGCTTCGTACTGTCCTCTGGGGGCTACAGGAGGAGAGCGAGGGCCCGGGACGCCTGATCGACCTCTTCCGGTACGTCTCGGGTAGAATGGCCCATTGGGAGGGTGTGGTAAGCATCACGAGCACCGGGCGCGAGCCTGCGCTTGCGAGGACGATCGCGGGCGGGCTGCTGATGATACTCCAGGAGTCCGTCGGCAACGCGATAAAGCACGGAGGAGCGCGCCACGTCGACGTTTCGGTTGCATTTGAAAAGGGGCGGCTCGTGCTTGTCGTAAAGGACGACGGCTCTGGATTCGACGTTACGGCGCATTCGCGCGGACTGGGGCTCGTAAGCATGGGTGACCGTGCCCGCGCCCTCGGCGGGACGTTCTCGCTGACCAGCGAACTGGGAAAGGGAACGGAAGTTAAAGTGGAGGTTCCGGTATGATCAAGGTAATGATAGTCGACGACCATCCCGTCGTGCGCGAGGGACTCGAGGCGATGCTCGAAAGCGCGCACGGATTCACGGTCGTCGCTTCCGCTGCCGACGGGGAGTCCGCCGCTAGCAAGGTCGTGGAAGCGCTTCCCGACGTCGTGGCGCTTGACATACGACTGCCGGGGATGGACGGATTCGCTACACTTGCCAAGCTGCGGAGGTTCATTCCGGACATCAAGGCCATTCTTCTCGCCGGGATGCCGCTCCAGGAGGAGCTTGAGCGCGCGCGCAAGATGGGCGCTTCCGGCTATCTGCCCAAGAACGTCGACCACAAGCGGCTTCTCCAGGCGTTCCGCGACGCCGTTGCGGGCGCTCCGTTCATCGAGGAGGAGCTGCCGAAGGTCCCGTGCATACTGTCGCAGCGCGAACTCGACGTGCTTCGCTATCTTGCTCTCGGAAAGACGCGCGAGGAGGTTGGTGTCATACTCGGCATCGGGTTCGAGACCGTCCGTTCGCACACCAGGGCGATAATGGCGAAGCTCGACGTGCCGAACACAGTCGCCGCAGTGAACCGGGCTTACGAAATGGGAATAATGCGTCCGTGAAGTCCCGCGCACGGTATCAGGAGATCTATGCTTATGAATCGGCCAATGAACGGCATCCGCTTCATCCGCTACGTCATATGCACCTTGCTGTGGGTTGCGGCATTTTGCATGGCGGACACGGCGCTATGCGCGCCTGCGAAATCGGTTGATCCGCGTGCGCCGCGGAACTCGGACGGCAAGGTGTTCATCCACCCCGGCATCAGCTACACTCAGGGCGACCTCGACCGCATGAAGGCCATGGTCGACGCCGGAGTGCAGCCGTGGAAGCGTTGCTTCGACGCGCTTGCGGGCTCTCGCTGGGCCGGGCACGGCGTAAAGGCTCCGTGGCGCGGCGAGGACCTGCGCGGATTCAACAACACTATCGGATTCGACGGGCGCTTCGCGCACGACCAGGCGCTCATGTGGCGCCTCACGGGTGACGAAGGCTACGCGCAGCGGGCCCGCGATCTCATCAATGCGTCCGTCCTCTACAAGGACCCGTGGAAGACTGGAACCCCCGCGCTCGACAACGGCAAGATATTCCTCCTCGTCGAGGCGGCGGAGCTCATCCGCGACTACCCCGGATGGGCCGAGGCGGACAAGGCGAAGTTCCGCAAGGTCCTCAACGACGTGTTCTACCAGGCGATAAAGAACGGCGACTCCGCGCGCTGGGGCAACCAGGGGCTTAGCGGATTCAAGGGACTCCTCGCGATGGCGATCTTCCTCGACGACACGAAGAAGTACGACCGCGTGTGGAACTATCTCATGGGGCTCAGGCACCGCCCGGACGACGAGCCGTATCCGACGGGGCCCCTGAAGCTTCCGTGGTGGCCGAGCGAGACGTGGGGCCACAACTCGGAGTGGGGCGAGTACTGCCATTCGCGCAAGGGCCGCTTCAGCCGGGGCAACGAGGAGGACTGGGGATTCGACGAGCTCCTGAAGTACTACATCTACAAGAACGGACAGTGCGAGGAGACGTGCCGCGACATGGCGCACACGAACTACGGGCTCTTCAACTACGTCGGCATTGCCGAGATGTTCTGGAGCCAGGGCGACGACCTCTACGGCGCGCTCGACAACCGCATCCTGCTCGGGCTCGAGTGGAACCTGCGCTACAACCTCAGCGACTGGATGCCGACCGGGTATACGGACAAGGAAGACGAGGCGACGTTCGAGAACGGACTCTTCTACAAGGCCTACACCCGCTCCGCCCGCTGGACGGCGCTCAAGCCGTCCCCGCATGGCCGCGGCGCGCAGGGCGGCCCTGGAGCACCGCGCACGGCCGCGCTGATGCACTACTCGATCGTGAAGGGCGTTCCCGACGAAAAGTGCAAGTGGCTCAGGAAGTCCGTGGAGGACACGCTTGCGAACAACGGCTGCGAGACGTGGGGCTTCGGCCCGAACTGGTACTACGAATACTGCGGATGGGGAACGCTCACGAAGACGCGCACTAAGTGGATGCGCGGCGATCCCGTGACCTGGGTGAAGGGCAGGCGCGTCTCGGGCGCGCACAAGCTCCCTGGCGTTATCCGGATCTCCGACTGGGACTACTATCCGCTTGAGGATCGTCCGCGCACCCACCGCCATAAGCAGAAAGGCCGCTGGTCCGACGGAGACTGGGCGCTCTACACGGTGACTTGTCCCGAGGCTAAGGCGATGAAGGTGAGCATGGTCTATACGTCCCACGGAAGGGCGGAGGTCGTAATCGCGTCCGACGGCGGCAAGCCGGTGAGCAAAGAGCTTCTGATCACCCGCGGCGAGCGGCATGTCGAGACACTCGGAAGGATCAAGGTTCCCGCAGGCGCGAGCGTAATCCGATTCGCCGTCAAGAAGTCAGCGCCAGGCTTCAAGCCCCTCGGCCTTAAGTTCGAATGACAATGGCTTCTAATATGCACCCCTTTGGAGACGCGGCTTCCAGCCGCGTCAAGGCAGAGGGGGGGCAGTCCCCGTATAGTTTTGGAGACGCGGCATCTTGCCGCGTCAAGGCAGAGGGGGCAGTCCCCGTATAGTTTTGGAGACGCGGCTTCCAGCCGCGTCAAGTGCGCTAAAGTAGTCGCATAACAATCACTCGATTAACGCGGCTGGAAGCCGCGTCTCCAAATTAACCCCCACTTCCCACATCCCCTCTTCCCCATACCCCATTTGCACCTCCATGGAGACGCGGCTTCCAGCCGCGTCAAGGTGCAGAGAGGGGCAGTCCCCGTATAGTTTTGGAGACGCGGCTTCCAGCCGCGTCAAGGCGCTAAAGTAGTCGCATAACAATCACTCGATTGACGCGGCTGGAAGCCGCGTCTCCAAATTAACCCCCTCTTCCCCTCTTCACCATACCCCATTTGCACCCCCATGGAGACGCGGCATCTTGCCGCGTCAAGACGCTAAAGTAGTCGCAGACCAATCACTAGATTAACGCGGCTGGAAGCCGCGTCTCCAAATTATCCCCCTCTTCCCTCTTCCCT